>DASQNF010000199.1:0-22060 GCA_035645115.1 Thermoleophilaceae bacterium | reverse complement strand
CACGGACGAGCTCGCAGTGATGTGGGACACCTTCCGGCCGCTGCGCCTGGCCGCACTTTGGCAGGAGATCGACAAGCCCGAGTACGCCTACTCCTGGAACCCGGAGAAGGAAGCGGCGCCCGCGGGCTAGTCCGCCGGCCGGCCGTGCCCGGCCGCCGACCACGGCAGTTGTCGCGGGGGGTGGCCTGGCCACGGACCGGCCAGTTGCATGGGGGGGTCTGGGGGCGTGAGCCCCCAGATGCCATCCCAGTCGTGGGGTATCGGGGCGTGAGGCCCCTCAGCACCCGTCGTCTCTAGGTATACATGCCGCCGAACTGGCCGCCGGTCACGTTCAGCACCTGTCCGTGCACGTAGTTGGACCACGGGGAGCAGAGGAAGAACACCGGTCCTGCGGCTTCCTGTGGTGAGGCGGGGCGGCCGAGCGGGATGATCATCGCGGCCATGGCGCGCATCTGCTCGGGGATGCCGAGCTGGATCTCCTCGCCGTCCTTGGTCATCGTGTTCCCGCTTTCCTTGACGGCGGTCAGGCGCGTCTCGACGAAGCCGAAGGCCACCGCGTTCACGTTGATCTTGAACTGGCCCCACTCCTTGGCGAGCGTCTTCGTGAGGCCCACCACGGCGGCCTTGCCCGCCGCGTAGTTCGCCTGCCCGGCGTTCCCCATCGTGCCCGAGACGGAGCTCACGTTCACGATCTTGCGAAACACCTCGTGGCCCTCCTCCCGCTCCTTCTTGGCGGGCTCGCGCATGTGCGGGGCCGCGGCGCGCACGATCCGGAACGGCACCACCGTGTGGATGTCGAGCATCGCCTGGAACTCGTCGTCGCTCATCTTGTGGGCGACGTTGTCGCGCGTGTAGCCCGCGTTGTTGACGATGATGTCGATTTGGCCGAACTCGTCGATCGCCTTCTCGACGAGCCGGTCCGGCACGCCCTGCTTGGTGAGGTCGCCGCCGAAGACCGCGGTCGCGCCCGTGATCTCCGCCGACGTCTGCTCCGCGAGGTCCGCGTCGAGGTCGTTGATGAGGACCCGCGCGCCTTGCTCGACGAGCAGCTCGGCGGTAGCTCGGCCGATGCCGCGGGCGGATCCGGTGACGATCGCCGCCTTGCCGTCGAGGACTCCCACGTGGGTCTCCTTCTCTTCTCAGGGGCCGATTGCAGCGTCTCGGGGCCCGATTGCAGCGCGGAGCCCGGGAAGCCGCCATCATGACGATCGCCGCCCCGACTCACCGCTCGCCGACCGCGCTAGCCTCGTCCGGCGATGACGTTGGGCGCCGTCCGCTACGGCCTCCCGCTCGTGCTGCTGGTGGCGGGGGTGGTCGTGTGGGCCACCTCCGGCCGCGTCGGGATCGCCGTGGGCGCGATGTTCGTCAGCGCCGCCACGGCCGTGCTGCTCCTCAACGTGCTGTACCGCATGGGGGTGCAGGGCGACAAGGATCGCGACCGCGAGGAGGACGCCCGCCGCTTCTTCGACGAGCACGGCCGCTGGCCGGACGAGCCCAGGAGCGCCTCGCGCCGCCGAGAACGACGATGAGCAGCCGGATGGCTGAGGTGGGGCTTAGGGCCGTTCCCCCATTCGGTCGACGATCGCGGTCTCGGCTGGGTAGCTGACGAACCGGACCCGCGACGACTCGAACAGCCTTCCGTTTCGGCCTCTCATGTCCCCTGGTCCGAGCTCCCAGCGAGAGCCGAGATACTCGTGGGTGTAGCGGTCGACGACGAGCTGTGAGCTCCAGGGCGGAACGTCGACCACCGCCGCCGGCCGTCCGCGGAACTCGACCCGCTCGTCGACGACCCTCGCCCCGGGCGCGTATGCGAGCGCACTGACCAGCGCCGAGCGCAGGTCGGGCGGCACGAGTGCGGGTGTCGCCAGCAGCATGAAGAGGAAGTCGTTGACGGTGGTCCAGTCGTATTTTGTGAAAGGCCCGTCCGGATGGGAGGGGTCAAGCGAAGCCCGGGCGTAGAGCAGCAGGCGGCGCGGATCCCGCGGGATCCGCTCGAGCTCCTCGGTGGTCCTCGGCATCACGTTGTTCAACGCCGTCCAGCACCTGCCGAGCTCGCAGCTGCGCGAGGGGACGTCTCTGTCCATTGCCAGCCACTCCTCCTCGACGAAGGTCCTGGGCGTTCCGCCTGGGTCGATCGGCTTGGCCACGGTGATCTCGCGGATATAGAGGTACTGGTCCGGGCGCGGGGTGGGTGGCAGCGCCAGCCCCTGCGGGTCGCGGGCAGCGAGCTCGAGTACATCCGCGGCGGGCTCGGAGCCCACCAGGGCAGACGGGGTCAGGGGGTCGCCGCCGCCGCCGATGTCCCGGGCGACCACGACCAGCGCGCCCACCACCGTGAGCGCCAGGGCCACCCCGGCGGCCCGCTGGCTGTTCCACCAACGGCGGGGTGGTCGCGAGGCGGTCGGCCGCGCCGTCTCGCGCGCCACCTCGCGCTCGAGCCGCGCCCGGGCGGCCAGGCGAGCCCGCGGGCTGAGCGGTGGGGCGTCGGCGTCGAGCTCCCGGAGCAGCGTCAGCTCGTTCATTCGTCTTCTCCTCCTGGGTTCGGTTCCAGACCCAGCGGCGCGAGCGCCTCGACCAGCACGCCGCGCGCACGGTGGAGCCGCGATCGAACCGTTCCGATCGGGACGTTGAGCGCCTCGGCGATCTGCTCGTAGTCGAGCTCCGCCCAGGCGTACAGCAGCAGCACGTCGCGCTGGGCCACGGACAGCCGCGCGAGCGCGGCCGCGAGCTCGGCGCGTGCGGCCTGAACCGTCACCCGTGCGGCGATGCGGTCTGCCTCGAGCTCACCCTCGTCAACGGCGACCGCCCTGGCCATCGCACGCCAGCGGCGCAGCTCGGTTCGGCGCTGCCCGTGCATCAGGTTCGTGGCGATGCCCAGCAGCCACGGGCGGGCATCCGGGCGCGAGAGATCGAAGCGGCCGCGCCGCGCGAACGCCACGGTGAACGTCTCGGCCATCACGTCGTCGGCCGCGTTCGGTCCAAGCCTGCGCACGACGTATCGATGCACATCGTCCGCGTAGCGGTCGAACAGCTCGGTGAACGCCTCGGGCTCGCGCAGGGCACGCCTCACGACGGTGTTGTCCGCCGCGCGCCCGGCCGGAATGGCGGCCATCCCTCTCATCGATATTCGTGCGCCCGCATGGTCTCACCTACTGATTGACCGATCGGAGCGTTCGAGTTCCGCGGACGCCCTTCGTCAGCTCTGGAGCGGGCGCCGTCCGGCGCGGCCCCGGCGCGATTCAAAGCCGCTTGCGGAGCATGCCGAACACGCCGCGCATCACCTTGCGCTGCAGCGCCTTGCCCTCGCGCGAGGTCAGGAGGTGGCCGAGCGTGTCGATGCCGCCGGCGCCCGTCCCGCCGCCGGTCCCGGACCCGCCGGCCCCGGTCCGGCCGCCACTACCCCCGCCGCCACGCCGCCGGCGCCCGCCGGAGCGGCGGCCGTCCTCTAGGGGAGGTCCGTCCGACCCGGGCGCGGACGCACCGTCCGCCGACCCCTCGGCGGACGTGCTCGCCGCATCGAGGCGCGCGGCCAGCTTCTCGCGCGCGCTCTCGGCCTCTGCCCGCGCCCCGTACTTGGCGTACAGCGGCGAGGCCTTGGCCGCCGCCTCGACGTCGTCCGCCGGGCCCATGCGCGAGGCCGGGGCTCGCAGCCGCGTGTGCGCCACCGGGGTGGGCACCCCCTCCTCCGAGAGGATCGTGACCGCCGCCTCGCCGATCCCCATCGAGGTGAGCAGCTCCTCGACGTCGTAGAAGTCGGAGCTCGGGTAGGTCGAGGCGGCCGCCTTTAGCGCCCTGGCGTCGTCCGGGGTGAAGGCGCGCAGCGCGTGCTGGATGCGGTTCCCGAGCTGGCCGAGCACGTCGGAGGGCAGGTCGTCGGGGACCTGCGTCACGAAGAAGACGCCCACGCCCTTGGAGCGGATCAGCCTCACCGTCTGGACGACGGACTCGACGAATGCGCTTGTCGCTCCCTTGAACAGCAGGTGGGCCTCGTCGAAGAAGAAGACGAGCTTCGGCTTGTCGAGGTCGCCCGCCTCGGGAAGCTGCTCGAAGAGCTCGGCCACGAGCCACATGAGGGCGGTGGAGAAGAGCCGCGGCTTGTCCTGAACCGCCGGCAGCTCCAGTACCGAGATCACGCCGCGGCCATCGGGCGCCACGCGCAGCAGGTCGCCGACCTCCATCTGCGGCTCGCCGAAGAACTCGGTGCCGCCGCCTGTCTCCAGGCCGATCAGGGCACGCAGCAGCACGCCGACGGTGGACGACGCCAGCCCGCCGATGCCCTCGAGCGCCTGCTTGCCCGCGTCGGACTCGAGGAACGTCAGCAGCGCCCGCAGGTCGGAGAGGTCCACGAGCGGCAGGCCCTTCTGGTCGGCGTAGTGGAACACGAGCTGGAGCGACTGCTCCTGCGTCTCGTTCGCCTCGAGGATCTTCGCGAGCAGCTGCGGCCCGAAGTCGGACACCGTGGCGCGCACCGGCACGCCAGGGCCGATCCCGCCGAGCGACAGGTACTCCACCGGGTAGCCGCTCGGCTCGAATGCGAGGCCGAGCTCGCCCATCCGCTTCTCGGCCGCCCCGCCGGGCGCGCCGGGGGCGCCGAGCCCGGAGATGTCGCCCTTCACGTCCGCCGCGAACACCGACACCCCGGCGGCCGAGAGCTGCTCGGCGATCGTCTGGAGCGTGATCGTCTTGCCGGTGCCCGTGGCGCCCGCAACCAGGCCGTGCCGGTTCATCATCCGAAGCGGCGCCTGGACGACCGCGCCTCTGAACAGCTCGTCCTCGTGGACCGCTCGTCCCAGGTCGATGGCGGCGCCCTCGACCGCGTAGGCCTCCGCGATCGCCTTCGCGAAGTCGCTCACGGGCTCACCGTACCCGGCCGGGCGCGCAGCGGCGCCGTCACTCGTCGAAGACGTCGAGCGGCAGCGCGGCCGATACGAGCGCGTTGGGAGCGTCAACGAGCTCGGACACGCGCAGCTCGGCCGCCACGCTCATCAGGACGTAGGCGGGCTCGCGGGCCAGTCCGCGCTCGCGCTCGAGCCAGGACAGCAGCTCGATCAGCGCCCGGCGGGTGGCGAGCCCCAGGTCGAGGTCGCCCTGCGAGCCGTCGTCGGCCAGCGGGATGCCGGTGGTGGCGAACATCGCCCGCGGTGCTCGCGGCGGCGCCTCGTACGCCGGGAAAGCGGGGCGCCAGCCGCCGCGGCGGATGCCCACACGGAAGCTCGCTGAGCCGCCGGTCTCGATTGCGGAGATGCAGACCTCGCCGTCGCCCTGGGCGAAGTGAAGGTCGCCCACCGAGAGCAGCGCGCCGGGCACGTGCACCGGCAGGAGGAGCCGCGCGCCGGGACCGAGGTCGCGGATGTCGACGTTGCCGCCGTTCTCGCGCGGCGGGAAGGTGCGCAGGCCGTGGGCAGCCTCGGGCGGCCAAGCGAGCTCGGGATCCGGGAGCGGAACCGTGCCCCCGCGCGCCGCGAGCGCGCGCTCCCGCTCGAGCACGCGCTCGAAGAGCTGCTGCGAGGGCGCCACCCCGATCGTGCCGGCGTGCACGCACGCCGGCACCGCCACCCCTGGGAGCTGCTCCGAGCGGGCGAGGCCGTCCGCGAGCTCCCATTTGGCGAGAAACGGCCGCTCGAACAGATCGCCGAGGTAGCCCGAGCCGGGCCAGACCGCGGTCCAGGCGAAGTCGTCGGTGTCGTAACCGAGCACCTCCAGCTCGAGCACGTCGCCGGGCTCGGCGCCCCTGACCTGGAGCGGGCCGGTCAGCGGGTGGGCGAGCGGCGGGACGTCGAGCAGGTCCTCGTGCGTCGATTCGCGCCCGATCTCGCGGTCGCGCGAGTCGCGGATCTCGAAGCAGACCTCCTCGCCGGGCTCGCAGGCCGCCACCGGCGTGAGGTCCGGGTGCCAGCGGTTGTGGCCCGCCACGGCGCCCCGGTGGAGCGGGCGCGACCGGTCGATCTCGATGCGCCGGCTCATGTCCCCATCGCGGGCAGGCCTACAGCCCGTACGAGCGGCCGATCACGTCGAGCATGACCTCGTCGGTGCCCGCCCCGATCCGGTTCAGGCGCATGTCGCGCCAGGCGCGCTCGATCCCGTACTCCTTCATGTAGCCGGCGCCGCCGTGGATCTGCAGGCATTCGTCCACCACCTCACAGGCCATCCGGGCGGTGTAGAGCTTGGCCATCGAGATCTCCCGCACCGGGTACTCGCCGCCGGCGAAGCGCCAGGCCGTGGTGTAGACCATCTGGCGGCCGGCCTCGATCTTGGTGGCCATGTCCGCGAACTTGTGGCGGATCGCCTGGAAGCGGCCGATCGGGCGGCCGAACGCGCGACGCTCCTGCGCGTAGGCGAGCGTTTTGTCGAACGCCTTCTGGGCGCCCGCCACGCAGCCGGCGGCGCCGATCAGGCGCTCGCCCTGAAGCTCCCACATGATGTGGTAGAAGCCCTTGCCCTCCTGCCCGAGCAGGGCATCGGCGGGCACGCGCACCTCCTGGAAGGCAAGAAGCGCCGTGTCGGAGGCGTGCATCCCGAGCTTCTCCAGCTTCCCCTCGCGGATCACGCCGGGCGAGTCCAGGTCCACGAGGAAGAGCGAGAAGCCGTCGTAGCCGGCCTCCGGATCGGTCTTCGTGACCAGCACGATGAAGTCCGCGCGGTGCCCGTTGGTGATGTAGGTCTTCGAGCCGTTGATGACCCACTCGTCGCCGTCGCGCACGGCGCGCGTCTTTATCCCGGACACGTCCGAGCCGGCGTCCGGCTCGGTGATCCCGAGGCAGGAGATCTTCTCGCCGCGGATCGCCGGCACGAGGTACGCCTGCTTCTGCTCCTCGCTGCCGAACACGTGCACGGGCGGGGTGGCCATGTCGGTATGCACGGCCACGCCCATCGCAAGGCCGCCGCTGTTCGCGTGCACCATCTCCTCGGCGAGCACGAGGTTGCAGAAGTAGTCGCCGCCCTGGCCGCCGTACTCCTCGGGATAGGAGAGGCCGAGGTAGCCGAGCTCGCCCATGCGCGCGAAGACCGAGTCGGGGAACGTCGTGTCCTCCCACTCCTCCGCATGCGGCGCCAGTTCCTTGGTCACGAACGAGCGGATCGACTCGCGCAGCTGCTCGTGCTCCTCGGTGAAGATGAAGTGCCTGCGCCGGGCGCCGTGGTCGGGCTTGAGGAGCGCGTCTGCGGTGGCCATGGGGACACGCTAGCGCGGGGCCCCCGTGGAAGTAAACAGTGGCACTTCCTACTTTCCGCGGAGCAGCGCGACGCCGGTCTCGCTGCGGGTACGGTGCCTCCCATGAGCGAGCGCGAGTACGACGTGGTGGTGCTGGGTGGCGGCCCGGCGGGCGAGGTCTGCGCGGGACGGCTCGCGGCCGGCGGATTGTCGGTCGCGGTCGTGGAGCAGCACCTGGTGGGCGGCGAGTGCTCGTTCTACGCCTGCATGCCCTCGAAGGCGCTGCTGCGCCCCGGCGAGCTGCTGGCCGAGGTGCAGCGCATCCCCGGAGTTGCCGAGGCGGTCAGCGGCCGGCTCGACGTGGCGGCCGTGCTGGCGCGCCGCGACGAGATCGTCCACGACCTCGACGACTCCGGCATGGAGCCCTGGCTCGCAGAGCGCGGGATCGAGCTCGTGCGCGAGCACGGCCGGCTCGACGGCGAGCGGCGGGTGCGCGCCGGCGACCACGTGCTCGTGGCGCGCAGGGCCGTGGTCGTGGCCACCGGCAGCTCCGCGCTCGTGCCTCCGATCGACGGGCTCCGGGAGGCCGAGCCGTGGACCAACCGCGAGGCCACCACGGCCAAGTCGGCCCCCGAGCGCCTGGTGGTCCTCGGCGGCGGCGTGGTGGGCGTGGAGATGGCGCAGGCGTGGCGAGCGCTCGGCTCGCAGGTGACGCTGATCGAGGCGGCCGACCGCTTGATCTCGCGCGAGGAGCCGTTCGCGAGCGAGCAGGTGGCGCAAGCGCTCGGCGAGCTCGGCGTGGACCTGAGGATCGGCGTGAAGGCCACCGCCGTGCGCGCCTCGAACGGCGAGCTCACCGTCGAGCTCGAGGACGGCGGCTCGGTTACGGGCGACGAGCTGCTCGTGGCGATCGGCCGGCGCGTGAACACGGCGGACATCGGCCTCGATACCGTCGGCCTCGAGCCGGGCAAGCCGGTCGCCGTCGACGAGCGCATGGCCGCCAGCGACTGGCTCTACGCGATCGGCGACGCCAACGGACGCGTGCTGCTCACCCACATGGGCAAGTACCAGGCGCGTGTGGCCGCGGACGTGATCCTCGGCAGGCCCGCCCGCGTCATGCACGACGACGCGCGCTCTCCGCGGGTGATCTTCACCAACCCCCAAGTGGCCGCCGTGGGCCACACGCTCGACTCCGCTCGCCAAGCCGGGCTGCGCGTGCGCTCGGTGGACGTGTCGACCCAGGGCAACGCCGGCGCCAGCTTCTACGGCCGCGACAGCTCCGCCGGCACCTCCCGGCTCGTGATCGACGAGGAGCGCGACCTGATCGTGGGCGCCACCTTCACGGGGCCCGAGGTGCAGGACTTCCTGCACGCCGCCACGGTGGCCGTGATCGGCGAGGTGCCGCTCGAGCGCCTCGCGCACGCGGTGCCCTCGTTCCCCACTCGCAGCGAGGTCTGGCTCTACCTGCTGGAGGAGCTCGGGCTCTAGCGCTCTCGACCACGTCGCCGAGCCCCCCTTACGGCTCGCTTACAGCGCCCGCGCGGCCGGCTCGCGGGTGCCAGAATCGACGGATGGAGAACGGCTCGCGTGGCTCGATCCTCGTGGTGGACGACGAGCCGACGATCACGGAGGTGGTGTCGCGCTACCTGGAGCGAGCCGGCTACGCCACGCGCGTGGCGGCCGACGGGCCGGCGGCGCTACGGCTCGCGAGCGAGAGCGCGCCGGACCTCGTGGTGCTCGACCTGATGATGCCGGGCATGGACGGGCTCGAGGTGATGCGCCGGCTCAGGGAGCGCGAGCGCGTCTCGGTGATCCTCCTCACCGCAAAGGGCGAGCACAGCGACCGCATCATCGGCCTGCGCCTCGGCGCCGATGACTACGTGGTCAAGCCCTTCTCGCCCGCCGAGCTCGTGGCGCGGGTGGACGCCGTGCTGCGCCGCGTCGACCACTCGCCGAAGCTCGAGGAGCCGATCGTCTTCGAGGAGCTCGAGCTCGACCCGGTGGCCCGGCGCGTGACCGTGCGCGGGGAGGAGGCCCAGCTCACCGTGCGCGAGTACGAGCTTCTGCTCCACCTCGTGCGCCACCCTGGCCAGGTCTTCTCCCGCGACCAGCTGATGGACGCGGTGTGGCAGTACAGCTTCTACACCGACACCTCGACGGTCACCGTCCACGTGCGCCGCCTGCGCTCGAAGATCGAGGAGGACCCGTCGAATCCGCGCTGGCTGCAGACCGTGTGGGGCGTGGGCTACCGGTTTCAGCCGTGAAGCGCCCACGGCCACCGCTGCTGCCCGCGCTCGCGGTGCTCGCGCTCGGCTCGGTGGTGGGCGGCGTCCTGTTCGGGGTCGTCTACTCGCCCACGGACGGCGTCCTGATGGGCGTGTTCATGCTCGCCTGCGGCGTCCCCGTGATCGGAGCCACGCACCTGCTGCTGGCGCGCCGGCGCAGGAGCGAGTCGCTCGGGCGCCAATTCGCCTCCGCCGTGGCAATCACCGTGGGGCTCGTCACACTCGGCGTGGGGGTGGTGGCGCTCCTGATGTTCATCTCCGGCCATGACGCCCTCGTGATGGCCGTGCTGCTGTTGCTTGCCGGCGGGCTCACCGCCTACTCGAGCTGGCTGCTCTCGCGCGACGTGATCGCCGAGCGCGACGCCGCCGAGGCGGCGCGCCGCGGGCTCGTGGCGGCGGTCTCGCACGACCTGCGCACGCCGCTCACCTCGCTGCGGCTCCTCTCGGAGGCGATCGAGGACGAGCTCGTGGACCGCGACACGCGGCGGCGCTACCTCGAGCAGATGTCCGTTCACATCCGCTCGCTCTCGGCCCTGATCGAGGACCTCTTCGAGCTCTCGCGGATCGAGGCCGGCGACATCGAGTGGTCGCTCTCGCAGGTGCACCTCGACGAGCTGGTCGAGGAGACGGTGGAGGCGATGCGCCCGCACGCCGCCGCCAAGCGCGTGGCCGTGCAGGCGGCGGTGCCGGACGGGCTGGCGCCGGCGCGCGCCAACCCCGAGAAGCTCCAGCGCGTGCTCTTCAACCTGATCCAGAACGCGATCCGCCACACCCCCGCGGACGGCAGCGTGACCGTGATGGCCGAGTCGAACGGCTCGAGCGTGGAGGTGGAGGTGGCGGACACCGGCAACGGTCTCGCGCCCGAGGACCGCGAGCACGCGTTCGAGCCCTTCTACCGCGGCGGCGCCGGCGCCGCGCGCGCCTCCGGCGAGGGCACGGGGCTCGGGCTCACGATCTGCAGGGCGATCGTGGAGGCCCACGGAGGCGAGATCTGGATCGCGGACTCGCCGCACGGAGCGCGCGTGCGCTTTCGCCTCCCGCGGGCGTCCCAGTAGTCCGGCGCGCGGGAGGCTCGGCGGCCCGGCCGCGGGGCTCTCAGGCGACGCTGAAGCGCAGATCGGTGAGCTGGCCGGACGCGACGAGCTCCGTGCGCTCGAGCCGGACGCGTTCTGCGCCGGGCCGGCCGTAGAGCCGAACCCCGTCGCCGAGCAGGAGTGGGGCCAGGTGGATGACGATCTCGTCGACCAGGCCGGCGTCGAGGCACTGCTGCGCGGTGTTTGCGCCGAAGATCTCGACGTGCCCGTGGCCGGCGGCGGCGCACGCGGCGGCGTGCGCCTCTGCGAGGCCTCCCGACAAGAAGGTCACCGCCAGGTCGTCGGGAGCGTCGTCGGGGCGATGGGTGAGCACGAAGACCGGGCCGCTCCAGGCGCCGCCGTAGATGCCGGTCACCCCGTCGTACTTGGCGCGCGCCACGTCGTACCAGCGCCGCCCGGCAAGGATCGCGCCGGTCCCGCGTCTGACCTCGTCGGCGATCGCGCTCGGCTCAGAGGACTCGAAGGCCCAGTCCATCGAGTCGCCGGGACCGGCGATGAAGCCGTCCAGGGACATCGTGATGTGCCAGATCGTCTTGGTCATGCGTGCTCCTCGATCGCTTGCGTTCGTTGCTTGTGACTGCGCGCGGCGGCCCGACTCATCGCGCCCGGTCGGGCTAGGCTCCCCGCGCCATGGACGACGAGCGCGCGGCCGAGGTGCTTCGTCGCGTGCGCGCGATACCGGAGGGCTTCGTGACCACCTACGGCGACCTCTGCCCGACGGCGCCGCGCTTTGCGGGCGCCGTCCTGCGCGAGTGCCACGAGCCCGACCTGCCCTGGCAGCGCGTCGTGCGTGCGGACGGCTCGCTGGCCAAGGGCGAGCGCCAGCGCCGCCTGCTCGAGCTCGAGGGCGTGCCGTTCCGGGGCGAGCGGGTGGACATGCGCGCCGCCTGGGCGCCGCCCCACGGTTGAAGCAGGGCGCCGGGGGTCGCGCGCCGTCGCTATGACGTGTTCACGATCAGCACGTCGCAGGGCGCGTTGTGGGAGATCTTGTTCGGCACGCTGCCGAGCACGCGGCGAGCGCCCTGCATGCCCCTGCTGCCCACCACGATCAGGTCGGCGCGCTGCTGCGCGGCCACCGCCACGATCGACTCCGCCACGGCGCCCCTCGGCGCGTGCTGGTCCACCTCGACCCCGTCGGCGCCTAGCCGCTCGAGCGTCTGCTCGAGCGCGACGTCCGCCTGGAAGCCCGCCCCGCCCGTCACGGCGGCCCCGCGAGCCCCGGTCACCGGCGCGGGGGCCCCCTCGTCGACGCTCACCACGTGCAGGTTCGCGCCCGTCAGGCGCGCCAGCTCGAGCGCCCGCGCGACCGCCAGCTCGGCGCCGCCGGACCAGTCGGTCCCGACCACGATCGTCTTGAACATTGGGTGAGCCTCCTCGGGCTACGGGTCGGGGCACCGTAACCCGCGCGGGCGCGCCGGGCAACCTCCTAGTAGAACTCGCCCCGTGGCCTACGACACGCTCGCGTTCGAGATCCGCGACGACGGCGTCGCGACGATCGCGCTCGACCAGCCGGACACCCGCAACGCGCTCTCGAACGAGCTGCTCGGTGAGCTGATCCACGCGTTCGAGTCCACCCGCGACGACGAGCGCGTGCGCTGCGTGGTGCTCGCCTCCACCCACGACAAGGTCTTCTCGGCGGGCGCCAGCCTCGACCAGTTCGCCGCGGACACCGCGCCCGTGCAGAAGCACTTCGCCACCGAGCGCTTCCCGCGCCTGTTCAAGACGATCATGCAGCTCGGCAAGCCCAGCATCTGCGCGGCCAACGGGCACGTGCTCGCAGGCGCACTCGGGCTCGCGCTGGCCTGTGACCTGATCGTGGCGAAGGAGAGCGCGACCTTCGGCACCCCCGAGATAAACGTGGGCGTCTTCCCGTTCATGATCATGGCGCTGATCTATCGCAACGTGCCGCGCAAGAAGGCCAACGAGCTGCTGCTGCTCGGGGAGCGCATCTCCGCCGGCGAGGCGCGCGAGGCGGGGATCGTCAACCGAGTGGCGCCGGCCGGGGAGTTCGACGCGGCCGTGGACGAGTGGGCGCTCAAGCTGGCGGGCAAGTCGCCCGTGCTGATGCGGCTCGGAAAGGACGCGATGTACCGTCAGCTCGACATGCCCTTCGAGGACGCGCTCGAGCTGCTGCGCTCGCAGCTCTCGATCGCGTTCACGACGGAGGACGTCCAGGAGGGCGTGCGGGCGTTCTTCGAGAAGCGCGAGCCGCACTGGAGCGGGCGCTGAGCATGGGGGTCGCGCTGATCGCGATGCGCTGCCGGACCGCGGACCGCTTCCCCGGAGCGCCCAGGGGCGTGGAGATCCTGGCGCCGCTCGTGGGCGATGCGCTCGGGGTCGAGCCGCGCTACATCGGCAGCAGCGGGGAGGTCCGCGAGAGCCGCTTCGAGGAGGACCTGCGGGAGTCCCGTGGCTGCCTGCTCGAGGCCGGCGGCCAGATCGACGACGCCCTCCAAGCGGGCGACGCGCCGCTCCTCCTCGCCGCCGACTGCGCGGTCTCGCTGACCACGCTGCCGGCCGTGATGCGGCACCGCCCGGACGCGCGCCTGCTCTGGCTCGACGCGCACGGCGACTACAACACGCCGGACACCTCGGGCAGCGGCTACCTCGGCGGCATGTGCCTCGCCGGGGCCTGCGGCGAGTGGGATGCCGGCCTGACCGAGACCGTCGCGCCGGAGCGGGTGGTGCTGGCCGGCATCCGCGACCTCGACCCGGGCGAGCGCGAGCTGCTCGAGGGCAGCGCTGCCACGGTGATCGGAGCGAGCACGGTGGAGACGCTCGTGGCGGTCAAGAACGCCCTCGACGGCGCGCCCGTCTTCGTGCACCTGGACCTCGATGTGATCGACCCCGACCATTTCCCCGCCGCTGTGCCGGCCGCGAGCGGGCTGCACCCGGACAAGCTCTACGACCTGCTCGACTCCGTGGTCGAGGACTGCGAGCTCGTCGGGCTGGAGGTCACCGCCTTCGAGGCGCCCGGTCGCGAGCAGGAGCGGATCGCCGCCACGGAGACCGCCATGCACGTGCTCGAGCCGCTGCTCGAGCACCTGGCGGGCGGCGGGCGCCCCGACGCTGCTTGACCCGCAGGCGCCCCCGCGATCTCCGGCCAGGCATCCCGCGCCCGACGCTTGACCCCCCGGCCACGCATCCGTCATGGTAGGAAGTAGGACTTCCTACTCATGGCAACCAGCGAGCGCGCCGCCGAGGACACCCTGATCCCACGCCCGTCGCTCCGCTCGCTCGTGGACGATCTCCACGAGCGCCGCGAGCGGGCGCGGCTCGGCGGCGGCGAGGAGCGCATCGCGCGCCAGCACGAGCAGGGCAAGCTCACCGCGCGCGAGCGGCTCGCTTTGCTGATCGACGAGGGCACGTTCACGGAGCTCGGCATCCATGGCCGCCCGCACTTCTCCCAGCGCGCGATGGACGGCAGGGAGGCGCCTGCCGACGGCGTGATCACCGGCTACGGCAGGCTCGACGGCCGGCTCGTGGCGGTGGCCGCCTACGACTTCACCGTGATGGCCGGCTCGATGGGCATGACCGGCGAGATGAAGGTGGGGCGCCTGCGCGAGCTCGCGCTCGGCAAGCGCATACCGATGATCTGGCTGCTCGACTCCGCCGGCGCGCGCATCCAGGAGGCCAGCGGGTCGCTGTTCGCCGGCTCCGGCCACCTCTTCCGGGAGGAGGTCACGATGAGCGGGGTGGTGCCGCAGGTGGCCGCGCTGATGGGCCCCTGCGCCGCCGGCACCGCCTACATCCCCGGGCTGGCCGACTTCGTGCCGATGGTGAAGGGGCGCGGCTCGATGGCGCTCGCGGGGCCGCACCTGACAAAGGCGGTCACGGGCGAGGACGTGACCCAGGAGGAGCTCGGCGGCTCGCGCATACACACGCGCGTGTCGGGCGTGGGCGACCTCGAGCTGGGCTCGGACGAGCAGTGCATCGAGGCGATCAAGGCCTACCTCTCCTACTTCCCGCAGAACTGCGAGGAGCCGCCGCCGCGGCGCGAGTGCTCCGATCCGGTCGAGCGCGGGGACGAGGAGCTGCTCGACCTGCTCCCCGACTCGCCACGGCAGCCCTATGACATGTACGAGTTGATCCGGCGGATAGTGGACGACGGCGAGTGGTTCGACCTCAAGCCGCGCTGGGCGCGCACGATCATCACCTGCCTCGCGCGCATGGACGGGCGGCCGGTGGGTATCGTGGCGAACCAGCCGAAGCACCTCGGCGGCATCCTCGAGAACGACTCCGCCGACAAGGCGGCGCGCTTCGTCAACCTCTGCGACGCCTACGGCATCCCGCTGCTGTTCCTGATGGACGTGCCCGGCTTCATGGTGGGCACGAAGGTCGAGCAGGCGGGCATCATCCGACACGGGGCGAAGATGCTCTACGCGGTCTCGCGGGCCACCGTCCCGAAGATCACCGTCGTGATCCGCAAGGCGTACGGGGCCGGCTACTACGTGATGTGCGGCAAGGCCTACGAGCCCGACCTGATCGTGGCCTGGCCGAGCGCCGAGATCTCGGTGATGGGACCGGAGGGCGCCGTGAACATCATCTTCCGCAAGCAGATCGAGGCGAGCGCGGACCCGGACGCCACGCGCGCCGAGATGATCGCCGGCGTTCGCCAGACGATCGACCCGTACCTCGCGGCCGGCAACGCGCTGATCGACGACGTGATCGACCCGCGCGAGACCAGGCCCACCGTGATCCGCGCGCTCGAGATGGCAGAGACCAAGCGGGTGGCGCGGCCCTGGAAGCGCCACGGGGTGACGCCGGTCTGAGCGCCCGCGCCGCGGCCGAGGGACCGGCCGCCCCCCGGGGGCGTTCCGGCGCGCGATGAAACCGATCTTCTTCGCCACCCCCGAGGAACTCCGCAGCTGGCTCGAGGAGCACCACGAGAGCGAGAGCGAGCTGGCGGTGGGCTTTCACAAGGTGGCGTCCGGGAAGCCGAGCATGACGTGGTCCGAGGCCGTGGACCAAGCGCTCTGCTTCGGCTGGATCGACGGTCGCATGAACTCGATCGACGCCGAGAGCTACACGATCCGCTTCACACCGCGCAGGCGCGGCAGCAACTGGAGCAAGGTGAACATCGCCAAGGTGGCGAAGCTCGAGGCGGCCGGGCTGATGCGGCCTGCGGGGAGGAAGGCCTTCGAGGCCCGCTCCGAGGCCAGGTCCGGGGTCTACTCCTTCGAGCAGGATCGGCCGGCGACGCTGCCGCCGGATTACGAGCGGCGGCTGCGCGCAGACGCCGCGGCCTGGGCGTACTGGCAGGCGCGCCCGCCGAGCTACCGCAGGACCGCCGCCCACTGGGTGGTGAGCGCCAAGCGCGACGACACACGCGAGCGCCGGCTCGCGCAGCTGATCGAGTGCTCGGCGGCCGGCCGCCACGTGCCGCCCTTCGTCCCGCGTTCGGGCAAGTCATGAGAGGAGTCACATGAGCCGCTTCGAGGACCCGTGCATCATCACCTGCTCGATCTCGGGCGCGGTCGCGAACCGCGACCAGTGTCCGGCGATACCCTACACGCCCGAGGAGTACGCGGCCGAGGCCAAGCGAGCGGTCGATGAGGGCTGCTCGATGATCCACGTGCACGCGCGCACGCCCGCGGGCGTGCCCAGCCACGAGGTCGAGGACTTCAGTGCGATCACCGAGGCGATCCTCGGCGCGGTGGACGACGTGATCGTCAACTTCTCGACCGGGGCGATCGGCGTGCCGGTCGAGAAGCGGATCGAGTACCTGCGCGAGCTGCGCCCGGACGTGGCCGCGCTCAACATGGGCTCGATGAACTACGCGAAGTACTCGCGCTCGCGCAAGGAGTTCGTGTTCAAGGCCGTGTTCGAGAACTCCTTCGACACGATCATCGAGTTCGTCCGCGCGATGGGCGAGCTCGGCATACGGCCGGAACACGAGTGCTTCGACACGGGGCACGTGGCCAACCTCGATCCGCTGCTCGACATGGGTTTGCTCTCCGAGCCGCTCCAGGTCTCCTGCGTGATGGGCGTGACCGGCGGCGTGCGCGCGACTCCCCGCAACCTCGCTCACATGGCGGACCAGGTCCCGGGCGGCGCGGAGGGCCCGAACAACTGGGGCGTGATCGGCGTCTCGCGCGAGCAATGGCGGCTCGTGGCCACAGCCGCCGCCCTGGGCGGCAACGTGCGCGTGGGGCTCGAGGACAACTTCTACCTCCCGGACGGCGAGATGGCCGGCTCCAACGGAGAGCTGATCGCGCGGGCGCGGCGGATCGTGGAGGACGTCGGGCGGCGGGCCGCGAGCGTGGCCGAGGCGCGCGACCTGCTCGGCACTCCCAAGCGCGAGCCGGTGACGCGGCGGGAGCTGCTCGCGCACCCGCTCGAATCGAGCGAGGCCGGCGAGTGAGCGCCGCGCTCGCGGACGTCCGCGTGCTCGACCTCTCAAGGCTGCTCCCCGGCGGCTTCTGCTCGCTGCTGCTGGCCGACTTCGGCGCCCAGGTGCTGAAGGTCGAGGACATCGGCGTGGGCGACTACCTGCGCTGGGCGCCGCCCGGCTACGAGGGCGCCGAGGAGTCGGCGCGCTCCGCGCTCTTCCTCTCGCTCAACCGCGGCAAGCGCTCCATCCGGCTGAACCTGAAGGAGGACGCCGGGCGGGAGGTGCTGCTGCGGCTGGCGCGCGAGCACGACGTGCTGCTCGAGTCGTTTCGGCCCGGCGTGATGGAGCGCCTCGGCCTCGGCTACGAGCGCCTGCGGGCGGAGAACCCGCGGCTCGTGTACTGCGCGATCACGGGCTACGGGCAGGACGGCCCCTGCACCACGCGCTCGGGCCACGACCTGAACTACCTCGGCCTGAACGGGCTGCTCGGGCTGAGCGGCGACGCCGGCGGGCCGCCGGTGCAGTCGGCCGGCCAGATCGCCGACCTCGGCGGCGGCGCGCTGATGGCGGCGTTCGGCGTGCTCGCGGCGCTGCGCGAGCGCGAGCGCAGCGGCGAGGGCCAGCTCGTGGACGTGTCGATGTTCGACGGCTCGCTCGCCTGGCTCGCGCTGGTGGCCGCCAAGTACCTCTGCGACGGTCGCCCGCCGGCGCGCGGCGACGGCGAGCTGAGCGGACGGCTCGTCTGCTACCGGCCCTACGCGTGTCGGGACGGCTGGGTCACGCTCGGAGCGCTCGAGCCGAAGTTCTGGGTCGCCTGGTGTCGCGGGGTCGGGCGCGAGGACCTCGTGGAGAAGCAGTTCGAGGCCCCCGGGTCGGACACGCACGCGCAGGTCGAGCGCGTCTTCCTCGAGCGAACGCGCGAGGAGTGGCGCGCGTTCGCGGACCTGCACGATTGCTGCCTCGAGCCCGTGCTCGGCCTCGACGAGGCGCTCGACTCGGAGCTCGTTCGAGCACGCGAGATGGTGCTGGAGCTGGAGCAGCCCGGGACGGCGGGGGTGCGCCAGCTGGGCGTGCCGGTGAAGCTCTCGCGCACGCCCGGGGCGCCCGCCGGGCCGGGGCCGGCGCTCGGCGAGCACACCGAGCCCGTGCTGCGCTCGCTCGGCTACTCGAACGAGCAGATCGCCACGCTGCTCGAGTCGGGCGCCGCGGCCGGACCCGCCGAGGGCGTGCGCGGCTCGTTCATGGCATGAGCTCGAACGGCCTGCTGAAGATGAAGGAGCTGGCGCAGGCGAGCGGCGTGAGCGCGGGCACGATCAAGCACTACCTGCGCGAGGGCCTGCTGCCGGAGCCGGTCAAGACCTCGCGCAACATGGCGTACTACCCGCGGGAGTTCGTGGAGCGGATCCGCCTGATCAAGCAGCTCCAGGAGGAGCGCTTCATGCCGCTCAAGGTGATCAGGGCGATGCTCCACGACGACCCGGAGCGCGCCCGTGCGCTGGTGGAGCTCGAGGACCGGATCCTCGAATGGGCGCGCGCCGGCGACCGCACGCGCGTCTCCGCCGCCGAGCTGCGCCGCCGCTACCAGCTGCCCCAGGAGGTGCTCGACCGACTCGGCGAGCTCGAGGTGCTCTCCCCGAGCGCGAGCGGCTACGGGCAGCGCGACGTGGAGATCGTCGAGGCGATCAGCCGCTTCCGCGCGAGCGGCTGGGACGAGCGCATCGGCTTCACGGTCTACGACACGCTGCGCTACAAGCGCGCACTCGAGGGGCTCGTGGAGGAGGAGGTCCAGCTGCTGATGGAGCGCCTGGCCGGCGAGATGGAGCCCGACCGGGCGGCCGACCTGATCGCCTCGGGCGCCGAGCCCCTGAACCAGCTGATCGCGGCGCTCCACCAGAAGCTCCTGGTGGCCGAGCTGCACCGCCAGCGCGCGGCGCGGGCTAGTAGGTGATCACCGAGCGGACGCCCTCCTGGCGCTCCATCGCCTCGAACGCGTCGTTCACCTCGTCGAGCGGCAGCCGGCGGGTCACGAGCGAGTCGAGGTCGAGCTCGCCGGACAGGTAGCTGTCCACCAGCTCGGGCAGGCGGTCGCGGCCCTTGGCGCCTCCGAACGAGGCGCCGGCGATCCGGCGGCCCGTGATCAGGAAGCGCGGGACGACCTCCAGCACCTCGCCCTTGCCGGCCACGCCCGCGATCGTGCACAGGCCCCAGCCCATGCGCGCCGACTCGACCGCCTGGCGCATCACCGCCACGAGGCCGGTGGCCTCGAACGTGTAGTCGGCGCCGAAGCCGCCGGTCATCTCCACGATCCGCTCGACGGTGTCGGGGCCGCCGACGAGCAGGTCGGTGGCGCCCTGGACCCGTGCGTGCTCGAGGCGCTCCTCGGAGAGGTCCACCGCGATGATCCGCTCGGCGCCGGCGAGGCGGCAGCCGGCCACGGCCCCGAGCCCCACCAGCCCGGCGCCGAAGACCGCGCAGGTCGAGCCGGGCTCGACCTTCGCGATGTAGAGCGCGGCGCCGATTCCGGTGGTGGCGCCGCACGCCAGCGTGCAGACCACGT
This sequence comes from Thermoleophilaceae bacterium, assembly GCA_035645115.1. Taxonomy (GTDB): domain Bacteria; phylum Actinomycetota; class Thermoleophilia; order Solirubrobacterales; family Thermoleophilaceae; genus JACVRW01. The sequence goes on along the minus strand of DASQNF010000199.1, from coordinate 2,640 downwards.
CGAGCGGCGCCTCCGGGCTCACCTTCGCGAGGGCGATCTCCGGCATCACGGTGGCCTCGGCGAACGTGCTCGTGCCCATGAAGTGGCGGATGCGCTCCTCGCCTCGGTGCAGGCGCGTGCTGCCGTCCGGGAGGTGGCCGCGGTTCTGCTCGTCGCGGATGGCGAGGCAGATGTTCGTCTTCTCGGAGCGGCAATGCACGCACTCGCGGCACTGCGGCGAGAACAGCGTGACCACGTGGTCGCCGCGCGCCACGCTCGTGACACCCTCGCCGACCTCCTCGACCACCCCGGCGCCCTCGTGGCCGAGCACGGTGGGCGCGTAGCCGGACGGGTCGGCGCCGCTCGCCGTGTAGAGGTCGGTGTGGCAGACGCCGCAGGCCGCCAGGCGCACGAGCACCTCGCCCGGAGCGGGCCCGTCGAGCTCCAGCTCCTGGACCACCAGCGGCTTGGCGAACTCCTCGAGCACCGCGGCGCGGATCTTCATGGGCGCGGACCCTAACCGTCACACGTTCGTGGCACGAGCGAGCCCAGACGTCACACGTGCGGTGGGACCATCGCGCGATGTCCCGCGAGGCCGAAGTTGTCATCGATATAGGCCGACAACATTGGTCTCGTGTGGAGGAGGCCGCCCGGCGGGAGCTCCAGGCGAGCGGGGTGGACGCTGCGATCGCCAGGCTGGCCGAGCTCCAGCACGAGATGCTGGCCTGGCGCCAGCTCGCGGCGCTGGGCATCGGACGCAGCGCGGTCGATGTGCGCCTGCGGAGGAAGCGGCTCCATGCCGTGCACAGAGGCGTCTACTCGCCGTCCCGGCGGATCCGCACCCAGCCGGCGCCTTCACGGCGGCGGTGCTCGCTGTCGGGCCGGACGCCGTGCTCGCCAGACGTGCGTCGGGCGCCCACTGGGGGATCCGTCCGAGCTCTGCCCGGCGGGTGGAGGTGATCGTGCCACGCAGCCTCCCGAAGGGTCCTCGGATCGGCCCGTCCATGCGTGGCTGCCGGCCGACGAGATCACGCTGAAGCACGGCATCCCGATCACCTCGGCGTCGCGGACGATCCTCGATCTGGCGGGCGTGCTGCGCGCTCCCGACCTCGAGCAGGCGATCGAGCGGGTGGAAGCGCTCCGCCTCTGGGACGCGCACGCGGTCAGCGACCCGCTCCGGCGCTACCCGGGGCGGCGCGGAACGCGCACGCTGCGAGCGGTCCTCGCCGACGGCCGCCTCGGGCGAGGGGTCACGCGCGAGGAGCTCGAGGCCGCCTTCCGCGCCTTCCTCGGGGAGCTGGACCTGCCGAAGCCCGAGATCAACTCGTTCCTGCAAGTGGGGTCGGACGCCTTCGTGCCCGACTTCCTCTGGCGCATGCAGCGCGTGATCGTCGAGCTCGACGGCTTCGCGACGCACGGTACGCGGCGCGCCTTCGAGCGCGACCGCCGGCGCGACCGCAGGGCTCCAGGCCGCGGGTTGGCGCCCGATCCGGGTGACGTGGCGACACCTGCACGAAGCGGGCGAGGAGCTGGCGGGCGACCTCGAGCGGATGCTGGCCCGCTGAAAGCCCCACCAGCGCGCCGAGCCACTCCATGACGCCCTGCCGGTGCGAGGACGAGGGCGCCGGACAGCTCGCCCGCGAACGAGCCGACGCCCATGCGCGCCAGTACACTCCAGATTGACTGGTCAGTCAATCGCTGGAGGGGCGATGCGGGCCGCAGCGGTCCAACTCGAGTCGACGGACAGCAAGGAGCGCAACCTCGAGGTGGCCGAGCGTCTCGTGCGCGCCGCGGCCGCCGACGACTGCAAGCTCGTGGTGCTTCCCGAGCGGCTCGACATCCGCGGCGCAGCAGCGGACTACGCGGCCGGCGCCGAGGGCCTCGACGGCGGGCCGGTGCGCTGGGCGCGGGCGCTCGCGCGCGAGCTCGGCATCGACCTGGTCGCGGGCTCGGTCGCCGAGCGGCGCGAGGGGCGTGAGCGGGTGTCGAACACCTCGGTGCACGCCGGGCCCGACGGCGACCTAAAGGCCGTCTATCGCAAGATCCACATGTTCGACGTCGAGGTGGGTGGCGTCGAATACCGCGAGTCGGAGCACTCCGAGCCGGCCGGGGAGATCGTGCTGTCCGAGACCGGCGAAGGGGCGGGGCTCGGCCTGACGATCTGTTACGACCTGCGCTTCCCCGAGCTCTACCGGATCCTGGCCCTGCGCGGGGCCAGGATCGTGACGGTCCCGGCCAACTTCACGCGCATAACCGGCGTGGCCCACTGGGAGGTGCTCCTGCGGGCGCGCGCGATCGAGAACCAGGTGTTCGTGGTGGCCCCCGCTCAGGGCCGGCGGCCGGGGCCGGAGGGCGACAGCTACGGCAACTCGATGATCGTCGACCCGTGGGGCGAGGTGCTGGCGCGTGCGCCCGCCGAGGGCGCGTGCTTCGTGGCGGCGGAGCTCGACCTCGAGCGCCAGGACGAGTTGCGCGCGAAGCTGCCGAGCCTCGCGAACCGGGTGGCCGGCGCGTACGCATGGCCCGACGAGGCACGCGTCTGATGGCCGCCGGCGCGCACGCGTGGCCCGAGGAGGCACGCGTCTGATGGCGGCGGCGCCGAGGGCGAGCGCGGTGGACAAGCGGCGGCTGATCCTCGACGCGGGAGTGCGCGTGTTCGCC
>DASQNF010000198.1:0-3679 GCA_035645115.1 Thermoleophilaceae bacterium | reverse complement strand
CTCGCCCCGCTCGCCGGGGCGTCGATGGACGCCGAGCGGGTCGAGCTCGGGCACGGCCTCGCGCTCGTGCGCGGCGACCTGGTGGGCGGAGCGCCAAAGGAGGCCGTCTTCCCCCAGGGCGGAGATGGCGAGCCGGCGCTCCTCTGTGTGCTCGAGCGCGACGTGCCGGCGGGCGAGCCGGTCGCGGCGACGCTCGCCACCGAGCGCTTCGCGAGCGTGGTCAGGGCCATGCGCCTGTGGGCGCCCGGGCAGGTCCGGGTCGGGACGCCGGGCTGGCGGAGCTTCGGGGGCGGCCCCTGGGAGGCTGTGCCGGTGGGCGCCGCCGGCCTCGGGGCGGCTCGCAGTTGGCGCCTGCCCGCGGGCGAGGAGGAAGGGCTGCGTGACTTCTTCGCCGTAGTCGACGCCGCCGAGCCGCCTCCCACGGTTGCGTGGGCGCTCGGGCGCTTCGAGATGGGCTGCGAGCGGCTCGACCCCGAGGCGCTGCCCGACTTCCTGCTCGCGCTGCGGGCGCTGCTCGACGCCACGAGCGGCGCCGGCGAGGCGAGCCTCGCCCTGCGGGTGGCCGCGCTCTGCGCCGAGGAGGGCAGCCGGCGGGCGGTGCAGCGGCGGGTCCAGGCCGCGCTCGCGCTCGAGCGCTTCGTGATCGGAGGCGGGCGGGGCATGCGAGCCGACGCCGGGTCGCCGCGCGAGCTGGTGGCGGAGCTCGAGGGCCACCTGCGCGCGCTCCTGCGCGACGTGATCTGCGGCTACCTCGACGCCGATCTCAGGTCCGTGGCCGACGAGATCCTGCTCGAGGCGGCCCCGGAGCCGTTCGCCGGCGAGATCCACGCGCGCGATCTGCGCGGGCCGGCGCCCGCATGGGAGGAGGAGCTGGAGCGCTTCGAGCCCGAGCCGGAGCCGGACACGGCAGAGCTCGAGCCGGTGGCGGCAGAGCCCGCGCGCGGAGCGAAGGCGGCGGCGTCCCCCGCGATGGCGCCGGCGGCGGAGGCCGCCGCGTGGGCGGCGCCCGTGACACGGGACGTGGCGCCCGCGGCGGTGGCGGCGCCCAGGTCGGCCGCCCCCGCGACCCAGGACGTGTGGGCCTCGGCACCCGCCCACCAGCCGCGGCTCGATGGCGTCACGCCCTCGGCGGACTGGGCCTGGTCGGATGACCCGGAGGACTACAGCGCGCCCGTCTGAGCGGGCTCAGGCGAACAGGTACTCGTCCATCCTGCGCAGGCCGTCGAGGTCGTGGATGTCGTCGTCGAGGTAGGGCACCTCGATCATCGGGCGCCGGCGCAGGCGCGCGCGCAGGTCGTCGAGGTTCGCGCGGTCGCGGGCCGCGAGGCGTCGCTCGTCCTCGAGCGTGGCCAGCACCTTGCCCGCGAGCGGCACTCCCACCAGCTGCTCGAGCTCCCTCCCCACGTCCTCGTCGCTCACGCCGGGGTGGACGCGGTTCGCCACCACACCGGCGAACGGGAGCCCGGCGTCGAGCAGCCGCCGGTGGAAGAACGCGGCCTCGTCGATCGCGTCGACCCGCGGCGAGGTCACGAGCACGAACGCGGTGCGGCTGTCCCCGAGCAGCTGGTTCACGCCCACGGCGCGCTCGCGGAATCCGCTCGCCATGTCACCGAAGCTGCGGAAGAAACCCGACAGGTCCTATAGCAGGTCGACCCCGGTGGCGCGCTTCATCACCGAGAACAGCACGCTCGCGCCGCGGCCGAATACCTTCAGCCCGAGGAAGCCGGGCGCGGTGAAGAACTGCAGCGAGCGCGAGTCGATGAAGGCGGAGAGCTTCTTAGGCGCGTCGATGAAGTCGAGCGCGTTGCGCGTGGGCGGGGTGTCGAGCACGAGCAGGTCGTAGCGGCCCTCCTGGTGGAGCTCGTGGAGCTTCTCCATCGCCATGTACTCCTGCGATCCGGCCACCGCGCTCGAGAGCTCCTTGTAGATGCGGTTCGAGAGCACGGCGTCGCGCGTGCCCGCGTCCGGGGCGTGGAGCTCGATCAGATCGTCGAAGGTGCGCTTGGCGTCGAGCATCATCGCCCAGAGCTCGCCGTCCACGTCGGCCTCGACACGGCGCTCCTCGTTGCCGAGCTCCGCGAGCCCGAGCGAGCTGGCGAGCCGCTTGGCGGGGTCGATCGTGAGCACGGCCACCTTCTTGCCGCGCGCGGCCATCCCGAGCGCAATCGCCGCGGAGGTGGTGGTCTTACCCACGCCGCCCGAGCCCGCGCAGATGCAGATCTCCTTGCGCTCGAGCCAGCTCTCGATCACAGCGCCTCCTCGAGCAGCTCGGAGAGCCTCTCGAGCTCCGCGCGGCCTAGCTCGGGGGAGAACAGGTGAGGAAGCGTCACGACCCGGGCGCCGGCCTCCTCGCGCAGCCGCTCGACAAGGGCGCGCTGCCCGGTGGCGCGCCTGTGCTCGGACAGCGCGGCGGCCAGCGCGGCCCGCGCGGCCGGCGAGCCGTGGCCGTCGGACTCGGCCCCAGCCGGCGTGCCGGACAAGGCGAGCGATGCCGCCTCCTCGGCGTCGAAGCGCTCCGGGTAGAGCGCGTTGACGACGATCGCGTCGAGCGCGAGCGAGTCCGCGGCGAGCCGGTCCTCGAGCTCGATCGTCTCGGTCACGGGCATCTCCTCCGGCAGGGCGGCGGCCAGGATCGCGGTGGTGCCGGGGTCGCGCGTGAACTGGTCGATCAGGCGCGCCTGGCGAGCCACCGGGCCGCTTCGCGCGATCCGCGCGAACGTCGCGGGCGCGCTGAGCAGGGCGAGCCCGTGGCCGGTGGCGGGCGCGTCCACGATCGCAAGGTCGAACACGGAGCCGCCAGTGCGCCGCTCGAGCTGGGCGAGGTCCCAGATCTTGCCCATCGTCACGAGCTCGCTCACCCCCGGCGCGGCGGCCGTCAGGAGCTGGAAGATGCGGCTGCCGCCGAGCAGCCCGGCGAGCGTTCCGGAGCGGAGCTGGTGACGAAGCCACTCCTCCATCGCGCGGCCGGGGTGGATCGACAGCCCGTAGAGCCGCGGCGCCAGCTCGACCTCGCCGTGCCCGTCGCCCGGCTCGGCGCCGAACATCGAGGTGAGCCGCTGCTGCTCTGCCACCTCGACGACCACCGCGCGCTTGCCATTGCGCGCTGCGGCCAGGCCGAGCGCCGCCGCGATCGTGGTCTTGCCGGTGCCGCCCTTGCCCATCACGAGCACGAGCCGCTTGTCCATGAACGCGAGCATTCGCCTCAGCGATTCTGCCTAGCCGCGGGTGCACACGCGCGCCCCGGCCGACCCGGGCACCCCGTCGGCCCGTCCCGGACGCCGATGGCCACCAGCTGCTCCGCCGCGCCCGAGGGACCGATCATCTAGCCTCGCGCCCCATGCCGACCGAGCTCGAGCGAGCGATCCGCGCCCAGCCCGAGGCGCTCCGGCGGCTCGCCGGGCTTGAGCTTCCGGAGCACGTCCGGCGGCTCGGCGAGTGCTCGCGGGTGTGGCTCGTGGGCACCGGGACGAGCAGCCACGCCGCCGAGCTCGGCGCGGCGATGCTCGCCCGCGCGGGCCTCGAGGCTCGTCACGCCTCGTCGATGCAGTTCGTGCTCGGCGCGGCGGGCGCGCGCCTGCTGCCGGGAGACGGCGCGATCGTCCTCTCGCACACGGGAAGCTCCGTGTACGCGCGCCGCGCCCGCGCGAGCGCGCTCGAGACGGCGGCGGTGACCGTGTCG
>DASQNF010000197.1:0-4506 GCA_035645115.1 Thermoleophilaceae bacterium | reverse complement strand
GGCGTCGTGGAGGCGGTGGTCGCGACGCGCGGTGGCCGCGATGATCCCGTCGACCTGCCGAGCCCGCATCGTCTGCGAGTCCAGCAGCTCGCGCTCGGGGTCGTTGTCGGTGTTGGCTGTGAGCGCCGTGTATCCGCCGGTCTCGAGCCTGTCCTCGATGCCACGCAGGATCGGCGGGAAGAGCGGATTGGTGAGGTCGGGGATCAGCACGCCGATCGTGTACGAGCGGTTGGTCTTGAGCCCGCGAGCGATCGGATTCGGCTGATAGCCGAGCTTCTCGGCCGCCTTCAACACGCGGCGCGCGGTCTCCTCGTTCACGAGCGCGCGGGTCTCCTCGTTGAGCGCCCGGGATACCGTGGCCGGATGGACGCCGGCTACGCGGGCCACGTCCCGCAGCGTCACGGCCGCTCCCGCTCGTGCGCTCGAAACCGCCATCGACGAGCATTATGCATGCGTTTGCAGCCTCGACTGAGCCCTTGACGGACACCGCCCTACCCACCAGGCAGGACGCACCGCCCGAGGAATCGGCGCTGGCGCCGCTGCGCCGTCCCGGCTTCCGCGCCGCTTGGGCGGCGCTCGCGGGCTCGCAGCTCGTGATCTGGATGAACACCGTCGGGGCGGTCACGGTGATTGCGGCGCTGTCCGACTCCGCCACGCTGATCGCCCTCGTCCAGACGGCCAACAGCGTTCCCGCCGTGCTGCTGGCGCTCGTGATGGGCTCCATGGCCGACATCGTCGACCGCAGGCGCTTCGCGATCGCCTCGCAGGGCTGGATGCTGATCTCGGTGGCGGCGCTTGCTGCGCTCACCCTCGGTGAGCTGATCACGCCGGGGCTGGCGCTCGCGCTCACCTTTGCACTCGGCGCCGGCATGGCCACCACCTTCGTGATCTACCAGGCGCTGACACAAGACTTCGTGCCGCGCTCGGAGCTGCCGGCGGCCGTGGCTCTAAACGGCGTGGCCATCAATCTCGCGCGCGCGCTCGGACCCGCGCTGGCCGGCCTGATCATCGCCGCGCTGAGCGCGGGCGCGCTGTTCGCGGTGGAGGCAGGCCTGCTGGTCGTGATCGTCGCGCTCGTGGCGCTGCGCGTGCGGCCGCCCGGTCCCGCGCGTGCCTCCGGCGAGCGCCTGGCGCCCGCCGTTCGGGCCGGCGTCCGGTTCGTGCGCTTCTCGCCGCCGGTGCGCACCGTGCTCATGCGCGGCGCGGCCTTCTCCGTCTCCGCCAGCGCTCTCTGGGCCCTGCTGCCGGTGGCGGCGCTCGGCCGCCTGGGCCTGTCGGAGAGCCGCTTCGGTCTCTTGATGGGATGCGTCGGCAGCGGCGCGATACTCGGCGCGACGCTGCTGCCCCGGCTGCGCAGGCGGCTTCCGTTCGACCGCATGATCGCGCTCGCGAGCCTGGGCCTGGCGGGCGGCCTGCTAGCGCTCGCCTACGTACCGTGGGCGGAGCTCGTGGCATTCACGCTGCTGCTTACCGGCGCGTGCTGGCTCACGGTCCTGTCCTCGCTCAACACCTCGGCGCAGCAGGTGGCCCCCGGCTGGGTCCGCGCGCGCACGCTCGCAGTCTTCCAGCTGGTGATGCAGGGCGGGCTTGCGATCGGCAGCCTGACCTGGGGTCTCGTCACCGGCGCGGCCGACGTCGAGACCGCGCTAACGATCGCAGCGGTCGGACTGGTGGCGGGCGTGGCGCTCGCGCGCCGCTGGCCGCTCGCAGAATCCGAGGGCGGCGACCTCACGCCGGCGGGCGTATGGGGCGACCCGAACGTCGGGGTCGAGCCTCGCGCCGACGGTGGGCCGGTGCTGATCACCGTCGAGTACGAAATCGACCCCTTCGACGCCGAGCGCTTCGTGACGGCGATGCAGGAGCTCGGCCGGATACGGCGCCGCGACGGCGCCTACCGGTGGGAGCTGTATGCGGACCTCGAGCGACCTGGGTGCTACCTCGAGACGTTCGTCCTCGACTCGTGGTCGGAGCATTTGCGCCAGCACGGCCGCCTCACCGTCGCCGACCTCGAGCTGACCCGGCTGACCGAGTCCTTCCACCGGGGCGAAGGGCCGCCGCTGGTGCGGCACATGATGTGGGCGCCGGCAACGCTCGAGCAAGCGCGTCAAGAGCGCGACGACGCCGGCTAGTCGCGCACCAGCAGGAACGTCCCCGCCGCGAGCAGCGCGATCCCGAGCACCCTGTCCCATGTGATCGCGCGCTCCTCCAGGCCGAGCACGCCCAGGCGGTCGAGTACCACCGACAGGCTCAGCTGGCCGGCGATCGTGGCCGCCGTGACCCCGCCGGCGCCGAGCTCGCGCACCGTGATGAGCGTGGTGAGCACGATCGCCACGCCGGCGAAGCCGCCGAACACCCAGTAGTACCAGCGCGGCGAGTCGCCCGCCTCGGCCGCCGGGATTCCGCCGCTCGCCGCGAGCGTCACGAGCAGGATCAAGAACGTCCCGGCCAGGAAGTTCACGCTCACCGCGCCGAGCGTCCCGAGCTTCTGGGAGAGCACGTTGTTCACCGGTGCCTGCGCCGCGACGATGCCGCCGGCCGCCACCGTGGCCAGGAGGGCGAGCTCCTTGCTCACTTGGCCTCGAGCCAGTTGGCGCCGGCGCCCACGTCCACCTCGAGGGGCGGGTCCATCTCGAAGGCCTCCGCCATCTCCCGGCGCACGATCTCGGAGGCGCGTTCGACCTCCGGCTCAGGCCCTTCGAAGAGCAGCTCGTCGTGGATCTGGAGCACGAGCCTGGCGTCGAGGCCGGCGGAGCGCAGCTCGTCGCGGCAGCGGACCATCGCGACCTTGATGATGTCCGCGGCGGTGCCCTGGATCACCATGTTCACCGCGAGCCGCTCGCCCAGCGAGCGGGTCTGGAACTGGCGCGAGCGCAGCTCGGGCACGCGCCGGATGCGCCCGAACAGCGTGGTCACGTGGCCCTCCTCGCTCGCGCGTTCGATCGTCGCGTCGATGAACTGCTTGACCTTGGGGAAGCGCTCGAGGTAGGCGTCGATGAACTCCTGAGCCTCTTCCTTCGGGATCTGGAGGCGGTCGGCCAGCCCGTACGCCGAGAGCCCGTAGACGATCCCGTAGTTGACCATCTTCGCCTTCGAGCGCGTGCCCGGGTCGGTCTGCCCGCCGAGGATGGCCTGCGCGGTGGCCGTATGCACGTCCTCGCCGCGCCGGAAGATCTCCTTGAGGACCGGCTCATCCGCGATGTGCGCGAGCAGGCGCAGCTCGACCTGCGAGTAGTCGGCCGAGATCAGCCGGCAGCCCTGCTCGGCCACGAAGCAGGCCCGGATCTCCCGACCCTGCTCGGTGCGGATCGGGATGTTCTGGAGGTTCGGGTCGGTGCTCGAGAGCCTGCCGGTGGCCGGGGCGGTCTGGTTGAAGGTGGTCCGCAGGCGGCCGTCCGCGCCGATCAGGAGCGGGAACGCGTCGAGGTACGTGGACTTCAGCTTCGTCACCTCGCGCCACTCCTCGATCGCGGGGATGATCTCGTGCTCATGGCGGATCGCCTGCAGCACGCGCGCGTCCGTGGAGAAGCCGGTCTTGCCGCGCCGCTTTCGCGACAGGCCGAGCTTCTCGAACAGGATCGGGGCGAGCTGCTGCGGCGAGCCGATCGTGAACTCCTCGCCGGCCAGCTCCCACACCCGTCGCTCGAGCTCTGCGGCCCGTGCGCCGAAGCGCGAGCTGATCTCATCGAGCCGGCGCACGTCGAGCTTGACCCCGGCACGCTCCATCTCCACCAGCACGTCCACCAGTGGCAGCTCCACCTCGCGGAAGAGCTGAGTGAGCCCGTCCTCCTCCAGGCGGGTGAGCTGGCGCTGCGCGATCACGCGCGTGAGCACCGCTCGCCGCGCAACGCCGTTCGTCCCCAGGCCGGCCGCAGGGGGCTCGGCCGGGTCGGCGCTGCTGGGGGCGACCTCCGCCCCGATGCCCGCCTCGGCGGCGAGCTCGTCCAGGGGGTAGCCGCGCCGCGCCGGGTCGATCAGGTAGGCGGCCACCATCGTGTCGTGCTCCAGGCAGGGCGCGTCGCAGGGTTCGTCCGCTCCGGCGATCGTCTTCCAGTCATGCGCAACGAGCGGCCGCTCGCCGCGCGCCATCGTGAAGGCCGCCAGCGTCTCGGCCTCGGCCACGAACAAGTCCTCGCCCGCCCACGCGGCCACGGTGAGCGGCCCGCGCGGGGCCTCGTCGAAGTCAAAAGCGCCCTGCGGCGCCCCGGCCCGGGCGTCCGGCACGACGGCCGGCTGCTCGGCCTCGTCCTCGACAGCCGCGACCGCGCCGTCCTCGGCGAGCACCAGCTCCTCGTCCGGGTCCGCCGGTGCGGTCGCGGTCGCGGCCTCGTCGGGCTCCTCCCCTGGTCGCAGCGCCGCCACCGCCACGAGCTCGCCCTCCAGCTGGCCGAGCTCCGTGAGCGGAGCCTCGCGGGCGCTCGCACGCACCATCTCGGCCACCCGCTCGGCGGGCGCGGCGTCGCCCTCGCCGAGCGCTTCGTCCAGGCGCTCGAGCGGCGCGCGCAGCTC
>DASQNF010000196.1:0-12853 GCA_035645115.1 Thermoleophilaceae bacterium | reverse complement strand
CGCCCACGCCGGCGCCCGCAGCGGCGGCCACCGCCGGAACGGCCGGCTTGGCGCCGGGGAGCACGGGCGCGGCCGGGGAGTCCGCATTCGCCGGAGCCGCCGCAGCGGCCGGACCCGCCGGTGCGGGCGCCGCGGCCGGCCCCGTTCCCGGAGCGCCGGGAGCGGCCGGCTGCGCCGCCGCGGCGGACTGTCCTCCGGGCGTCGCTCCCGGGACGGCCTGTCCACCGGGCTTCGCGCCCGGGACGGGAGCTGCCACGGGCTTCGCCCCCGGCACGGCCGGGACGCCCGGCTTCGCCCCCGGGACGGCCGGGACACCCGGCTTCGCCCCCGGGACGGGCTGCGCCCCCGGGGCCGGTGGGCCACTCTGATTCGCGCCCGCCCCGGCGGGCGTGGCCGTGCCCCCCGGCTGCGGCTGCGCCACCACGCGTCCGGGGGTGGGCGCCACGGTCCCGGGCTCGCCCGCCCGCTCGGGCGCGCGGCCCGCCCACTCGCGCAGGCGCTTCACGTCCCGGGCCTGCGAGAAGTAGAGGACCGACAGCACGGCCAGACCGAGGACGGACGCCAGGCCGGCGTAGGCGCCGATCTCTTGAACGATCTCCGGCAAGAGCTCGAAAGATAGAAGGCGCGGCGGCGTGCCGCGGGGCGGTCCGGCGGGCTAGCCGCCGGTCACTGCCAGCGCCCGCTCGGCCGAGAGCTCGGCCACCGTGCTCGCGAGGGTCGCGGCATCGCCCGCGTACACGAGCTCCTCAATGCGGGCGAACGCGCTCTCCACCCAATCCGGGTCGAGCGGCGGCTGGACCGCGCACACGATCTTCTCCGCGGGCGTGGGCTGCGGGCGCTCGCCCGGGTTGAAGAGCTCCTCGTGCACCTTCTCTCCCATCCGCCGGCCCACGATCTCGATGCCGATGTCCACCTCCGGCTCGAGCCCGGCGATCCGGATCATGTTGTGGGCGAGGTCGATGATCCGCACGGGCTCGCCCATCTCGAGCACGAACACCTCGCCGCCCACCGCCAGCTCCCCGGAGCGGATGATCAGCTGAACCGCCTCGGGGATCGTCATGAAGTAGCGCGTCATCTTCGGGTCCGTGACCGTGACGGGGCCGCCCTGGGCGATCTGGCGGCGAAAGATCGGCACGACGGATCCCGAGGAACCGAGCACGTTGCCGAAGCGAACGGAGGCGTAGCGCGTGCCCTTCCAGCGGTTCTGGGCGGCCTCCACCGCCCATTCGGCGAGCGCCTTGGAGGCGCCCATCACGGTGGCGGGGCTTACGGCCTTGTCGGTGGAGACGAGCACGAAGCGCTCGGCGCCCGCCTCGCCCGCCGCTGCCGCGACGATGCGCGTGGCGACCGCGTTGTTTCGCACCGCCTCCACGGGGTTCTCCTCCATCAGCGGCACGTGCTTGTAGGCGGCGGCGTGGAACACCACCGAGGGTCGCTGCTCGTCGAAGATCTCGCGCATGCGCGTGGCGTCCTTGCAGTCGGCCAACACCGCAGCGGTCCTCGAGAAGTGGCGCTCCTCCTCCAGCTGGCGGCGGATCTCGAAGAGCGCGTTCTCGGAGTTCTCGACCAGCACCAGCCGCTGCGGCCCCACGCGCGCGATCTGACGTGAGAGCTCGGCCCCGATCGAGCCGCCGGCTCCGGTGACCAGCACGGTGCGCCCGCGCAGGTAGGCGCCGATGCGGTCGACCTCCACGCGCACCGGCTCGCGGCCGAGCACGTCCTCGACGCGCACCTCGCGCACTTGGCGCATCACGTTGACGCCGCCCGAGAGCATCTCGAAGGTGGTGGGCAGCGTGCGCACCGGGATGCCGCGCTCGCGGCAGGCCGTGACGACCTTCGCGCGCAGCGTGCCCGGCGCCGACGGGATCGCGATGATCACCTCCGAGGGCCGCACGCCGTCGAGGATGCGCGGGAGCTCGTCCGTTGTGCCGAGCACCTTGTGGCCCGCCACCCGCATGCCGCGCTTGCGCGGGTCGTCGTCCACGAAGCCGACCGGGGCGCTCCGCAGGCCCGGGTTGCGGCGCAGCTCGAAGGCCACCTGCTGTCCGCCGTTGCCGGCGCCCACGATCAGCACCTCGTTGGCGGCGCGCTCGAGCAGCGGACCGCGGGTCGGGCGCTCCACGAGCGCGCGCACGGCGAAGCGGGCGCCCGCGACGAACGCCAGCCCGAGCAGGAAGTCGAGCGCCAGGACGCTGCGCGGCGGGTCGCTGCCCCCGATCGAGAACAGGAACAGGACGACGATCAGGCCGGCCGTGGAGACCACCACCGCCTTCAGGATCGTCTCGAAGTCACGCTGGTCGACGAAGCGCCAGAGCTTCGAGTAGAGCCCGAACAGCGCAAAGACGACGAGCTTCATGGTCACGACAAGGACGAGCGTGTCCTGCAGCAGGCTCTCGTAGCGCTCCGGGATCCCGCCGTCGAAGCGCAGCACGTACGCGAGGTAGTAGGCGAGCGCCAGCAGGCAGGCGTCCACGCCCACCTGCCCCACGCGGCGCGCGTTCACGGATGAGCCGAGCGATCGCATCAAGGTCCCGGGGAAGTGTGGCTGATCGCTACCCTACCTCGCTCTCATGCCCGTGCTCGCCTCGATCACGGACCCGATTGTCGAGGTGGCCGTGGACGTGGTGGATGCCATGGGGCTGCCCGGAGTTTTCGTCCTGATGCTCCTGGAGAGCGCCTGCATCCCCGTGCCCAGCGAAGCCACCATGCTGTTCGCCGGCTTCAACGTGTCGCGCGGCGAGTACAGCCTGTTCGCCGCCACCGCGGTCGGGTCGCTCGCCAACCTGGTGGGCTCCTGGATCGCCTACTGGGTCGGCTACGCGGGACGCGTCGACATCCTCGAGAAGCACGGCAGGAAGCTGCACATCAAGCCGTCCCACCTCGCGTGGGCGGACCGCTGGTTCGAGAAGCACGGCGACGCCACGGTCTTCTTCACACGCATGCTGCCGATCATCCGGACCTTCATCTCGCTCCCTGCGGGCGTGGCCCGGATGCCGTTCTGGCGCTTCAGCGTGCTCACGCTGGCCGGTTGCGTGCCCTGGGTGCTGATGCTCACCTACATCGGCCAGCAGGCCGGCAACCGCTGGGAGGACTGGAAGGACAGCCTCCACTACCTCGACTACGCGGTGGCGGCCGGCATCGTGATCGGGGTCGCCTACCTCGCGTTGCGCTCGCGCAAGCGGCGACGCAGCGACCCCGCCGCCGAGTCGGCCTGAGCGGTGGCTGACGGCGCGTACGCACGGGCCGGGGTCGACCAGCAGCGGGCCGGCCAGGCGGTGTCCGCGCTCGTCGATGTGCTCGCTGGCATCCGCACCGGGCGCCCCTCGCGCGCTGCGCTCGCCTCCGGGCACTACGCAAACGTGCTGCGCATCGACGAGCGTCGCGGGCTCGCCCTCAGCTGCGACGGCGTGGGCACCAAGATCATCCTCGCCGAGCAGCTCGGGCGGCTCGACACGATCGGCATCGACTGCATCGCGATGAACGTGAACGACGTGATCTGCGTGGGCGCGGACCCGATCGCCGTACTCGACTACATCGCGGTCGAGCAGGCCGATCCGGGCGCGCTCGAGCAGATCGCCATCGGCCTGCGGGCCGGGGCGGAGCAGGCCGGCGTGGAGATCCCCGGCGGGGAGCTTGCGGTGCTGCCGGAGCTGATCCGCGGGCATCCGTCGCCCCACGGGGTCGACCTGCTCGGCTTCTGTGTCGGGCTGGTGGAGCTCGACGCGATGGTCACGGGCGAGCGCATCGAGCCCGGCGACGTGGTGATCGGGCTTCCCTCGAGCGGCGTCCACTCGAACGGCTACACGCTCGCCCGCGCGGCGCTCCCGGACCTCGACGAGCAGGTGGAGGGCCGCACCGTCGGCGAGCTGCTGCTCGAGCCCACGCGCATCTACGTCGAGGCCGTGCGCGAGCTGCTCGCCTCGGAGCTGGACGTCCGCGGGCTCGCGCACATCACGGGCGAGGGCTTCCTGAACCTCCTGCGCCTCGAGGCGGCCACCGGCTACCGCATCGACCACCCGCTGCCCCTGCCGCTCGTGATCCGGCTGATCGCCGAGCGCGCCGGCGCCGAGGATGCGGAGCTCTACGAGGTCTTCAACATGGGCTGCGGGTTCTGCTGCGTTGTGGCGCCGCGCGACGCCGAGGAGGCGGTCGCGCTGCTCGCGCGGCACCACCCGGGCAGCGCCGTGATCGGCCGCGCCACCCACGCGGCCGGCGTGGTCGAGCTGCCGCGCCAGGGGCTCGTCGGCCGTCGCGGCGAGGGCTTTGCGGCGGTATCGGCGTAGCGAGGCCGCTCAGGCCAATCGCCAGAGCTCGCCGGATGCGAAGCGCTCGGGCTGCACAAGCCACTCGGTCGCGAGCCGCCACAGCTCGGCGTTGGCCCGCGGGCCGGGCAGCTCGCACACTGCAGCGACCTCCACCGCGGCCATCGTGCCGAAGAGCCGCAGCGCCGCCGGTACGTCCGGCGCCGGCTCGTCGGACGGCGTCGCGCCGGCCGCGATCGCGGCCGCGCGCCAGTCCTCGTAGGGGTGGTCGCCCCCGCACCAGCCCTCCTCGCCCGCGCCGGCGCCCTCCGCCGGGACGAAGCGCAGCGTCGGGAACGAGAGCCGCTCGGCCTTCGAGCCGTGCGTCCCCGCGCGCGCCAGGCCGCGCTCGCGCGCGGCGTGGGGGACCGTGCGCGTCTCCTCGAGATCGGCGCCGAACGCCTCGACGGTCGCATTCGACTCGAGGTCGACCCTGAAGCGCTGGGCGTCCAGCCCGGCTCGGCGCGCCTCCTCGACGAGCGCCTCGGGGGCGTCGAGCCTGCGCTGCCTGCAGAGGATCCCCTCGCGCAGCGCGCGCAGGAGACGGCCGGCCGGCTCGTCCCCCTGCTCGGTCGCGGCCTTGACCGCCAAGCAGGCCGGGAAGGTGGACCGCAGGCCGCCGTCCCCCTGCCAGACGCGCGAGTCCACGGGCATCCCCGAGCGCGCCGCCGCGTCGAGCCACTCGAAGGCGAGCCAGGCGAGATCGCCCGAGTACTCGCGGGCGAGCCCGCCCATCACGTAGGTGATCTGCAGTCCCGCGCCGAACTCCCTCTGGAGTCGCCGCAGGCGCGGCTCCGCCGCCCAGGAGGCCGAGCAGGCAGGATCGGTGTGACAGCGAACGCGTACCGGCACGAGACAGCGCAAAATAGATGACGGTGATAGGCAGCCTGATCAGCGACCGCTACCGGCTCGAGGAGAAGATCGGCTCGGGAGGGATGTCCACGGTCTACCGCGCCTTCGACCCCACGCTCGAGCGCTGGGTGGCCATCAAGCTGATGCACCGCGATATCTCGCAGGACCCCGCCCAGCTCGAGCGCTTTCGGCGCGAGGCGCGCGCCGTGGCCCGGCTGAACCACCCCCACGTGGTGACCGTGATCGACGCCGGCGAGGACGAGGGCGCCCCCTACATCGTCTTCGAGTACGTGGAGGGCGAGACGCTCAAGGAGCGGATCAAGCGCCTTGGGCGCCTGCCGCTGTCCGAGGCCGTGGCCTACGCGATCGAGATCGGGCGTGCGCTCGAGAGCGCACATGCGAACCGGCTCGTGCACAGGGACGTGAAGCCGCAGAACGTGCTGATCGACCTCGACGGCCGCGCGAAGGTCACCGACTTCGGCATCGCCCGCTCGCTCGAGGCGCAGGGCCTGACCGCCCCCGGGCGCGTGCTCGGCACCACCGACTACGTCTCCCCGGAGCAGGCGTTGGGTCACGAGGTGACCGAGCAGTCGGACATCTACTCGCTCGGCGTGGTGCTCTACGAGATGCTCACCGGTGAGACGCCGTTCAGCGCGGACACGCAGGTGGCGGTGGCGATGAAGCACGTGCGCGAGCCGCTCCCCGACGTCCAGCGGCGCAGGCCCGAGTGCTCCGCGGCGCTCGCCGCGGTGGTGGAGCGTGCCACCGCAAAGGAGACAGCGAACCGCTACGTGTCCGCCGCCGAGATGGTCCACGACCTCGAGGAGGTGCTCGCGATCGAGGCGGCCCGCACCGGGCAGGCCACCGGCGAGGCCACGACGGTGCTGCGCACGCTCAAGGGCGACACCGCGGATTACGCCCCGGTCCGCCTGCGCCGCCCCCGGCAGGTGCTCGCGCTCACCGCCGTGCTGCTGGCCGCCGTGGCGGGCACGGTCGCGTTCTTCGCCACGCGCACCGAGAAGGGCTCGGGCGGCACGGTCAAGACCCCCACCCGCCAGCCGAGCCTCACGCAGGTGCGGCTGGCCGGGGACGCCGCGAGCGACTACGACCCGGAGGGCGACGGCGAGGAGTCCCCGAACTCGGTCCGCAACGCGATCGACGGCAACCCGCCGACCTCCTGGAACACCGAGACCTACCAGGGCGGCCTCGAGGGATCGAACAAGGGCGGCGTCGGGCTCTACGTGGACGCCGACAAGCGCATCGCCGCGCGCGAGCTCGGCGTGGTCACCTCCACGCCCGGCTTCAGGGCGGCGGTGTACGCCTCGAACACCGTGCCGGGGGGGATCCGCGGCTGGCGACGGGTGAGCCGCGAGCAGCGCGTGCGGGAGAACCAGACGTTCGACCTCGACATCGCGCGTTCGCGCTTTCGCTACTACCTGCTCTGGATCACGAAGCTGCCCGAGGGAGGCAAGGTCGAGGTCCGCGAGCTCGGCCTACGGGCCTAGCGCTCAGAACCGGTAGCGGCGCTCTTCCTCGTGGCGCTCGAGCGCGAGCGCCAGCAGCCGATCGAGCAGCTCCACGTACGGGACCCCGCTGGCGGCGAACAGCTTCGCGTACACGCTCGTGGCGGTAAAGCCCGGGATCGTGTTGAGCTCGTTGACGAGCACGCGCCCGTCCTCGACGAAGAAGTCCACCCGCGCCATGCCCGAGCAGCTCACGATCCGAAAGACCTCCACCGCGAGCCGGCGCACCTCCTCCAGCACGGCGTCCGGCACGCGGGCCGGCACCACGAGCTCCATGCCACCGGGCTCGTACTTGGCCTCGTAGTCGTACCAGTCCGCAGAGCTGACCACGATCTCGCCTGGCTGGGAGGCGATCGGCTCGCTGTGCCCCAGCACCGAGCACTCCACCTCGAGCCCGTCCGAGAAGCGCTCCACGAGCGCCACCGGGTCGTGCTCGAACGCGGTGGCGAGCGCCGCATTTACGTCCGCCTCCGACCAAGCCTTGGAGATCCCCACCGAGGACCCGAGGCGCGCCGGCTTCACGAACACGGGCGCGGGAAGGCTCACCCGCGCGCCCTCGCGCGCCACCTCGTACTCCACCTGCGGCACCCCGTGAGCGGCCATCAGGTCCTTGAAGATCGACTTGTCCATCGCCACCGCCGACGCCATCACCCCGGCGCCCACGTACGGGACGTCGAGCAGCTCGAAGAGGCCCTGGACCGTGCCGTCCTCCCCGAACGGGCCGTGCAGCACCGGGAAGGCCACGTCGGCCTCGAGCAGGCCGCCCGCCGGCTCGAGCGCCACCGGCTCGCCCCGAAGCGTCCAGCGCCCGTCGCGGGCGATGCGCACGTCGAGCGGCTCGTGCCCGCCCTCGGCGAGACCGGCGCGCACCGATTCGGCCGAGGCGAGGGACACGTCGTGCTCGCTCGAGCGCCCCCCGGCGAGCACCGCGACCCTCACGGGGCCTCCGGGTCGACGGGCACCTCGGGCTCCTCGGGCTCGAGCACGTCCTGCTCCTCCAGCACGCCGACGATGATCACCACCTGTCCGCCCTCGTCCAGCTCGATGCCCGCGCCAGGGCGCTGATCGATCACCACCCCGTCCTGGGCCGGGTCCGTCACGGTCCGCTCGCGCTCGACCGGCGAGAGACCGGCGGCGCCGATCTGGCTGATGGCGTCGCGGCTCTCCAAGCCGACCACGTTCGGCACGTCCACCTTCTGGGTGCCGGTCGAGACCGTGATCGTCACGGTCGTGCCGCGCTCCACGCGCGTGCCGCCCGCCAGGTCCTGCGCCACGACCTCGCCCACCGGCTCCTCCGACTCCTGCTCCTGAACGGCCACCCCGAGGCCCTCGTCGCGCAGCCGCGACTCGGCGGACTCGCGGGAGAGCCCCACCACCTCCGGGACCGTCACCTGCTCGGGGCCCTGGCTCACCAGCAGCCGCACGCGCGTCCCCCTGGTCACCTCCGCGCCCTCACGGGGGACCGTGCGCAGGGCGAGCCCCTTGCGAAGCTCGTCCGAGAACTTGCGGTCCACGTTCACGCGCAGCCCCGCGTCCTCCAGGTCGTCGATCGCCTGCGCCTGCGGCAGGCCCTCCACCCCTGGAACGAGCACCTCCCCGGGACCGTCCGATACCTCGAGCGTGACCGTGGCGCCGCTCTCCGCCTCCTCGCCCGCGTTGGGGTCCTGGTCGACGACCTGGTCGTAGGGCTGCGAGCTGCGCACGCGCTCGGTCTCGACATCGAAGCCCTCGCGCTCGAGGATCGCGCGCGCCTCCACGAGCTGCTTGGCGGTCACTCGCGGGACATCCTGCTTCTCGGTGGCGAGCTGACCCGTCGCAAGCACCCAGACGAGGACCGCCAGCAGCGCCAGCGCCAGCAGGCCCAGCGTGAACCACGGCCAGCGCCGCCTGCGCTCCTCCACCGGCTCGAGGACCGGGGCGATCACGGCCGGGGCGGTGCCCGGCTCGGTGTCGAGCGGCACCGGCGCCGGCATCGGGATCGCCGTGAGCGCCGTCGTATCCTGGCCGCCGTTTGCCCCCGCCTCGATCTGGGCGCGTGCCGCCTCGAGGCCCGCGGCGAAGTCCTCGGCGCTCTGCCAGCGCTGCTCCGGGTGCTTGGCGAGCGCCGCCATCACGACGGCCTCGAGCGCCGGATGGATGTCCGGGCGCAGCTGCGAGATCGGCACGGGCGGCTCGGAGAGGTGCTTCAGCGCGATCGCCACCGCGCTGTCGCCATCGAACGGCAGCCGCCCGGTGAGCGTCTCATAGAGCATCACGCCGATCGAGTAGAGGTCCGACGCCGCCGTGACCGCGTGGCCCTGCGCCTGCTCGGGCGAGAGGTACTGCGCGGTGCCCATGATCGAGCCCGTCTCCGTCATCTCGGACGCGCCCGCGCGCGCGATCCCGAAGTCCGTGACCTTGGCACTCTCGTGCTCGTCGACGATCACGTTGTGAGGCTTGAAGTCGCGGTGGATCACGCCGTGGCGGTGGGCGAAGCCGGCGGCGGCGAGGATCTGCATCCCGAGGTCGATCACGCGCTCCTGCTCGAGCGGCGCCTCCGCGCCCACGATCTCCTTGAGCGTGCGGCCGGTGAGGTACTCCATCGCGATGTAGTAGGTGCCCTCGTGGTCGCCGCGGTCGAAGACGCCCACCACATTGGGGTGGGAGAGCCCCGCGGCCGACTTGGCCTCGCGCCGGAAGCGCTCCACGAACTCCTGGTCCTGGGCGAAGCGCCGGTGGAGCACCTTCAGCGCCACCTGGCGCCCGAGGTGCGTGTCGTCCGCGCAGTAGACGTCCGCCATCCCGCCGGAGCCGAGCCGGCGGACGATCCGGTAGCGGCCGTCCACGAGCGCGCCGGTGGCCACCTCGGTCATCAGAGCATCGCCTCGAGCACCTGCTTGGCCACCGGCGCGGCCACCGTGCCGCCCTGACCGGTCGTGCGCTCCACGATGACGGCGATAGCCAGGCGCGGCCGCTGCACCGGCGCGAAGGCGATGAACCACGGGTGCGTGAACTCGCGCCTGGCGCCCACCTCGGCGGTGCCGGTCTTGCCCGCCACCTGGATGCCCGACAGGGCCGCCGCGGTGCCGGTCCCCTCCTCGACCACTCGGCTCATCATGGCGGTGAGCTCGGCGGCGGTCCGAGGCTCCATCACCTTCGACTGCAGGTCCGGCTGGATGCGCTCGTCCACCCGCCCGTCCTTGCGGACGATCCGGTCGGTCAGGCGCGGCTTCATCAGCCGCCCGCCGTTCGCAACCGCTGCCGCCACGAGCGCCATCTGCATGGGCGAGGAGCGAATCTCGCCCTCGAGCCCGCCCTGGCCGATCGCCACGCGGCCGACGTCGAATCCGCCCTCGACGAAGTCGCCCTTGCCGTTGAGCACGCCGCTCGGGATCATCTGGAAGTCCGGATAGTCCAGCTCCGGGTCCTCGTAGAAGCCGAAGCGCCGCATGTACTTCACGAGCGTGTCGCGGCCGATCTGCTCGCCCACCTGCGCGAAGACCGTGTTCACCGAGTTCGTGAGCGCGTCCGTGAACGAGATCGGACCGAAGCTGGCCCCGCCCGCGTTGGCCAGCGGGACACCCGAGATCGTCTTGGGGGACGAGCCGTCGATCACGGTCTCGGGCTTCAGGTTGCCGCTGTCCAGGGCTGCGCTGGCCGTGACGACCTTGAAGGTCGACCCGGGTGGGTAGAGCTCCTGCGTGCTCCGATTGAGCAACGGCTGGTTGGCCCGATCGCGTTCGAGCCGGCCGATGTTCGATGGGATCAGGTTCGGGTCGTACTCGGGGATCGAGACCATCACCCTCACCTTGCCGGTCTGCGGCTCGATCGCCACGACCGCGCCCTTGCGGCCGGCGAGGCCCGCAACCGCCGCCTGCGTGCCCGCCACGTCGAGGGTCGTGACAACGTCGAGGCCCTCGCGCTCGCGCCCCTCGAGGCCGGCGAACAGCGACTCGAACTCGTCCTCCTCGCCCGCGAGTGCGTCGTTGCGCGACAGCTCGAGGCTGCGGCGGCCGTTCTCGATGAACGAGTAGCCGATCGGGTGCGCGAACCTGCCGCGCTGCGGGTAGGCGCGCACGAACGTGCGGTCCTGGCCACTGCCGCGGGCGACGCTGCGGGCGAGCACCGTGCGGCCGTCAGAGGCGAGGATCAGTCCCCGCGGGATGCGCTGCTCCTCGATCAGCGGCCGCCGGTTGGACTGGTTGTCCGCGAGCGACTCCGCCTCGAACACCGTCCAGCGCGAGGTGAACACCACGAGCAGGGCGTACAGCAGCGCGAACAGCAGGAACAGCTGGACGATCTGGCGGTTCAAACCAGGCCTCCGCGGCGCACCCGCTCGGCGCGCGCGTGGTCCGAGACGATCAGGAGCAGCGCGAGCAGCACCATGTTCGCCACGATCGAGCTGCCGCCGTAGGAGACGAACGGGAGCGTGACCCCGGTGAGCGGGATGACGCGCGTGACGCCGCCGACGATCACGAACACCTGTAGCGCGAACACGCTCGTGAGGCCCACGGCGAGCAGCTTCGAGAACCCGTCTCCCGCCATAAGGCCGACCTTGAACCCGCGGAAGACGAACAGCAGGTAGGCGCCGATCACCCCTGCCGCCCCGAACAGGCCGGCCTCGTTGGCGAGCACCGCGTACACGAGGTCCGTGTGCGCGGCCGGGAGGATCGTCCCCCCGCCGGGCAGCTCGAGCAGCGCCTGCCCGAAGCCCTGGCCGAACAGGCCGCCGTCCGCCTGAGCGAACAGCGACTGCGCGATCTGGTAGCCCTCGTCGTCCACCACCCCGCGCTTGAAGGGGTCGAGCCAGATGTCCACGCGCTCCTGCACGTGCGCCACGTTGCGGGCCAGGAAGAACGAGCCGGCGAAGAACATCGTGGCGCCGACGCCCACCAGCGACAGCCTCCCGGTGGCCACGTACAGCAAGGCCAGGAAGCCGCCGAAGAACATCAGCGAGCTGCCGAGGTCGCGGATGAAGATCAGCATCAGCATGGCCAGGCCCCAGACGAGCAGCAACGGCCCGAAGTGCTTTGGCGAGGGCCGCTCGCGCAGTACCGCCACGAGGCTCCCGGTGAAGACCACGAGCAGGGTCGAGCCCGCCGGGCCGAGGTCGAACAGCGGGATCGCCGCGATCACGAGCAGGGCCGGCACGCCGAACAGGAGCAGCTGGCGCTGCATCGGCAGCGGCCGCAGGCGCGACCGCAACAGGATCTCGCCCGTCTCGCGCAGATAGCTCGCGAGGAAGGCGATGATGCCGAGCTTGGCGAACTCGGCCGGCTGGAACTGGATCGGCCCGAGCTCGATCGCGAGGAAGGCGCCGTTCACCTGGCCGCCGATCCCCGGGAGCCGCGGCATCACGAGCAGCGCGATGCTGGCCGCGGCGATCGTGTAGCGGTAGCGCTCGATCACGTGGTGGTCGCGGACCGCGAGGATCGTCGCGCAGAACAGCGCGAGGCCTACCACGAACCACTGGGCCTGCTCGCGTGCGAGCTCGGGATCGATGCGGTAGATGAGCACGAGCCCGATCGCGGCCAGCAGCGCGGCCAGCGGGAACAGGTAGGGGTCGGCGTCCGCGAGCCGCGCCCGGATGAAGACGTGCGCGACCACGCAGAGGCCGAGGAAGACGAGGCCGTAGGTGAGCGTGGCCTCCTGGATCTCGTCCGTGCGGGTGGCCAGCACCGCCGCGAAGCCCGCCGCGACGAGCAGGGACACCGGCACGAGGCCGAACAGCTCACGCGTGCGGGCGGACATCAGCCGGCGGCCCCGGCCGACTCGAGCTGGCCGCGCTCGAGCGCGCGCACGAGGTCCACGGCGTCCCCGCGGCTGCGCCACTCGTGGTCGAGCACGCGCCGGCGCCGGGCGGCCGGGATGGCACGTGCGGGCATGCCGCTGGCGTAGTCCTCCTCGTAGAGCTCGCCCCCGAAGGGGAGCTCATAGGGCACGCCTCTGTAGATCGTGACGAGACCACCCTCGTTGGTGCCCACGAAGTACACCTGGCGCGAGAGGGCGTATAGGCCGCCGACCACGGCGGCCACGAGCACGAGTCCCAGCACCCCCTTGGCGAGCGTGCGACCCCTGCGCCGCCGCCGCTTGGCCTGCTTGCCGGGCCGCGCCACCGGCGCGGGGGCACGCCGGATCACAGTCGAGTCGACCTCGGAGTCGGCGCCTTGGTCCAGCGCGACGCCGGCTCGCGCGCCG
>DASQNF010000195.1:0-4374 GCA_035645115.1 Thermoleophilaceae bacterium | reverse complement strand
GCCAGCTCCTCCTCGTCACGCGCGTTGGCGAGCGAGAGCATCGGCTGGAGGTGCGCCACCTGCTCGAACTTGTCGAGCGGCTGGGCGCCCACGCGCTGGGTGGGCGAGTCCGGTGTGCGCAGCTCGGGGTGCTCGGCCTCGAGGTCGCGCAGCTCGTTGAGCAGGGCGTCGTACTCGGCATCCCCGATCTCGGGATCGTCGAGCACGTAGTAGCGGTGGCCGTGATGTTCGAGCTGCCGGCGCAGCTCGTCCACCCGCTCCTTCGCCTGCGCCGGGGCTGCGCTCAAGCTCTCCGCGTGGCCGGCGCGAGCAGCCGGTCGAGGTCGAAGCCGGAGAGCTGAGCGATGCCCTCGGAGTAGGTCAGGTCGAAGTGCAGCGGTGTAACCGCGATGCGCTTCTCGGCGATCGCGGCGAAGTCGGTGCCGTTTTCGTGGTGGTAGCTCGGCGAGTCCCCGTACATGCGATAGCGGCGCCGGCCGCCCTCCTCCTCGGTGAGCTCCATGCGGTCGCGATAGATGCGCTTGCCGAGCCGACAGGCGCACGCGCCCACGGCCTCACCCGCCGGCGCATTCACGTTCAGGAGCGTCCCGGCGGGCATCGGCACGTTCGCGAGCTCCTCCACCATGCGCGCCACGAAGCCGGCCACCTGCTCGAAGTCCTCGGCAGCCGTGCCGCCGTGCTCGGCCTGCTGCGAGACCGCGATCGCCGGGATGCCGAGCATGATCCCCTCGAGCGCGGCCGCCACCGTCCCGGAGTACGTGATGTCGTCGCCCAGGTTCGAGCCGTGGTTGATCCCCGACACGATGATCTCGGGCTCGAACTCCACCAGCCCGAGCGCCGCGAAGCGCACGCAGTCCACCGGCGTCCCGTCGGTGGCGAAGCCGCTGCTCCCGTCGGCGAACTCCACCTCCTCGACCCAGAGCGGTTGGTGGATCGTGATGCTGCGGGCCGTGGCCGAGCGGTTCGAGTCGGGCGCGATCACGGCCAGCTCGATCTCTGGCAGTTCGCGGAGCGCCCGGCGCATCACTCCCAGGCCCGTGGCGCCGATGCCGTCGTCGTTGGTGAGCAGGACCTTCATCCGGGGCCGGACCAGACTACTCAGTAGCTGACGCTCTCCAGGTAGAGGCCGTGGGGCGGAGCGGTGGCCCCGGCCTCCTTGCGAGGGCGTCCGCCGAGCAGTCGCCTGAGCTCGTCGGGGCCCACGCCCTCCAGCATCGTCCCGACGATCACCCGGACCATGTGGCGCATGAACGTGTCGGCCTCGATCCAGAACGCGAGCACGCCGCCGGGCTCCTCGACCCACTCCGCCCGCAGCACCTCCCGCTCGAAGCGCACGTGCGAGCTGTCCGTGGGCGTGAACGCGGTGAAGTCGCGGGGGCCGGGCAGCTCGGCCGCGCACGCGTCGAGCCGCGAGCGCTCGAGCGGCTGTGGCCACCAGAGCGCGCGCCCGCGCTCGAACGCGCTCGGCTCGGGGCGCGCCAGCACGCGGTAGCGGTAGCTGCGGCTGCGGGCGTCGCGGCGGGCGTCGAAGCCCTCCGGCGCCGCCTCGCTCGCGAGCACCACGACGTCGTCGGGGAGGATCGCGTTCAATCCGTTGGAGGCCGCCGGCTCGCCGGCGTGGCTCGCCACCTGGCCGCGGGCGTGCACGCCGCGGTCGGTCCGCCCGGCCACCGTGAGCGGGGCATCCCTGCGCAGCAGCGTTCCGAGCGCCTCCTCGACAACGCCCTGGACGCTCCGCAGCCCCGGCTGGCGCGCCCAGCCCGCGAAGCCGGCGCCGTCGTACTCGAGCAGCAGCCGCGCCGTCAGCGCGCTACCCGCGCTTGCGCGCGACTATCACGGCGTACTTGTTCTCGATCGAGACCGGCCCGTCGCCGCCCCAGCGCCGGAACAGCTCGATCACCTCCGCTTGGAGCGACTCGAAGCGGTCCGCGGGGAGCGACTCGCGCGCCGCCACCCAGGTGGGGGCCGAGCGACCCATCTGGTCGGCGATCGCCTCCGGCGACTCGCCCTCCCAGGTCAAGCTGCGCGTCTCGATCTCGAAGCGCACGGCGAGCCCGTCGAAGCGCTCGCGAACGTTCTCCTCGACCGCCCACTCCTCGGACAGGGGCTGCTCGGGCGGCGCGGGCGGCCCGTAGGAGCGTGCGATCGCGAACAGCTCGGTGCTGAACGTGCCCGGCACCCAGGCGGTCATCCCCACCGTGCCGCCCGGCCGCACGACCCTGAAGAGCTCCTCGGCCACCACCCGCGGGCGTGGAGCGATCATCGCCCCGAACACCGACCCCACGCAGTCGAAGCTCGCGTCGTCGAACGGGAGCGCCTCGACGTCCGCTTCCAGCCACTTGATCTCATAGCCCTCCGCGGCCGCTCGGGCACGTCCGCGCTCGACCATCACGGGAGCGATGTCCGATGCCACCACGCTCGCCCCCTCGCGCGCGCACGCGATCGCGAAGTTGCCGTCGCCGGCGGCCACGTCAAGCACCTCCTGCCCGGCCGACACCGCGCAGGCCGCGCAGAGCTCGAGCGCGGCCGGCCGCAGCAGCTCCGACAGCGGCGCGTAGTCCCCGAACCCCCAGACGTTGCGGGTCCTCTGCTTGATCGAGTCCACGTCCATCAGCACCCCCAGCCTTCCGGCGGCTCGTGCGAGCCCTCCTCGAGGTGCCAGTACTCGCGCAGCTCCTCGCAGCGCCCGCCGGCCGCGAATCGGAGCAGGAGCGCCCCCGGGAGCGTGATCGGCCGGCCCTCGTCGCTCATCTGCGCCCACCACTCCACCGCCACGCGGTTGCCGCGCACGACGGGCTCGCCGAAGCGCAGCGCGAGCCCCGCTTGGGTTGAGGTCGACCTGCGCCAGTAGGCGCGGATCGCGTCTCGACCCAGCTCCGGCTCCCGAAACGGGCTCGAGCGGTAGACGGCGTCCTGCGTGAAGAGCTCGCCAAGCGCCTCGTCGTCGCCGCCTCGCCACGCTTCCCCGTAGTCCTCGATCCACCGATGCGCCCAGCGCTCGTCCATCTGCGAAGACACTAGTGAGGCTTACGGTTCCGTAACGGCTCGGCCCCATACCTGGACGAAGCTCGGCGGAACCGCTGCAATGGCTCCCATGAGGCGCCTCCTGACATTGCTGCTGGCTTCCACCGCCGTGCTCGCTGCCTGCGGCGAGGACAACAGCACGGCGGGCTCGGGCGCGGGCGGCTCCGAAGAGCCTGCCGCGGAGGCACGCGAAGCGGCGTCGAGCGAGCCCGACTCCGAGGAGAGCTCCGGCCGGGAGGCGGACGCCGCGGCGCGCGGCCCGCTCCTGAAGCTGCGCGACTCCCAGTTCGGCCCGGTGCTGTTCAGCGGAGGCGACCGGGCGCTCTACTTCTTCACCCGCGACCCCCGCGAGCGCAGCCGCTGCTACGGCGCCTGCGCCGCCGCCTGGCCGCCCTTCTACGCGAACGCGCGCCCGCGCGCCGGCCGCGGCGTCGAGGCCGAGCTGCTCGGGACGGTGCGCCGCCGCGGCGGGCGCCGTCAGGTGACCTACAAGGGCCAGCCGCTCTACTTCTACGTGCACGACCCCAGGGGCAAGGTGCTCTGCAACGACATCGTCGAGTTCGGCGGCACCTGGTTCGCGCTCGACGCCGCGGGCGACCGCCCCGCCTGAGCCGCGCGCGGAGCGCTCCCCACGTCACGAGATCCACATCGACCTCGAATAGCGGGGTCGATGTGGATCTCGTGACCGCGCGCGGAGCTCAGAGCCCGGCGGGGTGCCTGGCGGTGAAGCCGGCGGACGAGCGCGGGCGGCTCGTCCAGCGCGATCCCGTCTGGTAGCGGGCGCTCGTGTCGAAGCGGCGCCCGTCGATGACCATGTACACGTGCCCGCGATTGGCGTAGACCGTGATGTGCCGGCCGGGCCCGGGCTCACCCCAGCGCATGAATGCGGTGGAGTCGAGCGGCGTTGAGAGCAGCCCGCCGCCGTGGAGGGCGTAGGAGACCGACCCGGAGCAGTCATAGCCCGTGTCCGTGAACGACCTGTGGCCGCCCCCGTACACGTAGGGCGCCCTGGCGATCCGGTTGGCCGCGGCGATCACGCGATTGATGATCGCGCGCTTGCGAGCGGATCCGATCCGGCCCCCGCCGCCCGCGCCCCGCTTCAGGACGGGCCCGGGGCCGAGGCCGAGCGCACGACGGGTCTGGGGCCCGGCTACGCCGTCCGCGACGAGGCCGTGGCGGCGCTGCCAGCGCCGCAGCGCGGCCTCGGTGGCGGGGCCGAAGACCCCGTCGGCGGTCACTCCGATCGCCCGCTGCAGCGCACGCACGCCGCCGCCGCGCCGGGCCGGGCTGCCGGCCCGATCCGCGCCCGCGCGCGCCCCAGCGCCGGCGCGCAGGCGACCGCGCTTCAGC
>DASQNF010000194.1:0-4500 GCA_035645115.1 Thermoleophilaceae bacterium | reverse complement strand
ACGACGCGCGCCGCTGGGAGGGTGAGGTGGGGGACGCCGGCGGGTGGGAGGGCGAGACCCGGACCGCCTCCGGGCCGTTCGCGGCGGGGATCGAGTCGGCCGCTCCCGGGCCGCTCGCGGTGGACCTCGAGTCGGCCGCGGTCCTCGTCGTGGCCGAGCGTCGCGAGGTACGGGCGGCCTGTGTGCTGGCCGTGACCTCGCTGGCGTCAGGGCTGGAGTCCCTGCGCGCGCAGCCCGAGGCGCTCGAGCCGGTCGGCGCGCGCCTGGGCGAGGCGGGCTACGCGGCCCTCAGGACTCGGTGACGGTGAGGCGCTCCTGCGCGCGCGGCACCGGCGACTCGCCGGGCGCGACCGACTCGCGCAGGCGCGCCACGTCGCGGGCGATCTGGTCGAGGCGCAACTCGATCGCAGCCAGGCGCTCGGCGTCGGCGCCCGTGTCGCGCGCCGGAGCGGCCGCCGCGGGGAGCCGCTCCTCGAGCCGGTCGATCGAGTCCTCGATGCCCTCGAGCCGCTGCGAGACCGAGCGCAGCCGGCGCGTCACGCGCTCGATGTCCGCAGCCGACGGCAGGTTGAGCGCTCCGAGCGCCGCCTCCTGCGCCTGGACGGCCTTCTCGCGCGCCTCGAAGGCCCGCGCGATCGTGCCGTTGATCACCGGGTTCGAGACCAGCTCCTCTGCGATCCTCCCGAGCGCCTCCTCCCCCTGGCGTGAGATGCGGTCGACGAGGCGCTCGTCCTGCTCGGGCTCGGCCATCGGGGCAGGGTACAAGAATCGGCCCCGGCGTCGGACGGCGCGCCGGGCATAACCCTCTAGTCGAGCCTGATGCCGTTTGACGAGCGGAAGCCGGAGGAGTGTCGCGACCGGACGGAGGCGGGGACGGCGCCGGGCGTCAAGCACAGGGGCGCGCGACTGAAGGTATGGGCCCGGATGGCCGATACAGGGACGGCATGGCGCTCGCGCCGTGCGACCCGATCTTTCGCCCCTCATTCACGGTTGCCCGTTGCAGACACCTGAGCCAGCAGATAGCGTTTCCTCCAAGGCAGGCGGTCTCGGCTATCGTCCGTGCGGCCCTGAGGGAGGACTTGGACAAGCAAGGATGACGAGGCGGCTTCTCACACTCCTGCTCGTGGCGGGAGCGCTCGCCGTGGCTGCGGTCACGGCCCTGACGATCCCTGCCGCTGCCCAGACGCAGACGGTCTGGGTGCAGCTCGCCAGCGGCGAGATCGTCCGCGTGCAGGTGGACGTGCCGCCGGGCTCGAGCCTCAGCGACATCCAGCTGCCCGGCACTCCGGTTCCCGCGCCAACCACTCCCACGACGCCGGCCCCGACCACTCCCACGACGCCCGACCCGGCGCCGCAGCAGCCGCCCACGACCGATCCCGCGCCGGCCCCGGCCCCCACCCCCACCCCCACCCCCACCCCCACCCCCACACCGGCGCCCGCGCCCAGGGAGCCGGGGTCGCCGAGCGCCGGCGGCGGCACCCCGCAGGCGCGCACCAACTCCGGGGAGCGCGTGCGCCGCGACCAGACCAAGGCGCGCCGGCTCGTCGGGGAGATCAACTCTCGACCCGGGCGTGAGCGTTCGCGCGATCGCCTGAGCGGCGGCCGCTCGCCGCTGCGCAACGGAGACGGGACGCCGACGCGTTCGAATCCAGGGTTCACGGATGTGTTGCCGGGCCCCTCGACGGCGACCGGGGTGCCGAACTTCATCATCCGCAAGTTCCGGGTGCCGCCGTTCCTGCTGTCGATCTACCAGGCGGCGGGGATCGAGTACGGGGTGCGCTGGGAGGTGCTGGCGGCGATCAACGAGATCGAGACCGACTACGGGCGCAACCTGAACGTGTCCTCGGCCGGTGCGCTCGGGTGGATGCAGTTCATGCCCGCGACCTGGCGGGCGTACGGCACCGATGCCAACGAGGATGGGCGCAAGGATCCCTACAACCCGGTCGACGCGATCTTCGCCGCCGCGCGCTACCTGAAGGCGGCCGGCTACGAGCAGGACGTCAGGCGCGCGATCTTCGCCTACAACCACGCCGACTGGTACGTGGACTCGGTGTTGTTGAGGGCGCGGCTGATCGCCGGGGTGCCCGCCGATCTGATCGGCAGCCTGACCGGGCTGACCGAGGGCCGCTTCCCCGTGTTCGCCCGCGCCCGCTACGCCGACGACCTGGCCGAGCGTGAGCTGCTCAAGCGCGTCAAGCGCGGCGAGAACGCCGCCAACCTGGTGGAGTCGAGCGACGAGCGCCGCTCGATCGACATCTTCGCCCGCACGGGCGCCCCGGTGGTGGCCGTCAACGACGGCGTCGTCAAGCGGATCGGCAACAACAGGCGGCTCGGCCGCCACCTCGTGCTGCAAGACGTGTACGGCAACCGCTACACCTACGCGCACCTCGGCGAGGTCTCGCGCGTGTACCCGGTGCCGAGGCGAGACGCCGAGCAGGACCCGAACACAAGCGCCCGCGCAGTAAGCGCGAACGGCGACTTGGCCGACCCCAGGCCGAACGTGCCGGCGTCCGCCGGCCGCCAGCTCGACGACTCCGACCGCGCTCCGGCGCGCGAGCGCGGCGGGCGCGTCTCCGACAGCGCCCAGGCCTCCACACCGGTCAAGCAGCGCCTGTTCGCCCACCCGGACCTGCCGGGCGCGCGCGCGAACGGCGGGCTCGAGCAGCAGCTCGACGCCCAGCTGCGCAAGGGCGACAAGTTCGAGACCTACAAGAACTTCTTCTCGCGCCCGTTCGGGCTCGACCCCAGCAAGGTGCGCCTGCGGCCGCTCGAGGTGGGATCGCGGGTGATCGGCGGGACCATCATCGGGCGCGTCGGCCGGACCGTGGCGAACACGGCCGCCCACCTCGACTTCGCAATCACGCCGGCGGGCAAGGGCGCGCCGCGGATCGACCCGAAGCCGATCCTCGACGGCTGGAAGCTGCTCGAGGCCACGGCCATCTATCGCGCCAGCGGTCGCAACGTGCTCTACGGCGACGACGAGCTGGGCGCGATGTCGATCGGCCAGATCCTCCTGCTCCCCAAGCCGCTGCTCGAGAGGCGCGTGCTGAGCGACGAGCGCATCGAGGTCTACGACTGCGGGCGCGACGACATCGCCTCTGGGCAGGTCGACCGTCGGGTGCTGGCCACGCTCGCATACCTCGCAGAGTCCGGCCTGAAGCCGACGGTGACCTCGCTGAAGTGCGGTCACGGGTACTACACGAGCTCCGGCAACGTCTCGCACCACTCCTCGGGCAACGCGGTCGACATCGCCCAGATCAACGGCATCCCGATCCTCGGCCACCAGGAGCCCGGCGGCGTCACCGAGGTGGCGGTGCGCAGGCTGATGCAGCTCCAGGGCACGCTCGCCCCGGCGCAGATCATCTCTCTGTTCGAGATCGGCGGGGCCACCTTCTCGATGGCCGACCACCACGACCACATCCACGTGGGCTTCCAGCCGATGTTCGGCGACAACAGGAAGCTCGGCAAGCAGGCGCTCGCCGTGCTCGAGCCGGGCCAGTGGTCCGACCTGATCGCGCGCCTGCGCGAGATCGAGAACCCGGTGGTTCCGACCTCGCCGTCCAAGTACTCGCTGCCCGCCGAGAAGGCTCAGAAGGGCAAGCGAGCGAGCCACGCGCACCACGGCGAGTAGCCGGGCGACGCGAGCGCGGCCACACCTGGGCGCGGGACCTCCGGCATGAGCCTGGAGGACGCTGCTCCGTTCGGCTTCGTGCAGCTCGAGTTCGGCTTCCTGCTCGGGCCGCCGGACGGCCGCTACCTCGTGCGCCCCGGGCCCGACCGCGAGCTCGAGGCGGTGCTCGTGCTGGGCACGCTGGGAGCGCCGCAGCGGCGCCTCGTGGGCGGGCGCAGGCCGCGGGAGATCGAAGCGGCCGAGCCCACGCCGGTGCCGACCGCGCGCGCCACCGTGGTGCGGCCGGAGCCCTTCCGCTCGCTCGAGCAGGCCTCGGCCTGGCTCGACCAGCGCCGGCGCGACCGCGACACAGCCGAGGCCGAGCTCGAGCGGGCGCTGGGCGTCCTCAACCGGGCGCTGCGCGCACAGCGCGCCGCCGCCGCCGACCCCTACGTGGCCGAGGTGTCCGCCGGGCGCGCGCTCGCGCTGCGAATCGGCTACGGGGACGGGGAGTCGGTGGCGAACGGGCGCTTTCGCGAGGCGATCGAGCTGCCCGCCGCCGGCCGCAGGCCGGCCCGGCGCTCGATGGAGGCCCCCGAGGAGCGCTTCGCTGCGCTGCTGGGCGGGCGCGAGCAGGCGCTGCCCGCGGAGGAGCACGTGCTGCGCGCCCGCGCGGACCTCAACGCCGGGCGCCCGCGCGAGGCGGCGCTCGAGGTGCGGGTGGCGCTCGAGAGCCTGCTGCACGACGGTGGCGACCCGTCCCTACAGGGCCAGCGCGAGCTCGTGAGCGAGGCGGCGAGCGACGCCCTCGAGGGACGCGAGCCTGCGGGCGTCGGGGAGGCCGTGGCCGCCCTCGAGGCCGCGCTGCGCCGGCGCCGCCTGCGCGGCTG
>DASQNF010000193.1:0-5448 GCA_035645115.1 Thermoleophilaceae bacterium | reverse complement strand
CTGCTGTTCTTCCTGATCACGGCCGCGGCGTTCGCGGCGATCTACTTCATCGTGGTCCCGCAGCTCGAGCAGAACCTCAAGGAGCGCCGGCTCACCAGCCTGGAGGCGGAGGCGAAGGCATCGAAGCCCGTGCTCGAGGGGCTCGCCATCGGGGACGTGAAGACGAGGCAGCTCGAGCGGCGCGTCCGCGCGGTGGCCGACAGCACGGATGCGCGGGTCACCTTCCTCGACTGGGACGAGCTCGAGGAGGGCCCGCAAACCGGGCTGCTCAACCTGCGCTTCTACCCGCTCTTCGACTCGCGTGAGGAGCGCGCCTTCCCGACCAACGAGGCGCTCATCCGGCGCGCCATCCGCACTCGCCGCCAGCAGCCCACGCTCTCGACCTTCAAGGGCCAGGAGATCGGGATGGTCGTGCAGCCGCTGCTGCGCGAGGGCGAGCCCACCCGCGCGGTCATCTACTCGCGCGACCTCGAGGAGGTTCAGGCCACCGTGGCCTTCGTCCGCGATCGCGTGCTGCTGGCATCCAGCGCTGCGCTCCTGATCGCGCTGGTCGGCGGCTGGTTCGTTGCGGGCCGCCTCGCTCGGCGCGTGCGCCGCGTGGAGAAGGCGGCCGCCGAGGTCGCCCGGGGGCGCTTCATGGAGCCCCTGCCCGTGGATTCGGTCGACGAGCTCGGACAGCTGACCCGGACCTTCAACCAGATGCAGGAGCAGCTGCGCCGGGTGGACCTGGCGCGCAAGGAGTTCATCGCAACCGCCTCGCACGAGCTGCGCACGCCGATCTTCTCGCTCGGCGGCTTCGTGGAGCTGCTGCAGGACGAGGAGCTCGACGAGGAGACGCGCCGCGAGTTCCTCGACACGATGAGCGAGCAGGTGGCGCGGCTGCAAAAGCTCTCGGTGAGCCTGCTCGACCTGTCGCGCCTCGACGCGGGGTCGGTGGAGCTCCAGACCGAGCCGGTCGACCTTGCGGAGCTCACGCGCTCGATCGTCGGCGAGTTCCGGCCGGCGCTCGCCGAGCACGGCACCGAGCTCGAGGTGGAGCTCCCCGAGAGGGGCCCCGAGGCGCGCTGCGACCGCGAGCGGGTGGCTCAGATCGTGCGTATCCTGCTCGACAACGCCCTGCGGCACACGCCGCAGGGCACGGACGTCACCGTGAGGGCACACCGCGACAACGGAGCCGCCGGGGTCACGGTGGCGGACGCCGGCCCCGGCCTGCCGGAGGGGGCGCGCTCGAAGGTCTTCGAGCGCTTCTACACCGGCGACGCGGCCCGCGGCGCCGGCCTCGGCCTGGCGATCGCGCGTGAGCTCGCGGAGCGGATGGACGGCCGGCTCGTGCTGAGCTCGGAGCCCGGCGTCACCCGCTTCACGCTGACGCTCCCCTCGGACGGTTCGGCGCGCGAGTGAGGCGGGCGCCGCTCTCGCTGTTGGCCGCGCTCGCGGCGCTGCTCGGCGCGGTCGGCTGCGACGGCGACGACGCCCAGGGCCCGGAGTCGCGCGAGGTCACGACAACGCGCGTGCAGGTGATCGAGGGGCTCGGCCGCGACGGCGGGTTCGACCCCGGGCAGATCTACGAGCGCCTGGCGCCGGGCGTGGTCACGATCATCTCGATCTTCGGCGGCGGAACGGCGCTGCTCGAGGACGGCGGCGAGGGCGGACAGGGTTCCGGCTTCGTACTGGACGACCAGGGCTACGTGGCCACCAACGCGCATGTGGTGACCACGGAGGGCGGCGGGCGGGCGGAGCAGGTGTTCGTCGAGTTCTCCGACGGCAACCGGGTGCCCGCCGAGATCGTGGGTGCGGACCCGAACGCGGACGTGGCGCTGCTGAAGGTGGACCCGGACGAGCTCTCGCTCACCCCGCTGGAGCTGGGGGCATCCGAGTCGATCCGCGTAGGCGAGCCGGTGGCCGCCATCGGCAGCCCGTTCGGCGAGCGCCAGTCGCTCACGATCGGCGTGGTCTCGGCGATCGACCGCAACATCCAGTCGCTCACGCGCTTCTCGATCGGAAACGCGATCCAGACCGACGCCGCGATCAACCCGGGCAACTCGGGCGGGCCGCTGCTCGACGGGCGCGGGAGGGTAATCGGGATCAACGCGCAGATCAAGTCGCAGTCGGGCGGTGGGGAGGGCGTGGGCTTCGCGATACCGGTGGACGCTGTGCAGCGCTCTCTGCGCGAGCTGCGCGCCGACGGCCGCGTGAGCTACGGGTACCTGGGGGTCACCACCGTGACCGTCTGGCCGCAGCTGGCGGAGCGGCTAGATCTCGAGGAGGGCGCCGGCGCGCTCGTGCAGGAGGTGGAGGCGGACAGTCCCGCCGACGACGCTGGCCTGCGGGCCGGCAGGGAGCAGATCAGCTTCCAGGGCAACGACCTGGTGGCGGGCGGGGACCTCGTGCTGGCGGTCGACGGACGCGAGCTCACGCGCGAGAACGACCTTGCCGACGTGATCAGCTCGCGCAGCAGCGGCGACGCCGTGGAGCTGGCCGTGCTTCGGGACGGCAAGCGCCGCACGCTCGAAGTGGAGCTGGGGAGACGGCCCGCCGGCGACGCGATTCCCTGAGGCCGGGTTCCGGGTAGGGTGAAAACGTGGTGGAGGTGCCACAGGCTTCGGACAGCCGGGACGTGGCGTTGACGATTCCGGCCCGCCCCGGCTACCTGGTCCTGGCGCGGCTCGCGCTGTCGGCGGTGTGCCGGCTCACCCCGCTGTCCCCCGAGGAGATCGCGGACCTGAAGCTCGCCATCACCGAAGCCGCCAACGACTACATCGACGAGAGCCGCGGCATCGACGACGAGACCCGCCTCTCGTTCTCCTTCAGGCTGGCAAACGACCGCCTCGAGATGGAGCTCGACGGCCCCGCGGGCCCGCCCACCGGGGCCGAGCACGAGCTGAGCAGGGCGATCATCGAGGCCACCGTGGACGAGTCGCGCTTCCTAGATGGCCAGACCCGGCTCGTGAAGTACCTGACCGGCTAACCTGCCGCGCGTGCTCCAGCCGGTTTCAGTAGGCCACAAGAGCCTTGCCGACTACACGCACCTCGTCGGGCGACCGCTCGTCCAAGAGATCCGGGAGCTGGCGGAGGAGCTGCAGGGCCTGCGCGTGCTCCACCTCTCCGCGACTGCCTTCGGGGGCGGCGTGTCCGAGATCCTCTACACGCTGGTCCCGCTCATGAACGACGTGGGCGTGGAGGCCGAGTGGCAGGTGATGCTCGCCCGTGAGGAGTTCTACAACGCCACCAAGCGCCTCCACAACGCGCTCCAGGGCAACCCAGACTCGCTCTCGGACGAGGAGTGGGAGATCTTCGCCCGCTACAACGAGATGAACGCCAAGGAGCTGTCCGGCGGCTGGGACGTGATCATCGTCCACGACCCCCAGCCCGCTGCGGTCAGGCAGCACGATCCGACCAGGTCGACGACCTGGATCTGGCGCTGTCACATCGACCTCTCCACGCCCAATCCGGCGGCCATCGAGCACCTCGTCCCGTACATTCGCGAATACGACGCAACGGTCTGGCACCTCCAGCAGTACGTGCCGTCGAGCATGGACGGCGACAGCTCCGGCGTGCGCATCTGCCCGCCCGCGATCGATCCGCTGTCGCCCAAGAACATGGCGCTCTCGCCCGAGGACGCCGCCTTCGTCTGCGACCAGTTCGGCATCGACGTGGACCGCCCGCTGCTCTGCCAGGTGTCGCGCTTCGACCCGTGGAAGGACCCCATGGGGGTGATCGACGCCTATCGCCGCGTGAAGGAGGAGCTTCCCGAGATCCAGCTCGCGCTCGTGGGCTCGATGGCCACCGACGACCCCGAGGGCTGGGAGTTCTTCAACTCGACGATGGCCTATGCGGACGCAGACCCCGACATCCACATCCTCAACAACCTCAACAACGTCGGCGCCATCGAGGTCAACGCCTTCCAGTCCCAGGCCGACGTGATGATCCAGAAGTCCACGCGCGAGGGCTTCGGGCTCACCGTGAGCGAGGCGCTCTGGAAGGGGCGTCCGTTCATCGGGGGCGACGTGGGCGGCATACCGTTGCAGGTGCAGGACGGGAAGACCGGCTTCCTCGTGTCCTCGCCCGACGAGTGCGCGGAGCGCTCGCTGCAGATCCTGCGCGAGCCCGAGCTCGGCAAGCGGCTCGGGCGCTCGGGCAAGGAGCACGTGCGCGAGCACTTCCTGACCCCCCGCCTGCTGCGCGACTGGCTGCGCCTCTTCCGGGACCGCAGATGAGCGCCGAGACCCCGCTCGTGCTCGTCTCCAACCGCGGCCCGGCCACGTTCGAGAACGGGGAGGCGAAGCGGGGCGGAGGCGGCCTCGTCACCGCGCTCCAGGGGCTCGTGCACCACCGCGACGCCGTCTGGGTGGCCTCGGCGATGACCGACGACGACGTGGAGGTGGCCGAGCGCGCCGGCGGACGCGCCTTCGAGGTGGAGCTCGACGGGGACACCTATCGGGTGCGCCTTGTCACGAGCGACCCCGAGGCCTACGACTGGTTCTACAACGTCGTCGCGAACCCGATGCTGTGGTTCATCCAGCACTACCTCTGGGACCTCTCGAACGCCCCCGACATCCGCCGCCACGAGGTCGAGGCCTACGAGCGCGGGTACTGCGCCATCAACGCCGACCTCGCGCGCGCCGTGCTCGAGGAGATCGAGGGCCACGACGACGCTGTCGTGATGCTCCACGACTACCACCTCTACGTGGCGCCGCGCGACATCCGCCGCGAGCGCCCGGACGTGTTCCTCCACCACTTCGTGCACATCCCCTGGACACAGCCGGACGCCTGGCGGGTGCTGCCCGCCGACATGCGCGAGGACCTCTTCGAGGGGATCCTCTCGAACGACATCATCGCCTTCCACACCCGCTCCTACCGGCGCAACTTCCTGCTCTGCTGCCGCGAGCTCTTCGACCTCGAGGTGGACGAGGAGGTCGGGGTCGTGAAGTTCGACGGGCGCGAGGTGTGGGTGCGCTCCTACCCGCTGCCGATCTCGGCGGAGACGTTCCACCGCACCGCCCAGCGCCCGGCCGTGCACCAGTACGAGCGCGAGATCCTGCGTCGCCGTCGCGAGCACCTGATCCTGCGCGTGGACCGGGCCGACCTCTCGAAGAACGTGCTGCGCGGCTTCACGGCGTTCGACCTGTTCCTGGAGCAGCACGACGAGTTCAAGGAGCAGGTCACGTTCATCGCCCACCTGATCCCCTCGCGTCAGGACGTGATCGAGTACGCCGAGTACTTGGAGCGGATCGAGGCCCTCGTGGCCGTGGTCAACCACCGCCACGGCACCACCGACTGGATGCCGATCGAGCTGCGCCTGCGCGAGAACCTCGAGGAGGCGATCGCGGCCTACAAGCATTACGACCTCCTGATGGTGAACGCGATGTTCGACGGCATGAACCTGATCGCCAAGGAGGGCCCGCTCGTGAACGAGCGCAACGGCGTGTCGCTGCTCTCCGAGAACAC
>DASQNF010000192.1:0-7971 GCA_035645115.1 Thermoleophilaceae bacterium | reverse complement strand
CGGGCGCCGCGCGAAACTCCTTCAGCCGCGCTCGGCAGGCGAGGCAGGTCTTCATGTGCGGGCGCAGCAGCGCGAGGTCCGCCGCGCTCGCCTCGCCGTCGACGAGCGCCGAGAGCGTCGGGACGAATCGCTCGCACTCGGCGCCGCCCTGGATGCCGGCCACCCGGCGCAAGAAGGCCCGCCGGCCCTCGGTGAGCGCGCGGTTGACCTTCGTGTAGCTCCAGCCGGTGAGCTCGCAGATCTCGCGGTAGGAATAGCCCTCGGCCTTGAGCAGCAATGCGCGCACCTCGTGCGGCTTCAGCTCGGCGAGCGCCTCGGCCCCCTGTCGCAGCCGTTCGAGCCGCTCGGCCTGGTCGTGGGTCACGGCCTGATGTGAGGGCCGGTCGCCGAGCTCACCGTCGTCGGTGACGGGCGACTGGCGCTCGCGCTGGCGGCGCAGTGCGAACGCCTCGTGTTTCACCACCGTCTTGAGCCACGGGATGAGCTCGTCCGCGCTCGTGGTGGGCGCCTTCGTGAGCAGGATCTCGAGTGCGCGCTGGTAGGCGTCCTCGGCGTCCTCCGGGGTGACGGCATAGCGCCGCGCTGTACCCAGGATCTGCGGTCCGTGGCGAGCCAGCAGCTCCAGCGCAGCCTCGTCGATCTCGCCCCGTGCGGGTCGGCTCTCACGCTTCAGCATCTGCACGACGTTCAGTCGGGATCCTCCAACGCCTCGCCCCCAGGCGCGGGACACGCGGCCGCAAATTGCGGGTTCTTTCGGAGACCCCGTCCGAACGCGAGGCGACCGGTCTCCGCGGCCCCGGCGGGCGCGGGGTTGCTGCCGCTACATTGCCCCCCCGCACCTGTTCTACTTCAGGCCGACGGGGATCGAGGAGTGCCGAACGGACTGGTAAAGGAGCTGCGGGAGGTCGAGCGGGCCACCCTGCCCGAGCGCGACGTGCGCGCGCGCAAGGCCATGCTCAGCGGCGTCCTGCGCTACGACCTGCTGCGCGCGTTCACGCGGATCGTGACGCTCGCGGCCCTCGACCTGGCCGGGCTGCTCCTCGCGATCTACACCGCGCTCGTCGTCAAGACGGCGATCGTGAACCCCGAGCAGCTCGGACAGATGTGGGGGCAGGCCAAGGACTACCTGCCGCTCGCCGGCCTCGTGATGCTGCTGCTGTTCGGGCGCTCCGGGCTCTACCGCGAGCGTGCTCAGCGGCCCGGGTTCTCGAAGGTGATCGCCTCGCTGTTCCAGGTCACGCTCGTGGTGCTGATCTACGCGGAGATCGAGGGCGAGGCCTTCCAGTCGTACTACATCTTCTACGGCTCGCTGTTCTTCGCGCTCCTGTACGTTTCGCTGCTGCGCTGGGGATTCGAGCGCGTCTCCGGGGTGGTGCTGCGCGCCGCCGGCTACCGCCGGCGCGCCGTGCTCGTGGGCTCTGGAGCCAACATCCAGGCCGTCTCGCACGCGCTCAGCGACAGCCGTGAGATCGAGCCGTACGGATTCGTGGCGCGCTCGCCGGTGGCGCTGATGGACGGCCTGCGCGACTTCCGCTCGCTCGAGCAGCTCGAGCGCCACTTCGACGCGATCGACGAGGTGTTGATCGCAGACGCGGACTTCCCCCAGGAGCAGGCGGTGGAGCTCGTGGAGCACTGTCACCGGCACGGCGTGCGCGTGCGCGTGGCGCCCTCCACGATGGAGATCCTCATGGACCGCGTCGAGTACGTGCCCGGCCAGGCCCTGCCGTTGTTCGAGCTGAAGCCGCCGGTGTTCGAGGGTGTGGACTTCGCAATCAAGCGGAGCTTCGACCTGGTGGGCGCGGCGCTGCTCCTCCTCGCTCTGTCGCCGCTGATGGGGCTCGCAGCGCTCGCGATCAAGCTCAGCTCGCGCGGGCCGGTGCTCTACCGCTCGCTCCGGCCGGGAATCGGCGGCCGCGACTTCGCCTGCCTCAAGTTCCGCACGATGGTGATGGGCGCCGAGCACCTGCAGGACACGCTCGACCCCCACAACGAGACGGGCGGCGCGATCTTCAAGATGAAGGACGATCCGCGCATCACGCCGGTCGGGCGCTTCCTGCGCCGCTGGTCGCTCGACGAGCTGCCGCAGCTCCTCAACGTGCTGCGCGGGGAGATGTCGCTCGTGGGCCCGCGCCCGCTGCCGCGCCGCGACTACGACCGGCTCGAGGACTGGCATCGCAAGCGCTACCTGGTGCTGCCCGGGATGACCGGGCTCTGGCAGGTGTCGGGGCGCTCGGAGCTCGACTTCGACGAGCTCGTGCGGCTCGACTTCCTCTACCTCGAGCGCTGGTCGGTCTTCCTCGACCTCACGATCCTGCTCAAGACGATCCCCGCCGTGATCCGCGCGCGGGGCGCGTGGTGAGCGAGCCCTACCGCGAGCGGAACCTCCTCGATCGGCTGGCGGGCCCGGACACGCTCCAGGTCCACTACGACAACGAGATGCGCCGCGAGCGGGCGCTGCTCTCGCGCCGGCTGCCGCTGAGCGGCGGCGAGGTGCTGTCGGTGGGCTGCGGGCGCCACCCGGGACGGCACCTGTTCCCGAAGCCCAGCTTCCGGATCACCGGCGTGGACCTTGACGGCGGCCTCGTCGACTCGCTGGTCGAGTCGGGCGAGCTCGACGCGGGAGTGGTTGCGCGAGCCGGTGAGCTGCCCTTCGACTCGGGCTCGTTCGACGTCGTGCTCTACCGGCTCGTGCTCCACCACATCGCCTACCAGGGGCCGCTCGAGCCGGCGTTCGCGGAGGCCGCGCGGCTGCTGCGGCCGGGCGGGGCGATGGTGGCGGTGGAGCCCGGTCTCTGGCACCCGGTGGGCGCCGGGCTGGCGGTGGCGAACCGGCTCGGCCTCGGCGTGCCGGTGCACGGGACACCGGACGACATTCCGCTCTCGCCGCGGGCGCTCGTGCGCAGGGCGCGGGCGGCCGGGCTCGCGCCCGAGCTGCATGCGCTCACCTTCGGGTGGAGGCGCTTGCCGGCGGCGCTCCAGCGCGCGCTCCACCGGCTCGACGCGCTCGGCTCGCGCCGCCGGGCGGCGCCGTTCGGGCACACGCTGCTGTTGATCGCGCGAGCACCGGGCCCGGGTGCATGCGCGCCCAGGCCTTCTCCCGGCTCGGCCGAGCGGGCCGCGAGGTCCTCCGCGCGTGCCTCCTAGCCGCTACGACGACGAGCTCTGGGAGCTCGTACCGGACGACCCGGGGCCGCCGGAGCAAGTGCTCGCCGAGTTCGTGCGCTCGCTCGGCCAGGTCGGCCGCGTGCTCGACCTGGGCTGCGGGGACGGGCGGCTGGGCGCCGAGCTCGACGCCGCGGAGCTGACGGCGGCAGACGTTTCCCCGGTGGCCCTGGCTCGCGCGCGCCGTCGGCTCCCAGATGCGCGCATCGTGGAGCTCGAGCCGGACGCCCCGCTGCCGCTTGCGGACGGCGAATTCGACCTCGTGCTCTGCGCCGAGACGGTCGAGCACGTGCGAGACGTGCAGCTGCTCCTCTCCGAGATCCGGCGCGTGCTGCGTCCGGGCGGCGAGCTTGCGCTCACCACGCCCGCGAACCTCCCATTCGGCCCGAGCCCCGACCCGCTCTCGCCGCACCTGCGTTTCCTCACGCGCGGGTCGCTGCGCCGGCTGCTCGCCGAGCTCGGCTACGAGGTGGTGTCGCTGCGGCGGCGATCGGGGCAGCTCCTGGCCCGCGCCACCCGCTAGCGGGAGCGCTACTGCTCGCGGCGCTTCGTGGCCGCGCCGGCGGCCTCGAGCTCGCGCTGGCGGGCGCTGGCCTCGAGGAAGAGCTGGCGCGAGAACCTCGAGTGCGGGTCCAGGTACAGGGCGCCCCGCAGGGTCTCGAGCGCCTGCTCCGGACGGTCGAGGGTTCCAAGCTGGAAGGCGGCGAGGCGGTACCAGGTCTCCGGATCGCCGGGGAACTTGAGCACGGCGTCCTCGAGGCTGCGCTGCGCGCCGCCGGTCCTCCCCGCCGCGGTCAGGATGGAGGCCCGGACGTGATAGGGATCTGGGCTGAGCGGGTTCATGCCCGCGGCGTCGCGCGCCTTCTCGAGCGCGTTCGCGAAGTCGCGCTCCTCGGACAGCGCCAGCGCTTCGTTCTTCGCACGGTCGGAGGCCTCCGGCTGCCAGACGGCCCAGCAGAGGAGCAGGCCGGTGAGCACCACGCCGGCGGCCGCCAGCGCGCGCCGCGCATCGCGCGGGCGCTCGAGCGGCGGCGCTCGCGGGGGCTCGCCCCTCGGAGCGAGCGGTCCGCGGCCGGCGACGAAGCCCGACGCAACGAGCGTGAGCGCCATCGGCCCGGGGATGAACCAGGTCCAGTCGAGCAGGGACTGGAGGCCGAACACCAGCGGCACGATCGCGAGCGCGGCGAGCGCGATCCGCTCGCTCGACCAGTCGCGGCGCGGGGGCGCCGCGGGCGCGCGGCGGAAGCGGTCCAAGCGCCGCGGGTAGACCGAGAGCGTATGCAGCGCCGCCGCCAGCCACGCGAGCAGCAGCAGCGTGGTGAGCGCCACCCCGACGATGCCCAGGTCGGCGAGCGTCTGAGCAACGAAGCCGTGAGCATGCCGCGTGACCGAGGCGTCCGTGCGGTGGCGCAGCCGGGCCACCGCATAGGCGCCGGCGCCCACGCCGGCCCACTCGCGCGCCTCGAACACCTTGCCGGCCTCGCGCCAGTACTTGCCCCGTGTTGAGGACGTGGCGAACACCCGGTCGCCGCCCTCGCTGGGCGCGACCTCGGTCTCGCTCGTGAGCGCGCTCACGCGGTCGTCGATCGTGCCCGACAGCCCGCGGTCGCTCACCGCCACGGAGGTGAAGACCACGAACGGCAGCAGGCAGGCCACCGCCAATGCGGCCACGCCGATCCGCCTGTGCAGCCGCGGCGGCACGAGCCCGCGTGCCGCACCCAGGTTCACCCCCACCCCCGCGAGCAGGGTGAGCGCGACCAGGAGCAGCATCAGCATGCCGAAGTCGCCGGCCACCGCCTCCCTGGCCGCGAGCGGCACGCGGCTCTTCGAGAACGGGTCCTTCGAGAGCGCCCAGGCGCCCACCCCAGTGGCGAGCGCCGTCGGGATCAGCAGCAGCGGCAGGCTGCGCAGGCGCAGCGGGACGATCGCGAACCAGAGCCCGACCCCGAGAACGGCCGCCGCCAGCGAGCCGCGTGACTGCGTGAGCAGGATCGCGAGCACGGCCAGCGCCACGGCCGGATAGGCGAGCACCCGTCCAGCCATCGCCCCGCCGCGCCGCGACCCCAGCCAGAGCGCCACCGGAATGGCGATCGCCGCGACCGTGCCGACCGCGTTCCAGTACTGGAACGGGCCGCCGATCCGATTGGACAGGTCGTGCTCGGCCAGAGCGGCCGGCCAGATGCGCGTGGCGAGCGCGTACGCCACCGGAGCAAGCGCGCCCAGCAGGATCGCCTTCAGAAGGGCCGGCGCGGCCCTCGGGGCGAGCCGGGCAGCGCCGATCGCGGCCCCGAATACCACGAGGTAGGTGAGCGTGCGCGAGGCCTCGAGGTAGGTCAGCTCCGGCACGACAGACCACAGCACGGACAGCGCGGTGAGCCCCGCGAGCAGCGCGAACATCCATAGCGAGGTGGCGCCGTGGAGCCGCTCGCGAGTGCCCCACACGATGGCGGCGGCGATCGTCGCGCTCCCGGCGAGCAGCATCAGGATCTCGACGATCGTCGTCCGCGTGAGCTCGGTTCCGCCCGCCGCTCCCCAGGCGACGCCGATGAAGGCGCCGCCGAGGATCAGGGCCATCCAGGTCGAGGTGCTGGGGCGCAGCCCTGTGCCTGCGCTAGCGACGCCAGGGAAGCGGGACACGCGGCGTTGGGATCTTGGACAGGATCGCGAAGCGCCCTAGCGCCGACGAGCGCTCCTGCAGCGAGGCGAGCCCGGCGGCGAGCGCGAGCAGCGACAGGGCGACCAGCGCGAGCAGCAGCGGCAGCGGCAGTTTGTTGGCGGCGGTGGCGAGGTCGAAGATGCCGTTGGGGCCGGGCTCCACGGTCTCGTCTCCGATCCGGACCGACGGCGGCTTGCCGCTCTGGGCGGCCTTGGCGGCCGCGATCGCCTCGAGCGCGGCCTGGTCCTGCTGCTGCGCGGCGGCCTCGGCGGCCGGATCGGTCGTGCCCAGGCCGGGGCTGCCGCGTCCCTTGCCGCGGTCCGAGCCGCCCTTGATCGCGGCCTCGAGCACGTCCGGGCAGTCGCTGTACTCGTTCGAGTCGGACGCGAGCAGGTCGAGCGCGCGGCGCAGCTCCGCGTTCGAGTAGGTGCGGTCGAGATCGCCGTCGACCACGCAGTCGCGGACAGCCTGCTGGGGGGTGGCGATCGCGGCAGCGGGCAGCGCGAGCACGGCGAGCACGCCCAGCAGGAGGAGGAGTCGTACGACCTTCAACATGGGTGGTCTTTCGCAGGAGCGGCTTTCCCGCGCGGCGCTCGGAGGCTACCAGCGCTCACGGCGCCCCCGGCACGGTCCG
Organism: Thermoleophilaceae bacterium; assembly: GCA_035645115.1. Classification (GTDB taxonomy): domain Bacteria; phylum Actinomycetota; class Thermoleophilia; order Solirubrobacterales; family Thermoleophilaceae; genus JACVRW01. Next base: position 1,519 of record DASQNF010000192.1, on the reverse strand, counting down.
CAACCAGCGTTGCCGCCCGTGCCTGGCGGGCTGTCAACACCCGGAACCGCCCCGTAGGGCAAAGTTGCGGCGTGCCGCCACGCGTCGCGATCATGCCGCCGGTGCCCGCTCCCTACCGCGAGCCGCTGTTCAGGGCGCTCGCGGGACGCGGCCGGGTACGGCCGCACGTGCTCTATCTGACCGCGTCCCAACCCGGCTGGGACCAGCCGCACGGATGGTTCGGCGCGGGCGAGGGCTACGCGAGCGAGATCCTCGGCGCGTGGCAGCGCGCACGCCCCGGGCGCAGCCCGCTCATGCTTCCGCGCGGGATCGGAGCCGCGCTGGCGCGCCTCGACCCGGCCTGCGTGGTGAGCTGGGAGTACGGCCCGGCCACGTGGGCGGCGCTTGCGTGGTGCCGCCGGCGCGGTCGCCCGCTCGTGATCTTCAGCGAGCTGACGCAGTGGAGCCACGCTGAGCTCTCCGCCGGGCGGCGCCGCGTCCACCGCCTGCTCGTTCCGCGCGCGGCCGGGTTCATCGTGGCGAGCACACAGGGCGTCGCGCGCCTGGTGGTGCTCGGCGTGCCCCGCGAGCGCGTGGAGGTGGCGCTCCAGAGCGCCGATCTCGAGCCGCTCCGGCGGCTGGCACGGGAGCGGCGCGAGCGGGGTGCGCCCGTGCGGGTGCTGGCGCTGGGCCGCCTCGTGCCCGACAAGAACCTGGCCACGCTGGTCGAGGCGTTCGCCGAGGCGGGCTTCCGGCCCGGCGAGGTCGAGCTCGAGCTGCGCGGCACGGGGCCGCTCGAGGGCGAGCTCCGCGAGCGCGCGCTGGCCCTGGGCGTGCCGGTGGCGCTGCCCGGCCCGGCCGCACCCGCCGAGCTGCCCGCTATCTACGCGGCGGCGGACGTGCTCGCCCTGGTGAGCACCTACGAGCCCTTCGGGGTGGCCGCACGCGAGGCCGCCGCCGCCGGGCTCGCGCTGATCTGCTCTGAGCGGGCGGGCGCGGCCGGCGACGTGGCCGTGGAGGACGAGAACGCGCTGATCGTCGACCCACAGAGCAGGGAGCAGATCGCGGCCGCGCTTCGCCGGCTCGTGCGCGAGCCCGAGCTGCGGGAGCGCCTGGCGGCGGGCAGCCGGGCGGTGACGGAGCGCCATCCGCCCGAGGCGGATGCGGAGGCGTGGGAGCGGGCGCTGCTGCGGGCGTGCGCTCAACCGAGCAGCGCCGGCAGGAGCTCGCGCTCGACGGTCCGGTCGAGCTCGGCGGGCGAATAGGCCTGCAGCAGCTCGGCCGCACGCCGGCGCAGCCGAGCGGCCTCCGCATCCCCGAGCTCGAAGGCGTGCTCGATCGCGACCGCGAGCGCACCCGCGCTCATGTCGCTCGCCACCAGGCGCGGGTCGAGCCGACGGGCCAGCTCGAGCGCGGCGTAGGCCCCGCCCGACGGCGCCGTGACGAGGAGCGCTCCGTCGGCCAGTGCTTCGAGGGGGGCCTGCCCGAAGTCCTCCCAGCGCGCGGCGGCCACGAACATGTGCGCTGCTCGCAACGCAGC
>DASQNF010000191.1:0-2078 GCA_035645115.1 Thermoleophilaceae bacterium | reverse complement strand
AGGTCCTCTCGCCGCCGAGTGGCGGGCCGCAGGGCGCCAGGTGGCCTTGGGCGTCCCGCTCGAGCGAGCTCTGGCCGGCCTGGCCGACCGGGCGCCGCTACCCGAGGTGCGCGCCCTCGTCGCGGCGCTCGAGCGCGCCCGACGCCACGGAGCGCCGCTCGCCGAGACGCTCGCTGCACAGGCACGGGACGCCCGCTTCGCGCTCGCCCGCCGGATCCGCGAGGAGGCCGCGCGTGCCGGTCCGAAGATCCAGCTCGTGGTCGCGCTGCTGCTCGTGCCGTCGGTGCTGCTGCTGGTGGCGGCGGCGCTCGCGTCCGCGCTGCTGGACGGCGGGCCTCAGCTCGTGCCGGTCTGACGCGCCCACGCCAGGCCAGCGGGCGGCCCGCTCCTGCAACGACGATTGCACGAGGGTCCCCTGGGCGGGCGTCGAGGCTGGCCTGTCCCACCGCCTTCCACGGCCGGCATCGCGCTTTGTAGAGCCAAAAGCGCTCGAGAGCTCGGACCCGCTGCAGCACGGTCGGACGGAAAGGTGGGAGTTGGTGTTGTCAAGTGGGATGAAGTGGGCTACCGTGGCGACCAATGAATCGACCGGAGTGGCGGGGCTCCTCCCACTCCGCCACTCCGGTCCGAACACTTCTCGCGGGGACATGAGCGTTGGCATTCCGAGGGCACTACGAGCACTCGCTGGACGCGAAGAACCGGCTCAGCATCCCGTCACGGTTCCGAGCCGCCTTCTCCAACGGCATCGTTCTCGCCAAGGACCCCGAGACCTGCCTCGCCGTGTGGACCCCCGTCACGCACGAAGCGATCATCGAGCGGGCCCTCGGCCAGCTGAATCCGATGAGCGCCGAGTACCGCAAGCTCGCCCGCTACCACCAGGGCAACTCGTTCGATCTCGAGCTCGACGCCGCCGGCAGGGTGACGCTGCCGCCGCCTCTGCTCGCGGACGCCGGGATCGAGAAGGAGGTCATGGTCGTCGGGGTGGGCGACCACCTCGAGGTCTGGAGCCGGGAGCGCTGGCGCCGCCAGGCCGAGGCGCTCGACGCCGAGATCGGGGAGGTGACGGAGCGTCTTGGCAATCCTTCTTGACATGAGTCGCGTCCACGTGCCCGTGCTGGCGGGCGAGCTGATCCAGCTGACCCGCCCGGCCGCGGGCGAGACGGCGGTGGACTGCACCTTCGGGGCGGGTGGGCACGCGCGCCTGGTGGCCGAGCGCCTGGGGCCGACCGGCACGCTGGTCTGCATCGACCGCGACAGCGCGGCGGAGGAGCACTTCGATTCGTTCGCTCGTGACGCGCCCTGCGAGACCCGCTTCCTGCGCATGGACTACGCGGACGGGCTGACGCTGCTGCGCGAGGAGCGCATCGCGGCCGACATCGTCTACCTCGACCTCGGCATCTCCTCGATGCAGGTCGATGCGCGCGAGCGCGGCTTCTCCTACTCCTACGACGCCCCGCTCGACATGCGCATGGACACGACCCAGCGGCTCGACGCCCGAGCGGTCGTGAACGACTGGGACGAGCGCCGGCTCGCTCAGCTCTTCAGGCGCTACGGCGAGGATCCGAACGCCGGGCGGATCGCGCGCGAGATCGTCAAGCGACGGGGGCGCGCGCCGATCGACACCACCGGCGAGCTCGTGGACGCGATCGAGCGGGCGCTGCCCGCGGCGGTGCGCCGGAAGTTCGGGGCGGGCCACCCGGCCAAGCGGGTGTTCCAGGCGGTGCGGATCGCCGTCAACGCGGAGCTCGACTCGCTCGACCGCGCGCTGCCGGTGGCGTGGGACCTGATCGCAGAGGACGGGCGCCTGGCGGCGATCTCGTTCCACTCGCTCGAGGATCGGCGCGTGAAGCGGTTCCTCGCGGAGCGGGCGCGCGGATGCGTCTGCCCGCCGGACTTCCCGGTCTGCGTTTGCGGTCGCGAGCCGGAGGCGGAGCTGCTCACGACACGGGCCGTGGCGGCCACCCCGGGCGAGCTCGCCGACAACCCGCGTGCGAAGTCGGGTCGCCTCCGGGCGGCCCGCCGGCGCGCGGCCGGGGAGGCGCGCTGATGGCCCGTGCTGCGGCGGCCGGCGCCCCGCC
>DASQNF010000190.1:0-3459 GCA_035645115.1 Thermoleophilaceae bacterium | reverse complement strand
GTGGGCAGGGTCCCGGTGGCCTCCTTGTAGGCGTGCATCGTCAGCTTGAGCATTTGGTACAGCCCGACGGAGAACACGATCAGCGCCACGATCACCACGGCGAAGGCGGCCATCGACGGCTGGCTCTCCTCGCCCTGTACGCGCGAGCCGATCCAGAGCGCCAGCAGCGGGCTCCCGGTCCAGACGTTGAGGGCGAGGAACGCCATCAGGGCCGCGAGCGCCACGGGCTTCAGCTTGCCGCGGGCGGGGGCGGCGGAAGCAGGCTCTGCCATGAGGTCGGGGCGCCCGGATTTGAACCGGGGATCTCTCGCCCCCAAAGCGAGCGCGATACCAGGCTTCGCTACGCCCCGTCGGCCGACGAGTCTAACCGCGGCCTCGGCCCATGATCCGTTCAAGCCGGGCGAATGTCCGGGTCTCGGAAATCCAGCAGGTGCAGAGGGTCGCTCCGGCGCTCCGTGGTCAAGTAGGGTGGCGCCCCTCCAAATGGCCGACGTCCAACCGCTCCGGGCCCTCCGCTACGACCCCTCCGCCGCCGGCGCGCTGGAGGACCTGATCGCCCCTCCGTACGACGTGGTCGACTCCGAGCTGCGGGCAGCGCTCGCGGCGCGCAGCCCCCACAACGTCGTTCACATCGACCTGCCCGAGGCTGAGCGCGGCGACCGCTACATGCACGCCGCCGCCACGCTCGCCGACTGGCGGCGCCGCGGCGTGCTCGTGCGCGACGAGGAGCCTGCCCTATGGGTCCTGCGCCAGGACTACACGGCGCCCGACGGCGGCGGGCGCACCCGCACCGGCCTTCTCGCGCGCGTGCGCGTGGAGGACTACGGCGCGGGACGAATCCGTCCTCACGAGCGCACCCACCCGGGGCCGAAGGAGGACCGCCTGCGGCTCACGCGCGCAACAAAGGCGAACCTCTCCCCCATCTTCAGCCTCTTCACGGACGCGAGCGGAGCGGCCGGGGAGGCCCTCGAGCGAGTGGTGGAAGCGGAGCCGTTCGCGCGCGCGACCGACCACGAGGGCACGCTCAACACGCTCTGGCGGGTGGTCGACCCGGACACCATGGCCGCGCTCCAGGGCCCCCTCGCGGACGCCGAGCTGCTGATCGCGGACGGCCACCATCGCTATGAGACCGCACGCGCGTACGCCGACGAAGTCGGCGGCGAGGGCGACCACCGCTACGTCCTGATGCTGCTCTGCTCGCTCTCCGACCCGGGCCTGCTGGTGCTCCCCACGCATCGCCTGCTGACCGGCCTCGAGGACGACACCGAGAAGCAGCTCGCCATCCGCGAGGCCGCTCGTCGGGACTTCCACGTCGAGCCGCTCGACAGCCCGAACGAGCTCGAGCCGCCGGCGAACGGCGGAGTCGCCTTTGGGTACATGGACAGCTTCCACAAGCAGCCCTACCGGCTGGAGCTGAGGGACCAGGCGAGCGCCGACCGCGCCCTCGACGGAATGCCGGCCCCCTACCGGCGCCTCGACACGGCCGTGCTCGAGGCGCTCATCCTGCGCGACGCCCTCGGGATGAGCGATGAGGACATCTCCCACCTGCGCGGTCTCGACTACTCCAAAAGCCTCGACGACGCGATCGAGCGCGTGCAATCCGGCGCCGCCGACGCCGGGTTCTTCATGCGCCCCACGCCGGTCGACCAGGTGCGCGAGGTGGCGGCCGCCGGCGAGTCGATGCCGCCCAAGTCGACCTACTTCTACCCGAAGGTCCCCACCGGGCTCGTCTTCAACCCGCTGGCATGACCGCGGCGAGTGGAGAGAGGCAGTGAAGATCTACACGCGCAAGGGCGACGACGGCACCACCGGCCTCTGGTACGGCGGCCGCGTGCCCAAGCACGCCGGACGCCCGGAGGCGTACGGCTCGGTGGACGAGGCGGCGTCGGCACTGGGGCTGGCCCGGGCGCTCGCGGAGCGCGGCGGCGAGCTCTACGACGACATCCTCCGCATCCAGAACGAGCTGTTCGTGGCGGGCGCCGAGCTGGCCACCGCGCCGGAGGCCGCCGGCCGGCTCGAGCCGGGGGTCTCGAGGGTCACGCCGGAGATGGCGCGGCGGCTGGAGTCCGACATCGACCGCTACATGGAGCGCGTGGAGCTGCCGCCCAAGTTCGTGATCCCGGGCGGGACGGAGCTCTCCGCCCGGCTCGACCTGGCCCGCACGGCGGTCAGGCGCGCCGAGCGCCGGGTAGCGCTGCTGAAGGATGCAGGCGAGCTCGCCGACGACACCGTGTTGGGGTACCTCAACCGGCTCTCGGACGCGCTCTTCGCAATGGCGCGCTTTGCCGACGAGCGCGACCCGGAGCTCTTCGAGGGCAGACGATGAGAGCTACTTCCCGCAGCACCGACGCGCAGCTGAGGCAGGCGATCTCGGTGCGCGGCCACAGGCTGACCGCCGATGAGCCGACCGACCAGGGCGGCGAGGACGCAGGGCCGAGCCCGCAGGAGCTGCTCGCGGCGAGCCTCGCTTCCTGCACGGCGATCACGATGAAGATGTACGCCGTCCGCAAGGGCTGGCACGTGGGCGACATGACCGTGGACGTGGACTACGAGCCGGCCCAGCGCGGCTCGCTTACGCGCTTTCGCATGAGCGTCCAGATGCCCAAGGAGCTGCCCGAGGATCAGCGCGAGCGGCTGATGCAGATCGCCGCGAAGTGCCCGGTTCACCGCGCGCTCGAGAGCGAGGTGATGTTCGACGAACGAGTGGAGCTCGTCTAGCCGAGGCTACCTGGGGCTTCGCTCCCACATCTGGAAGCGCCCGAGTGCACGGAAGCCCGCGCGTTCGTACACGGGCAAGCCGAGCTTCGTGGCGATCAGGGTGGCGCTCTCGGCGCCGCGCTCCGCGGCGTCGGCCAGCGCGTGCGCGAGCAGCTTCCCAGCCAGCCCGGCTCCGCGCGCCTCGGGCAGCACCGCCACCATCTGCACCTCGGTGTTGGCGGCGTGGTCGACCATGGCGAGGCAGGCCACCGCCTTTTCATCCCGCCGCACCACGTAGACGTGCGCGGCGCCGTCCGGCAGCCGCCGCAGGGCGCGCGAAAAGGAGTCGGTGCCGAACGGGTAGGAGGCGTCGTTGATCCTCCCCAACTCCTCGAGCGCCCCCTCTGCTGTCCAGTCGGGCAGCGCCCCGGGCGGCGGGCGCTCCACCGCTCCGGGCTCGAGCGGGCGGGCCATCGCCACGGGCTCGGCGTCGAGCCCGTGCCCGCGCTCCGCGAGCAGCGCGGCGGCCTCGGCGGCGCCCGGCGGGAGCCAGACCGTCCACTTCGCGCCGATCTCGGCGTACGCCTCCTCGAGCTGCTCGCAGGCCGCCGCGAGTGCAGCGGCGCTGCGCCAAAGGACCGCGTTCAACACGGCGCGCTCGGGCGCGGCCGGCACCAGCGCGGCGAGCACACCGTCCAGCTCGAGCACCCGCGCGCCGTCGGAGGCGCCGCCGACGAGCCGGTACCAGTGGAACATCGACTC
>DASQNF010000189.1:0-2521 GCA_035645115.1 Thermoleophilaceae bacterium | reverse complement strand
GCTCGGCGGCCACGCGATCGGCGGCGGCCTGGAGCTGGCTCTCAGCTGCGACATCCGGATCGCGGCGCGCGGGATCAAGCTGGGCATGCCTCCGGCGAAGCTCGGGCTGATCTACTCGCACACGGGCATGCGCAGGTTCATCGACCTGTGCGGGCCGGCGAACACCGCCTGGCTGTTCCATGTCGGCCGCAGCGTGGACTCCGATCGCGGCGAGCGAATCGGGCTCGTGAACGAGGTCGTGGCGCCGAACGAGCTCGGTGAGCGGGTGCTCGCGCTGGCGGGGGAGATCGCCGCGAACGCGCCGCTCTCGCTGGCCGGGAACAAGCGCGTGATGCGCGCCCTGCGCGCGCGGCCGTTGCCCGACGAGGTCGTGCGCGAGCTGGTCGAGCTGCGCGAGTCGTGCTTTCGCTCCGAGGACTTCCGCGAGGGCGTGCGCGCGTTCGCGGAGAAGCGCGCGCCGGCCTGGCGCGGGCGCTGAGGCGGTGTCGCCCTTTTCGGGGCGGCGTCGAGCCTCCGTCCGACCCTGGTCATACGGTGGCCCCAGTGCCGTCGCTGATCTCCCGCGAAGAGGCGCTCGGGCTGGGCGCGATCGAGGACCGCGCCGAGATCGAGGCGCTCGTGGAGCGAGCCTGGAAGGTCCGGCTCGACCGCTTCGGCGACTCCACCGACCTGTGCTCGCTCGTGAACGCCAAGTCGGGCGGTTGCGCGGAGGACTGCGGCTTCTGCTCGCAGTCGCGCTTCGCCGAGGCCGACACGCCGATGCACGCGATGATGAGCGGCGAGCAGATCCTGGAGCACGCGCGCGCGGCCGAGGCGGCCGGGGCGCACCGCTTCTGCATGGTCACGCAGGGGCAGGGGCTCTCGAAGCGCGACTTCCAGAACATCCTCGAGGGCGCCCGGCTCGTGGCCGAGCACACGAACCTGAAGCGCTGCGTGTCGATCGGGCACATGTCGGCCACGCGGGCGCAGGCGCTCAAGGACGCTGGGGTGCAGCGCGTCCACCACAACGTCGAGACCGCCGAGAGCTACTACCCGGAGGTCTCTTCGACGGTTCGCTACGAGGGCCGCGTGCGCACGATCGAGGCGGTCCGCGACGCCGGCCTGGAGACGTGCGTCGGTGGCATCCTCAACCTCGGCGAGAGCCCGGAGCAGCGCGTGGAGATGGCGTTCGAGCTCGCGGCGCTCGAGCCCACGTCGGTGCCGATAAACCTGCTGAACCCGCGGCCCGGAACCAAGTTCGGCGACCGTGAGCTGATGGATCCGTGGGAGGCCGTCAAGTGGGTGGCGATCTTCCGGCTGATCATCCCCGACGCCCTCTTCCGCCTCTGCGGCGGGCGCAACGAGAACCTCGGCGCTGGGGAGTTCCAGAAGCTGGCGGTCAAGGCCGGGCTCAACGGGGTGATGATGGGCAACTTCCTCACCACGCTGGGATCCGAGCCCGAGTGGGACCGCGGGCTGTTCGAGGAGCTCGGCCTGAACGTGGCGCGCCAGGAGGACAACGGCTCGAACCCACGCCCCGACAACCGTTCCGGCCGGCTCGAGGGCGACACCCCGCTCACCCCCATCGACGATCTGGTCGACTCCCAGCGGGACGCGAACTTCTGGAACCCCGAGACCCAGCTGCGGCACGCCCGGAAGAGCTCGGTGCCGCCGCGCCCGGACGGCGCGCCGAACGCCTTTCCGCAGGTCGTCCAGGTCGACGGCTCGCGCGCCTCGGAGGCGGCATGAGCAGGGAGATCGAGGAGCGCCTCGAGGAGATCCGCGGCCGCGGGCTCTACCGCAAGCTGCGCTGCGTGTCGGGGCCGCAGGGCCCGCGCGTGCTGCTCGACGGCAAGCCCGTGCTGCTGCTCTGCTCGAACAACTACCTCGGGCTGGCCGACCACCCGCGCGTGCGCGAGGCCGCCGCCGAGGCCGCGATGCGCTACGGCGCCGGGTCGGGGGCGTCGCGGCTGATCTCGGGGAACATGACCATCCACAGGCGCCTCGAGGAGGGCCTGGCCGCGTTCAAGCGGGCCGAGGCCTGCCTCTTGTTCGGGTCCGGCTACCTGGCCAACGCCGGCGTCGTGTCCGCGCTCGCGCGCGAGGGAGACGTGATCTTCTCGGACGCGCTGAACCACGCGTCGATCATCGACGGCTGCCGGCTCGCGCGCGCGGAGACGTTCGTCTACGACCACTGCGACACCGATCACCTCGAGTGGGGGCTGCGCCAGGCGGAAGGGCGCGGCTCGCTGATCGTGACCGACGGCGTGTTCTCGATGGACGGCGACGTGGCGCCGCTCGAGCGGATCGTCGAGCTGGCGCAGCGCCACGACGCGCGGGTGATGGTCGACGAAGCCCACGGCACCGGCACGGTCGGTCCGGGCGGCCGCGGCGCGGTGGCGGCCGCGGGGCTCGAGGACGAGGTCGACGTGATCGTCGGCACGCTCGGCAAGGCACTCGGCTCCTACGGCGCGTTCGTCGCCTGCGACGGCACGATGGCTCGCTACCTCGTCAACAGCGCGCGCGGGCTGATCTTCTCCAC
>DASQNF010000188.1:0-3358 GCA_035645115.1 Thermoleophilaceae bacterium | reverse complement strand
CGCCCTCGACGCGGGCGAGCGCCTCGGTGCACGCCAGCGCGGCGCGCTCGAGGCCGTGCGCGCGGGCGCGCTGCCTGCGGCGCTCCTCGGGCGCCGCGCGGGCTGCGACCACGCCACGCTCCGCAGCCTCGAGCGCCGCGGCCTGCTGCGCCTCGAGCACGCGGCGGCACCGCCGCGCCGGCCACGGACGCAGAGCGTGGGGGCGCGGGCCGGCCAGGTCGAGCTCACCGCCGACCAGCGCGCCGCGCTCGCGGCGGTCGTGGCCCGGATCGACGCCGGCCCCGAGGCGCCGGACCCGCTCCTGCTGCACGGGGTCACGGGCTCCGGGAAGACCGAGGTCTACCTGCGAGCTGTGGCCGCCGCCCTCGAGCGCGGCCGCTCCGCGATCGTGCTCGTGCCGGAGATCGCGCTCACTCCCCAGACCGCCGGCCGCTTCATCGAGCGCTTCGGCGACTCCGTGGCGATCATGCACTCGCGCCTTTCCCAGCGTGAGCGCTACGACGAGTGGTGGCGCATGCGCCGCGGCGAGGCCCGTGTCTGCGTGGGCCCGCGCTCCGCGATCTTCGCGCCGCTGGCGGAGCTCGGGCTGATCGTGATCGACGAGGAGCACGACGGCTCGTACAAGCAGGAGGGCGACCCGCGCTACGACGCCCGCACGGTGGCAGAGCGCCGCGCCTCGCAGGAGGGCGTGCTGCTCGTGGCCGGAAGCGCCACGCCGCGGCCGGAGAGCATGCTGCGCTACGAGCGGATCGTTTTGCCGCGGCGCGTGGACGGTCGCCGGCTCCCGGCGGTCGAGCTGGTGGGCATGCTCGGGAGCTCCGGCGCGCTCCACGAGCGCACCCGCCGGGCGCTCGACGAGGTCCGCCGCAGTGAGGAAAAGGCGATCGTGCTGCTGAACCGGCGCGGCTGGTCGAACTTCCTCTCCTGCCGCAACTGCGCGCGCGTCTGGGAATGCCCGAACTGCGACGTCACGCTCGTCCTCCACCGCGCGGCCGCCGAGCTCGCCTGCCACCACTGCGGCCACCGCGAGCGGGTGCCCGGAGCGTGCCCGGACTGCGGCTCGGTATCCGTGGCCCGGCACGGCGCTGGCACCGAGCAGCTCGAGCGGGAGCTGCGTGAGCTGGTCGATCCGCTGCCGGTGTTCAGGCTCGACTCCGACGCGGCGGCGGCGGCCGGAGTAGCCGCCGTCCTGCGCCGTTTCGACGCCGCATCCGCGGGCGTGCTCGTGGGCACCCAGATGGTGGCCAAGGGGCACGACTTCCCCGACGTCACGCTCGGAGTAGTGCTCGACGCGGACGCCACGCTGCGCTTCCCGGACTTCCGGGCGGAGGAGCGCACCTTCGCGCTGGTGGCGCAGCTCGCCGGGCGCAGCGGTCGCGGGCCGCGCGGGGGCCGCGTGATCGTGCAGGCGCTCGACCCCGCCGCCAGGGCGCTCGTCCACGCGGCCGGGCACGACGCCCAGGGGTTCCTCGAGGGCGAGCTCGGCCGCCGCGAGCTGCTCGGCTACCCGCCCTACGGGCACCTTGTAAGGGTGGTGTGCGCGGCAGGGGAGGCGGGCCCGGAGATGGAGGCCGCGCAGGCCGTGCGCGAGCGAGTGGCTGCAGCGGGGGTGCCTGCGCTCGGCCCCGCGCCGCTGTTTCGCCGCCAGGGCCGCCACCGGGCGCAGGTCGTGGTGCGCTCGCGTGAGCGCGCGGCGGGCATCGACGCCGTGCGCGGGGCGGTGGAGCACGTGGCCGCGGCCAGGCCCCACGGCGCGGTCAGCTTCGCGGTCGATGTCGACCCCCAGTAGCGGGACAGGGCGCCGGCGGGACGGGAAGCGGCACCCCGGCACACGGCTTCGAGCCGGGCCGCCACGCCGGCGGTGCGCGCAGGTCGCGCGTTAGACTCGGACCCGTGGCGGAGGAGGCTCACGACGTCGAGGTCGAGCAGGTCGAGGAGCCGCAGCTCGACCCGGAGCTCGAGGCCCGGCGCCTTGCCGCCATGTCGTTCGTGCGTCGGCTTGGGGACCCCGTCCTGAAGTCGCGCGCCACCACGGTCGACCGCTTCGACGACTCCCTGCGCAACCAGGTCAGGCGGATGGCCGCGATCATGGGCGACGCCCTGGGGGTCGGCCTCGCCGCCCCCCAGCTCGGGATCTCACAGCGCCTGCTCGTCTACCGGGTGGGCCCGGATGCGCCCCTGACCGCGCTCGCCAACCCCGAGATCGAGTGGGCGAGCGAGGAGCGCGAGTCGCTCGAGGAAGGCTGCCTGTCGATCCCGGGCGTGCTCGTGGACGTCGAGCGGCCGGTCTATGTGCGGGTGCGCGCCCTGGACGAGGGCGGCGGGGAGCGCCAGGTGGAGGCGTCCGGACTCGAGGCCCGCGTGATCCAGCACGAGATCGACCATCTCGACGGCGTCCTGATCCTCGACCGCACCACCCGCGAGGAGCGCAAGCGCGCCCTGCGGGAGCTGCGCGTGGCGGAGCGCGAGCGCGACCAGGCGGCCTGAGCGGCGCCCTACGCCGCCTCGAGCCGGAGCAGCTCCTCGTAGGCGGGCAGCGTCAGGAACTCCACGAACTCGTCCCCGCTCAGCGCCACCTGCTCGAACAGGCGCCGCGACAGGCCGGGGCGCCCCTCGCGCTCGAACCACTCGTCGTCGCCGACCTCCGCGCGGATCCGCTCGAGCTCGGAGGTCGCGAGCTCGCGCACGAGCTCCGGTGTTATCGTCCGCCCGTCCGCCAGCTGGGCGCCGTGGCGGATCCACTGCCAGACCTGGCCGCGCGCGATCTCGGCCGTGGCGGCGTCCTCCATCAACCCGTAGATCGCGGCTGCGCCGTTGCCCCGCAGCCATGACGAGAGGTACTGGATGCCCACGTTCACGTTCGAGCGCAGGCCGGCCTCGGTGATCTCGCCGGGGGTGTCCGCAATCGAGAGCAGGTCAGCCCGCGACGCCTCCACGTCGTCACGCCGGCGCTCGACCTGGTTCGGGCGCTCGCCGAGCACGGCGTCGAACGCCTCGCGCGCCACCGGCACCGAGTCGGGGTGCGCGACCCAGGTGCCGTCGAAGCCGTCGCCGGCCTCCCGCTGCTTGTCGGCGCGAACGGCCTCGAACGCGCGTCGGTTGGCCTCCTCGTCGGTGCGGCTCGGGATCACAGCCGCCATCCCGCCCATCGCGTGCGCGCCGCGGGCGTGGCAGGTGCTCACGAGCAACTCGGTGTAGGCGCGCATGAACGGCGCCGTCATGGTCACGGCGGAGCGATCCGGCAGCACGAGCTCCGGCCGCGAGCGCAGGCGCTTGATCGCCGAGAAGATGTAGTCCCAGCGCCCGGCGTTCAGGCCCGCCGCGTGGTCGCGCAGCTCGTAGAGGATCGCGTCCATCT
>DASQNF010000187.1:0-3056 GCA_035645115.1 Thermoleophilaceae bacterium | reverse complement strand
CAGCTCCGCGACCGTCTCCTCGGAGGCCGGGTTCTCGACCGCGATCGGCGCGCCCTCGCCGGCCACTCGCTCGCCGCGGATCAGCAGTCTCGTCTCCATGCGGGAACAAACAGTAGGAGGCTGACGAAGGCGGGCGCCGCTCGGCGGGGGGGCGCCTAGGACAGGCGCGAGCGAATCCGCGCCGCCCGCGCCTTCTTGCGGGCGCCGTTGTTGCGGTGGAGCGCGCCCGACTTGACGGCGCGGTCGATCCGCGAGACGAGGGTGCGGAGCTCGTCGTCGGCCCTGGCGAAGTCGCCTTCTTCGACGGCGTTCTCGAGCCGGCGGAACCAGGTCTTCACTTGCGACGTGCGCCGCCGGTTCTCGATCCGCTCGCGCTCCGCCCGATGGATCCGCTTTTCTTGTGAGGCGATGTTGGCCATGGATGAACCGACGCCGCGGGCGGAGGGTCCGGCGCGGCGGAGGCAGAGTGTAGCGCGCGCCCGAGGCTGTTCGCGGGGCGTTCGGGCGAGCCGGCAGCACGCCCGATGAGCTCCGCCGAGGCCCCCGAGCCGAGCGGCCACGCTCGCCGGCTCGCGCGCAACACCGCGTTTTTCTCCGTCGCAACGGGCCTGTCGCGTCTGCTCGGGCTGGCGCGCGAGGTGGTGGCCGCGAGCTACTTCGGCGTCACCGGCGCCATGTCCGCGTTCACGATCGCCTTCCAGGTGCCGAACCTCGTCCGGGCGCTGTTCGCGGACTCGGCCCTGCAGGGCGCGTTCGTCCCGGTGTTCACCGAGCTGCTCGAGCGGGGGGAGCGGCGCGAGGCCTTCCGCGTGGCGTCCACCCTCTTCTTCCTGATCTGCCTCGTGCTCGGAGCGCTCACCGCGCTCTTCATCCTGCTCGCCGAGCCGGTGATGAGCCTCTTCGCGCCGGGATTCGACGAGGACCCCGCGCTCGACGATCTCACCGTCCACCTGGCGCAGATCATGTTCCCGATCGTCGTGCTGCTCGCGCTGTCGGGCCTGACGGTCGGGATGCTGAACTCGTTCGAGCACTTCGCCATCCCGGCGCTCGCCCCCGTGGCCTGGAACCTGGTGATCATCCTCGCGCTAGTGGGGCTCGTGCCCGTGTTCCCGGAGGAGGACGAGATCTACGCGTACGCCATTGGGATCCTGGCCGGCACGATCGTGCAGTTCCTGCTGCCGCTGCCGTGGCTGCGCGGCCGCGGCGAGCGCTTCACGTTCAGCCTCGACTGGCGAAACGAGCGCGTGCGGCGGGTCCTGAAGCTGATGTTCCCGGTCACGATCGCGCTCGGCCTGATCAACGTCAGCCTTGCGATCAACGTCGCGATCGGGTCGCTCGTCTCCGACGAGACGCCCGCCGCGATCGACAAGGCGTTCCGCATCTACCAGCTCCCGCAGGGCCTGTTCTCGATCTCGATCGCAACGATCCTGTTCCCCACGCTGGCGCGCCTCGCGGCCCGGGGCGCGGGTGAGGAGCTGCGGCGGACGATGGCCGGCGGCGTGCGCCAGATCGCCCTGCTGCTGATCCCGAGCGCCGTGCTGATGGCGGTGCTGGCCGAGCCCGTGACACGGCTCGTGTACGAGCGCGGCGTGTTCGACGCCGAGGCCACGGACCTGACCTCGACCGCGATGTTCTGGTGGTCGCTGTCGCTTCCCTTCCAGGGCATCAGCCTGCTGTTCTCGCGCACGTTCTTCAGCCTGCAGCGTCCCTGGGCCACCACCGCCCTCGCCGGCCTCAACCTGATCGTGAACTTCATCCTCGCCCTGGCGCTCTACGAGCGCTTCGAGATCGCCGGCATCGTGGTGGCCACGGTGGCCGGCACGGTCGCGATGTGCCTGGCCCAGGGCTGGATCCTGCGCGGCGCGCTCGGCGGGCTCGAAGGCGGGCGGCTGGTGGCGGCGGGCCTGCGCATGCTCGCCGCCGGCGCGCTGCTCGGCGGGGTCGCGTACGGGGTCTGGCAGCTGCTCGACGACGCGCTCGGGCGCTCGCTCGCGGCCCAGCTCGCGGCGGTGCTCACCGCGATCGCCGCCGGCGTGGCGACCTACACCGCGGCGGTCTGGGCGCTGCGCGTGCCGGAGGCGCGCCAGATGCGCGCGCTCCTCGTTAGGCGAGGCGGCTCGGAGGGGTAAGGGAGCGTCCATGTCACCGCAAGAGACCATGGACGTGGAGGAGCTGATCGAGTGCCTGAACCGAGCGCTGCGCCTGCAGCACCGCTCGGTGCTGCAGTACTCGCTGGTGGGTGGGAGCGTGATCGGCCTGGAGTACCAGGCCCACGCCGAGAAGATGCGCCGGCACGCGCTGGCCGAGCTCGAGGACGCGATGCGGCTGGTCGAGAAGATCGTGGCGCTGGGCGGGGAGCCGAGCACCGACATCGCCCCGATGGAGTTCATAGCGGACCCGGCCAAGGCGCTCGACACCCTCATCGAGTGCGAGGCGGACACGCTCGAGGCGATGCAGGCGGCGATCGAGCCCACCGGCCGCGAGGCGGCGTCGGAGGCCGTGGAGCACAGGCTCGAGCACATGATCATGCGAAAGCAGGAGCAGGTGGACTACCTGCTGCGGGCGAGCCGCCGGCCCTGACGGGCGCGTGGCGCGGCGGCCTCGACGGAGCGAGGCCGCGCGGGGCGCGCCGGCTCTAGGCCTCGAGCGACGCAAGCGCCTCGCTCGCGGAGGGGTACACACGCCCGTACACGACGAGCCCGCCCTCCACCCGCCAGATCCAGCCGCTCGAGCCGCTGACCACGCGGGAGTGCGAGCGTGCGCTCACGCGGCCCGTCACGAGCACGTACTCGCCCACCTGACGGAACTCCGTGGGGACCAGACGGAGCTCCTCCCAGACCTCGGCCACGTCCCGGAAGTAGCGCCGCAAGCCCTCGTGGCCGCGGTAGGGGGTGGTCCGCCCGGCCTCGGCGGCCGTCATCGCGAAGAACTCGACCTGCGGGTCCGCGAGCTCGATCAAGGCATCGACGTCGCGCGCCGCGAACGCGGCGAAGACCTGCTCCACGAGCTGAACGTCACCTGTTCCCACGAGCCCGCCGGCAAGTGTGGCTCATTGG
>DASQNF010000186.1:0-1829 GCA_035645115.1 Thermoleophilaceae bacterium | reverse complement strand
CGATCGGGTCCGCGCAGCCGTTGGTCCTGTTCGCGGCGGCGCGCCTCGCGCTGGCGCTGCTGGCCCTGGTGGTTGTCGTGTTCACTAGCTTCCCGCACGGCGGGCCGCTCCGCCGCGGTGCTCGGGCTGGTCGCCCTCCCGTGGGCGGCGGCGAACCTCGTGCTGGCGCGCAGGGTGTCGGGGGCCGGGCAGAGCATGCCGGTGGCGGTCGGGGACCTGGTCGTGCTGATGGTCCTCCAGCTGGCGGTGCCGGAGACCTCACGGCCGTGCGCGCGGCGGCGCTGTTCTTCTTCGCCTCGCACGCTCACGTTTAGGGCGAGCGCCGGGGGCTTGCGCTGGCGGCGGCCGGCTCGGCCGCGCTCGTGGCCGGCGCACAGATCCGCGGGACGAGCCGCTCGGCGGCGAGGTGCTGGCGCTGCAGGAGATTCGTGTTCGTGCTGTCGGCGCTGGCGAGCGCGCTCGTGTTCGGGACGCTGCGCACCGCGGAGTCGGCGTCGCGGATTCAGGCCCGGGCCTCTCGCGGCGCTCGATACAGGCCGAGGGCCGGGTGCGCCGGCGGGTGGCCGACGCCATCCACGACGGCCCGGTGCAGGAGCTGGTCGGGCTCGACATGATCCTGTCGGCGGCCGGCAGCGCGGCGCGCAGCGGACAGGCGCGCGAGTCGATCGAGCACATCGAGGAGGCGCGCGAGCTGGCCACGAAGAACATCCGTGCGCTGCGCGACGAGATAGTCGACCTCGGCCCCTTCGCCTTCGAGGAGCTCACCTTCGACCCCGCGATTCGAGACCTGCATCCCGGTCTGGAAGCGCCGTTACGGGTTCGAGGTGATGGTCGCGATCGAGCGCGTCGTGCTTCCGGGCGAGCTGGCCGGGGACTGTTCCGGATCACCCAGGAAGCGGTGCTGAACGCTGGGCGCCACGCCGAGGCGGACACGGTCTCGATCTCGCTGCGCAGCGTCGGGCAGGAGGTCGAGCTGAGGGTGGCCGACAACGGCCACGGCTTCGCGCGCCTAGGCCCGTTCGCCGCCTCCGAGCCCGGACACCTGGGGCTTGCGAGCATGCGCGAGCGTGCCGAGCTGCTCGACGGCAGCATCGACATCGAGACCTCGGAGCAGGGCACGCGCGTGCTGGTCAGGGCACGGCTGCCGGCCCTGGCCGGCTGCCGCCCGCCGCCGTCTATCCGGCGCCCGCGGCGGACCCGGCCGGCCACGCCCTGCAGATCTCCCCCACGTGGCGCTGGTCGGTGCCGCAGCAGCCGCCGAGAACGTTGAGGCGGGGCAGCTTCGTCCCAATTTCGGCGTACCGGGCACCCAGGTCGACGGGGTCGCCCTCGTCGAGCTCGGTGGCCTCGTCGAGCTCCGCGTGGCTCTTGGTGGACGCGTTGGCGCGCAGGCCCCGGATCCGTTCGAGCCACGGCTCGCCGGTGTCGAGCACGCGCTCGAAGTGCGTGGGATGTGCGCAGTTGAGCATGTAGTAGGCGGGCCCGTTGTCGGTCTGGCGGTCCACCTGCTCCACGGCGTCCCCCAGCTCCTGACCGCTCGGTAGCCGCCCGTCGGTCTCGACCGTGAACGAGATCGCCACCGGCATGCCGGCGCTGATCGCCGCCCGGGTGATCCCGACCGCCTCGTCGGCGTAGGTCATCGTGATCGCCGTGACCATGTCGGCCGCGGTCTCTCTGAAGGTCGCTATCTGGGTCGCGTGGTAGTCCTGCGCGGCCGCCGCCGACAGCCGCTCCTGCGGGTTGTAGCCGTCGTCCTGGGGGCCGATGCAGCCGCTGATCACCACAGGGGCGGACTCCGACTCGTACTCGTCGCGAAGCTCCTCCATCAG
>DASQNF010000185.1:0-1890 GCA_035645115.1 Thermoleophilaceae bacterium | reverse complement strand
TCGCGGAAGTCCTCGGAGCGAAAGCACGACTCGCGCAGCTCGACCAGCTCGCGCACGACCTCGTCGGGCAACGGCCGCGCGCGCAGGGCGCGCATCACGCGCTTGTTCCCGGCCAGCGAGAGCGGCGCGTTCGCGGCAATCTCCGCCGCGAGCGCGAGCACCCGCTCGCTGAGCTCGTCCGGCGCCACGACCTCGTTCACGAGCCCGATCCGCTCGCCGCGCTCGGAGTCCACGCTGCGGCCGACGTGGAACAGCCAGGCGGTGTTCGCGGGCCCGCAGAGGTCGATGAACTTGCGCAGGCCCGTGTGCGAGTAGATCAGCCCGAGCTTCGCCGGCGGCATGCCCAGCTTGATCCCGCGCGCCGCGATCCGGATGTCGCAGCTGAGAGCCAGCTCCAGGCCGCCGCCGATCGCGTGGCCGCCGAGCTCAGCAACGACCGGGTACGGGTAGGCCTCGAGCGCCTCGATCGCGTCGTGGAAGGGGTGCGCCACGAGCCGCTCGGCCGACTCCTCGAACGACTGTCCCTCGAGGTCGCCGATGTCATAGCCCGCGGAGAACATCGAGCCGGACCCGCGGATGATCAGGCAGCGGGCGTCGAGCTCGCGCGCGTAGCGGGCGAGCGCGTCGAGGATCTCGTGGTCGAGCGCGCCGCGGCGCTCCGGGTTGTCGATCGTGAGCCGGGCGATCGCATCGCCCGGCTCGTCGAGTCGCAGCCGCTCAGTCACTCACTCGAGCACCACGAGCGTGTCCCCCTCGGACACCGACTGCCCCTCCTGGCAGACGATCTCCTTGACGGTCCCGTCGTCCTCGGCCTCGACCGGCATCTCCATCTTCATCGACTCGAGGATCACGAGCGTGTCGCCCTCCGTGACCTGCTGGCCGATCTGACACTCGACCTTCCAGACCGTTCCGGTGATGTGGGCCTCTACGTCGGGCACGGCGGAGCTCTCCTTTTGCTGACGGCGCGCGGTGGCGGCACGATACAGCCCGTCCTCGGACGCCCCGCTGCGCGCGGCGGCCGGCGAGCTGCGTGTACCGGCTCTCGCCCGCCTCGCGGCGTTAGGGCCTGCCCGGAGCGCTGGGCCTGCACGCCGTAGGCTCCGGCGCGCGTTGATCCTCGCCATCGACCAGGGCACGACGGGCACGACCTGCATCGTGTTCGACGAGGGCGGCCGCCCAGTTGGGCGTGCCTACCGCGAGTTCCGCCAGCACTTCCCGCGGCCGGGCTGGGTGGAGCACGACGCGAGCGAGATCTGGGAGGTCACGAGCGCGGTCGCGCGCGAGGCCGTGGAGCGCGCCGGCCGGCCCGCGCTCGCCGGGATCGGAATAGCGAACCAGCGCGAGACCGTGGTGGCCTGGGACCGCGAGACCGGCGAGCCGCTCGCGCGCGCGATCGTGTGGCAGGACCGGCGCACGGCCGCCCGCTGCGACGAGCTGCGCGAGGCGGGCGAGGAGCCGCGCGTGCGCGAGCGCACGGGGCTCGTGCTCGACCCGTACTTCAGCGC
Organism: Thermoleophilaceae bacterium; assembly: GCA_035645115.1. Lineage (GTDB taxonomy): Bacteria > Actinomycetota > Thermoleophilia > Solirubrobacterales > Thermoleophilaceae > JACVRW01. Next base: position 385 of record DASQNF010000185.1, on the reverse strand, counting down.
CACGAAGATCGAGTGGCTGCTGCGCAACGTCGACGGCCTTGCCGAGCGCGCCCGCGACGGTCGTGCGGTGTTCGGGACGATCGACGCCTGGCTGATCTTCTGCCTGACCGGCGAGCTGGCCACCGACGAGACGAACGCCTCGCGGACGCTGCTCTACGACATCCACGCGGGCCGGTGGGACCCCGACCTGCTCGAGCTGTTCGGCGTGCCCGAGCGCGCGCTGCCGGAGGTGCGCCCGTCGATCGGCGAGGTCGGGCGCACGCCCGGCGGCGTCCCGGTGGCGGGCATCGCCGGCGACCAGCAGGCCGCGCTCTACGGCCAGGGCTGCCTCGACCCCGGCCAGGGGAAGAACACGTACGGCACCGGCTCGTTCGTCCTGCTCAAC
>DASQNF010000184.1:0-1942 GCA_035645115.1 Thermoleophilaceae bacterium | reverse complement strand
CCGTCTGAGGAGGGCGCTCAGCCCGCCGCGCGCACCGCTCGCTCCGCCGCCTCGAAGCCGATCTTCGAGTGCGTGCCGTCGCAGAAAGGCTTGGTGGTGGAGCCGCCGCAGCGGCACAGGGCCACGGGCCGGCCGTCGTCCGGGAGCTGGTACTCGTGGCCGTCGGCGTCCACGATCCTGGCCGGGCCCGTGAGCTTGTACGGCCCGTTCTCGCGCGTCGCGATCACTACCTCGGCGGGGTTCGGTTCGCTCATCTCCCTATTCTCGCGCGCGGTGCAGCGGATCGCGCGCATCGAGCATCCGGAGGTGCGCGAGATCGTGCCATCCCACCACTGCGTGGTGCGCTTTCGCCAGCGCCGTCCCGTGCGGGAGCGAGGCAGCGACGCCGTGGCCGTGGCGCTGATCGCGGCGCTCGAGGACGCCGACGTCTCCCGCTGGCCGCCGGCGTGGGCGCTGAGCGAGCGCCGGACCGAGATGTGGGCGGTGAGCGGGGCGCTCGCGTTTCCACTGGAGCGCAGCGCCGAGCACGGGCGCTGGGTGGCCACCACCTGCCTGCAGCGCTCCTGACGCACTTGGTCGAGGCGGCTCGGCGGGGTGGCTGGGGCGAGCATGCCGGGGCTCGAGCGGCCGGGAACGGTCGACGTGCGCGGCCCGGGCGTACCAATAGGTACAATCGCCCGACGGCCGGCATGCCTTCCGACGTCGAGACCAGCCGCACCGGCGCGCAGCCGGCGACGGCCGCGGCCATCGTGCTGGCGGGCGGGCGCTCGACCCGGATGGGTCGTCCCAAGGCCGGGCTCGAGTGGCACGGCTCCACGCTGCTCCGCCGCGTGACCGGAATCGTCGCGCGGGTCGTGGACGGGCCGGTGGTCGTGGTGCGCGCGCGTGGGCAGGAGCTCCCCGACCTGCCCGCCGGGGTCGAGCTCGCCCACGACGCCCACGAGGGGCGCGGCCCGCTGCAGGGACTGGCAGCGGGGCTCGCCGCGGTGGCCGGGCGGGCCGAGGCGGCATACGTCTCGTCCACGGACGTGCCGCTGCTCCACCCCGCGTTCGTCCGAACGGTGCTTCGCGCCCTCGAGCGGGAAGATGTGGAGGTGGCGCTTCCAGTGGCACACGGCTTCCGGCACCCGCTCTCCGCGGCCTACCGCACCTCGCTGCTCGGGGCGGTCGAGGGACTGATCGCGCAGGGGCGGATGAAGCCGGCCTTCCTGTTCGAGCGCTCGCGCGTGCGCGAGCTCGACGAGACGGCGCTGCTGCTCGACCCGGAGCTGAGGCGGGCGGACCCCGAGCTGCTCTCGCTCGTGAACGTCAACGACCCCGACGAGTACGAGCGAGCGCGCACGCGCGTGGCGCCGGCCGTGACGGTACGGCGCTTCGGGACGCTCGCGGCGGCCGGGCGCGACCCGCTGCCGTTGCGCGCGGCCACCCTCGGCGCGGCCGCCGAGGGGGCCGGCCTGACGCTCGACCGGCACGTGGTGGCCGCCCTCAACGGCGACCAGATCAGCCGCGACCCCGAGCTGCCGCTCGCAGCGGGCGACACCGTGGCGTTCCTCGCCGCGGACGCGGGGGGCTGACCGTGGAGCTCCCTGACTGCGTGCGGCTCGTGACGATCCCCCTCGAGGGCGCAGTGTCCGCGAGCGACGGCGCGCTGCTCGTGCGCGGCGACGAGCGGCCGTTCGCGCTCGCCGGCGCGTGGGCGGGCGGGAGCGCACTGGCAGGCTCCGAGCCGCTGGTCGTCGCGCATCCCGAGGACGACCCGTTCGAGCTGATCGACAGCCAGCCGGTGCTGCTCGCGACCGAGTACGGCGAGGCGGCCGAGGGCGCGACGGTCACCGGCGCGACGGCCGCCCGTGCGCCGGCCGCCGGCGCGCCGCCTGGCGGTGAACCGCTCGACGGCCATCCCGTCGGCGGCGGCTGGTTCGGCTGGCTCGGCTATGGGCTC
>DASQNF010000183.1:0-4582 GCA_035645115.1 Thermoleophilaceae bacterium | reverse complement strand
GGCGCGAGGGCCCCCGGGGCGGCCCCGCGGGCGGCGTCGGCGCGCCCGGCGCCGCTGTGGCCGCCACCGCCCCGCCCGGTGCAGGTGTGGCCGCCCCAGCGGCGGCGCCCGCCGGCAGCGGCTCGCCGAACACCCCGGTGGCGAACGCCGGCACCTGGCCGAACTGCTGCAGGATCAGCCGGCGCCTGCGCATGTAGGTGGGCTCGCGCTCCTTCCACTCCACCAGCACCGGCGTGGCGATGAAGATCGAGGAGTAGGCGCCCGAGGCCACGCCCACCAGCAGCGCGAACGCGAAGTCCTTGAGCGTCTCGCCGCCGAACAGGAGCAGCGAGCCCACGGGCATCAGCACCACGAAGCTCGTGGCGAGCGAGCGCGTGAACACCTCGGACATCGAGCGGTTCGCGATCTGCGAGTAGGTGGCGCGCGGCATGCGCGGCACGTTCTCGCGGATGCGGTCGAACACGATGACCGTGTCGTAGAGCGAGTATCCGAGGATGGTGAGCAGCGCCGCGACCGTCGACGTCGTCACCTCCCGGTCGGTGAGCGCGTACACGCCCGCCGTGATCAGCAGGTCGTGCGCGAGCGCGATCAGCACCGGGACCGCGAACTTGAACTCGAATCGGAAGCCGATGTAGAGCGAGATCAGGAGCAGCGAGGCGAACACGGCGAGCACCGCCGTGCGGGCGATCTGCTCGCCGAAGGTGGGCCCGATCGACTGCGCCGAGAACTCGTCACCCGCCACGCCGAAGTCGGCGTCGAGCGCCTGCTCGACCTCCGTGACCTCGGCGGGGTCGAGCTGCGAGACCGCGATCTGCACGACGTTGTCGCCGAGCTCCGGGTCCTCGACCGCCTGGATCTTCGCGTCGCCGTAGCCGAGCGGCTCGAGCGTGGAGCGCACGTCGTCCACGCTCGCGCGCTGCTCGAGCGGCGTGGTGATGCGGGTGCCCGACTCGAAGTCGATGCCGAAGTTGATCCCGAGGCCCGCAATCGCGAGCGCCCCGATCGCGAGGATCACGCCGGAGGCCGAGAAGAACCAGCGCGACTTGCCCATGAAGTCGAAGCGCCATCGCTGCCCGGTGTCATTGGGGTTGACGCCGAGCGCGCTCGGGCGCCGCAGCAAGCGGGTGCGCGCCAGCGAGCCGAGGATCGCCGAGGTGGCGAGCACCGCCGTGAACAGCGACACGATCGTGCCGACTCCGAGGGTGAACGCGAAGCCCTTGACACCGGCGGTGGCGAGCGTGAACAGGATGAACGCCACGCCGATCGTCACGACGTTCGCGTCGATGATCGTCTTCAGCGCCTTCGAGTAGCCGGCCGAGATCGCGGCGGGTATCGAGCGCCCCGCGCGCGCCTCCTCCTTTATTCGCTCGTACATGACGATGTTGGCGTCGGCCGCCACCGCCAGGGTCAGAACGAGGCCGGCGATGCCCGGCAGCGTGAGCGTGATCGGGATCAGCTTCACGAGCGCGAACAGCAGCACCGCGTAGGTGAGCAGCGCCGCCGTCGCCACGAGGCCGAGCACGCGGTAGAAGACGATCAGGAACAGGATCGTGAGCGCGAGCCCGGCGGCGCCCGCGAGCAGGCCCTGGTCGAGCGCCTGCTGGCCGAGCGTTGCCGACACTTGCGTCTGGGAGATCAGCTTCAGCTCGATCGGGAGCGCGCCGATGCGCAGGCTCTCGGCGAGATCCTGGGTCTCCTCGATAGTCCCGATGCCCTCGATCTGGGCGCCCGTGCGGCCGTCGATGCCCTCGGGGTTCTGCAGGAAGTCGATCGTCGCGAGCGAGACGATCTGGTCGTCGAGGGTGATCGCAAAGCGCTGGAAGGCCTGCTCCTTGTCGGAGCCCGGCGGCAGGATGACCTTCGCCCCGCGGTCGGCGATTCGCTCGGTCACGCGCGCGAACGCCTCGCGGCCTGCGTCCGAGAACTCCATCGTCACGACTGGGGCGTTGGTGTTCGGGTCGAACTGCTGCTCGGGGTTGCGAATGTCGTCGCCCGAGAGCTCCGAGTCGTCCTCGATCACGAAGAAGCGCTTGATCTGCGGCGGCTGGTTGGGCGCGCGCTCGGCCTCGACCACCACCACGCCCTGTGGCACCTTGAACACCCGCGAGCCGGCGGGCGGGCCGCCGGAGCCGAGCTTCTCGAGCTCGTCCAGACACTCGGTACCGTCCGCGAAGCGCGGGGGCTCGCCCGGACCCGGCTCGTAGTCCGCCAGCAGCTCCTTGCAGGTGCCCGACGGCTCGTAGTCGCCCTCGCGCAGGGGCTCCTTGTCGGGCCCGATCGGCAGCTGGTCTGGGCCGAACAGGTAGTAGCGGTCGCCCGCCGAGTCGTTCTGTCGGTCGGCCTTCTCGCGGGACAGGTCGGACCCGGGCGGCACGTCCACCGCCTCCACCTTGCCCTCCGCCTCCGAGGCGGCCTTGACCGCCTGGTAGAGCGCCTTGAGCCCGGCGAAGGGCGCATCCGGCCCGCGGCCGCCGAGCACGTTCGGCTCCCAGTCGTAGAACTGGAGCTGGGCCGTGGTGCCGACCTGCTCGATCGCCCGGTCGGCGTTCTGGACGTCGGGCAGGCCGACCGAGACCTGGTCGCGCCCGGAGCGCTGGATCTCGGGCTCGGAGACGCCGAGGGCGTCGGTGCGCTTGCGGATCGTCTCGACGGCGTCGTCGAGCGCCTGCTGGGTCACCTCGGGCACCTGCGGGGTGGGCGTGCCCTGGTACACGAGCTCGATGCCGCCCTTGAGGTCGAGCCCGAGCTTCGTCGACTTCGTCGCGATCACCCAGCCCGCGGCGGCGAGCAGCGCCACCACGACACCGAGGATCGTGAGGTTGCGGATCCGGCTTGTCATCGAGGCGTGAGCACCAGCAGGAGGCCCCCGTCGTCGTCGTAGGCGGGGAAGATGTCCGCCTTCGCCTGCTCCGGGCGATCGCCTTCCGCGTGCACGGTCACCGGCTTGTCTAGCACGCGCACGCCCCATTCGAGCGCGACCGCGATGTGGTCGTCACCGTTGGCGAACTGGAGGTGAAGGACCTCGTTCACCGGGCGACCGATCACCTCGAGGTCGCCGAGTCCGGTGAGCTCGCGGGCGCCGCGGCCCGCGCCGGTGAGGCGGCCCTCTTGGTCGAGGAGGAAGAAGGCGGCGTTCGGGGCGGGGTAGTAGTCGTCCAGCAACTCGAAGACGAAGCCGAACCCACACTTCTTGCAGCCCCGCGCGCGTGACTGGAAGCCGGCGGTGCGCTCCGAGGACTCGCTCCGGTTCGCGCAGTTCGGGCAGATGAAGATCGGCATCGACGGTGCATGCTAGCCAGGGCGTCTGGCTCAGTCGGCGAGCGGCGCGTCGGAGCGCGGGCGCCTCAGAACAGCCTGTACTCCTCCGCCGGCTCGACGCCCAGATGACGGAAGGCCGCTCTCGTGGCCACCCGGCCGCGCGGGGTGCGCATCAGGAGGCCCTGCTGGAGCAGGTAGGGCTCGTAGACGTCCTCGATCGTGTCGGCCTCCTCGCCCACCGCCACGCTCAGCGTGGAGAGGCCCACCGGCCCGCCCCCGAACTTCTCGCAGACGGTGCGCAGGATCTCGCGGTCGAGCCGGTCGAGGCCGGCGGGGTCCACCTCGAGCAGCTCGAGCGCCTCGCGTGCGAGCGGGGCGTCGATGTGCCCGGCGCCGCGCACCTCGGCCACGTCGCGCACGCGCTTGAGCAACCGGTTCGCCACGCGCGGCGTCCCGCGCGAGCGGACGGCGATCGCCTCGGCTCCGGCGTCGTCGATCTCGACCTCGAGGATCCCCGCCGAGCGCCGGACGATGCGCGCGAGCTCGGCGGGCTCGTAGAGCTCCAGGCGGTGGGTCACGCCGAAGCGGTCGCGCAGCGGCGTGGTGAGCAGGCCGGCGCGCGTGGTGGCCCCCACGAGGGTGAAGTCGGGCAGGTCGAGCGTGACCACGCGCGCGCCGGCGCCCTGGCCGACGGTGATCGGCAGCTTGCGGTCCTCCATCGCGGGATAGAAGGTCTCCTCGAGCGCGCGCGGGAGCCGGTGGATTTCGTCGACGAAGAAGACGCTGCGTGGGTCCAGGGCGGTGAGGTAGCTCGCAACGTCGCCCTTGCGCTCGAGCGCCGGGCCGGCGGTCTGCACGAACTCCGCGCCCAGCTCGTTCGCCACGATCTGGGCGAGCGAGGTCTTGCCGAGCCCGGGCGGGCCGGCCAGCAGGACGTGGTCGAGCGCCTCGCCACGCGCCTTGGCCGCTTCGATGAACACGGCCAGCTGGTCCTTGACGCGGTCCTGGCCCACGAAGTCCGCAAGCCGCTTGGGGCGCAGCGAGCGGTCGAGGTCGTCCTCGGCCGGGAGTACATCCGGGGCGTGGATGCGCTCGACCCCCGGGGTGCGGATGCCGGGGCTCACCGGGCCGCCTTCAACGCTTCGGCGATCAGGTCCTCGGGCGTCTCGCCGGCGGCGCCGTCGAGCAGCTTGTCCGCCTCCTGGGGCGTGAACCCGAGCCCGAGGAGACCCTCGCGGGCGAGCGTGCGCGGGTCGTCCGAGCCCGTCCTGCGGACGACTATGTCGTCCGTGGCCTTGCCGGCCACCTTCTCGCGCAGCTCGAC
>DASQNF010000182.1:0-16187 GCA_035645115.1 Thermoleophilaceae bacterium | reverse complement strand
TACGACGAGCGCGAGGAGGATCTCGGACAGGAGCTGATGCGCGCGCTCGAGCGCTTCATGCTGCTCCAGATCATCGACGAGCGCTGGCGCGAGCACCTGCACGACATGGACTACCTGCGCGAGGGCATCCACCTGCGCGGGTTCGCCCAGATCGACCCGCTGGTGGCCTACAAGAACGAGGGCTTCGAGATGTTCACGGAGCTCATGAACAACATCTGGGACGAGTTCGCCCGCTACGTGTTCAACGTCGAGGTCGAGGTGGACCGCCCGCAGCAGCCGGCGGCCGCCCGCCCGGGCGCCGGGCCGAGCTGGGGCTTTGGCGCCACCAGCACCCAGACCCGGCGGCTGACCGAGTCCGGCGGCCACGGGCTGGCCGGCCGTGACGCGATCGCCGCCGCGGCGGGCAGCGCCGTGCCGGCCGGCGTGGCCGAGGCCGCCGATCTTGCGGGCGACGAGCTGGCAGGGGCGGTCCCGGTCGTCGAGACCCGGCGACTCGACGAGTCGGAGAAGATCGGCCGCAACGACCCGTGCTGGTGTGGCTCGGGCAAGAAGTTCAAGAGGTGCCATGGCGCATAGCGACGCCAGTGGCCTCCGCGACCAGCTCCAGCTGCTCGCGGACTACCTTTGACCCTGCCGCGCTCGAAGCCCGCGTAGCCGCGCTCGAGGGCCAGCTGCAGGAGCCCGGCTTCTGGGATGACCAGGAGCAGGCGGTGCGCGTCTCCGCGAAGCACTTCATGCTCAGCCGCCGGCTCGAGACCTACCGCTCGCTCGAGCGCGACGTGGGCGACCTCGACACGCTCGAGGAGATGGCCGCCGAGGACGAGTCGATCGCGGCGGAGCTCGAGGAGCAGCTGGCCACGATCGAGAGCCGCCTCGCGGAGCTCGAGGAGGCGCGGCTGTTCAGCGGCGAGTACGACGGCGGCGACGCCGTCGTGACCGTGAACGCCGGCGCCGGCGGCACCGACTCGCAGGACTGGGCGGAGATGCTCCTGCGCATGGAGATGCGCTGGGCGGAGCGGCGCGGCATGAAGGTCGAGCTGAAGGAGGCCTCCGCGGGAGAGGAGGCCGGCGTCAAGTCGGCGTCGTTCATCGCGCGCGGGGAGAACGCCTACGGGCTCTTCAGCGCCGAGAAGGGCGTGCACAGGCTGGTGCGGATCTCGCCCTACGACGCCCAGTCGCGGCGGCACACCGCCTTCGCCGGGGTGGAGGTGGCGCCGCTCGTGGAGGACGCGGTGTCGGTGGAGATCGAGCCCGACGACATCCAGATCGACACCTACCGCGCCTCCGGCGCCGGCGGCCAGCACGTGAACAAGACCGACTCCGCGGTGCGGATCTCCCACCGCCCGAGCGGCATCGTCGTGCAGTGCCAGAACGAGCGCTCGCAGTCCGCCAACAAGGACACCGCGATGAAGATGCTGCGCGCGAAGCTGATCGAGCTAGAGGAGCGAAAGCGCCAGGAGGCGATCGCCAAGGAGCGCGGCGAGGCCCAGGACGTGGGCTGGGGCTCGCAGATCCGCAGCTACGTCCTGCACCCCTACACGATGGTCAAGGACCACCGCACGAACGTGGAGGCCGGCAACGCCCAGGGCGTGCTCGACGGCGACCTCGACCGGTTCATCCGCGCCGAGCTGCTGCGCCGCGCCGGTGACGGGGCGCCCGCCGGCGGGTAGCCCTTAGGAGTCCTCCTCCTCGAAGACGCGCAGGGCGCCCGCCCCGCGCTCCTCCACCTCCTCAAGCACGCCCAGCAGCTGTCCGACCCGGCACACCAGCAGGCGCTCCTCCTCGACCTCCACCCACACGCCCGCGGATGCTGGGAAGACCACGTGGTCGCCGGGCGCCACCGGCATCTTCACGCCCACCGAGCCCCACCAGTCGAGCCCCGGCCCGATCGCCAGGACGATCCCGTGCTGGGGCGGGGACTGGTGGTCGCCCGGCGGCAGCAGCAGCCCGGACTGGCGCACGCGATCGGGCTCGAGCTCCTTGATCACGACCTGGTCGAACAGTGGCCGCAGCTGCTGCTTCATGCTCGGCGAAACGATAGAAGGCGCGCAAGCGTCCCGGCTACGATGCTCTCGATGGCCAACGAGGCTCGCGCGCCCGACCCCCGCACGCCCCCGCCTCCGCCCGACCCCAAGCGCGGGAACCTGCGCGTGGCCGGCGGCGAGAAGCCGCCGATGCTGCCGTGGAGCCCGCGGCGCTTCCTGCTCATCCTCGCGGCGCTGTTCCTGCTCAACTGGGTGATCGTGCAGGTCTTCGCACCGGGCGAGGAGCGCATCCGGGTGCCGTACACCCCGACCTTCCTCGAGGAGCTGCGCGACGGCAACGTCAAGGAGATCTCCTCCACCGGTGAGACGCTGCAGGGCGAGTTCGAGGATGACGTCCGCTACGAGGACGAGAGCGCCGCGAAGTTCCGCTCAGAGATCCCCACCTTCGCCAACGAGCGGGAGCTGGCCGACCTGCTCGAGGAGCAGGACGTGGTGGTGAACGCACGCTCGCCGGGCGACCGCCCGATCCTCCTGACGATCCTGCTCGGCTTCGGTCCCACCATCCTGCTGGTGGCGCTGTTCGTCTACTTCTTCCGGCGCGCGTCGTCGGGCGGCGGCATGGTCGGCCAGTTCGGGCGCAGCCGCGCGCGGCGCGTGGAGCCCAACACCCAGACGGTGACCTTCGAGGACGTGGCGGGAATCGAGGAGGCCGAGCAGGAGCTGGTCGAGGTGGTCGACTTCCTGCGCAACCCCGAGCGCTACCGCCGGCTCGGCGCGCGCATCCCGCGCGGCGTGCTGCTCTCGGGGCCGCCCGGCACCGGCAAGACGCTGCTCGCACGAGCGGTGGCGGGGGAGGCGGACGTGCCGTTCTTCTCCGCCTCGGCCTCCGAGTTCATCGAGGCGATCGTCGGGATCGGCGCCTCGCGCGTGCGCGACCTCTTCAAGCAGGCCAAGGAGGCCGCCCCCGCGATCGTCTTCGTCGACGAGCTCGACGCGATCGGCCGCTCGCGCGGCGGCAGCGGCGGCTCGCTCGGCGGCCACGACGAGCGCGAGCAGACGCTCAACCAGATCCTCACCGAGATGGACGGGTTCGACTCGGGCGCCGGCGTGATCGTGCTCGGCGCCACCAACCGGCCGGACGTGCTCGACCCGGCGCTGCTGCGTCCCGGCCGCTTCGACCGCCGCGTGGCCGTGCAGCCGCCCGACTCGAAGGGGCGCGAGATGATCCTGCGCGTCCACACGCGCTCGGTGCCGCTCGACGATGAGATCGACCTCGGAGAGCTCGCCCAGACCACGCCCGGCATGGTCGGCGCCGACCTCGCCAACCTCGTCAACGAGGCGGCGCTGCTGGCCGCCCGGCGCTCGCACGAGCGCGTGAAGCGCGCCGACTTCACGGACGCCCTCGAGAGGATCGTGCTCGGCGCTGAGCGCCAGATCGTGGTGAACGCGGAGGACCGCCGGCGGATCGCCTATCACGAGGGCGGACACGCGATCGTGGGCATGCTCACCGCCGGTGCCGACCCGGTTCGCAAGGTGTCGATCATCCCGCGCGGGCTGGCGCTGGGCGTCACGCTCTCGACCCCGGACGAGGATCGCTTCAACTACTCCGAGGAGCAGCTGCGGGCGAAGATCCAGGTGGCCTTCGGCGGGCGGGTCGCCGAGGAGGTCGTGTACGGGGACGTGACCACCGGTGCAGAGTCGGACATCCAGCAGGTCACTCGGATCGCGCGTGGGATGGTGCAGCGCTGGGGGATGAGCGAGAAGGTGGGCTTCGTCACCGTGGCCCCGCAGGAGGGCCAGGGCTTCCTGCTGCCGGGCGCCGAGGCCACCTCGGAGGCCACCCAGGAGCTGGTGGACTCGGAGGTGCGCCGAATCGTCGAGGAGGAGCACGAGGCCACCCGCCGGATCATCGAGGACAACCGCGAGCGTCTCGAGGCGCTCGTGGAGGCGCTGCTCGAGCGCGAGACGCTCGACGAGGTCGACGCCTACGCGGTCGCCGGGATCGACCGCGTGCGCGTGCCGGCGCGGGCCTGAGATCGCTCAGCGGCGCTTCTCGGTCTTTTTCTCGAGCAGAGCCATGTCGGCGCCGGCGAGCGCGTCCTCGGGACTGCTGCCGGGCTGGATCTGCGCCACGCCCCAGGTGAGCTCGAGCTCGCGGCCGTCGGCGGCGCGGCACACGTCGCCGACCGTGTCGGCCATCCTCCCGAGCACGTCGGCTGCGGCCTCGTGATCGCTGTCGGGGAGCACCACGGCGAACTCGTCGCCGCCCCAGCGAAAGCAGTGGTCGGTCTTGCGCAGGCCGCGCTCCATGGCGCGCGCCACCTCGCCCAGGCAGCGGTCGCCCTCGAGGTGGCCCAGGTGGTCGTTCACGCGCTTGAGGTTGTCGATGTCCACGAGGCCGACGCTGAGCGGCGCGCCCGCGCGCGCGGCCCCCGCCATCTCGATCGTGAGCGCCTCGTCGAACGCGCGCCGGTTGCCGAGGCCGGTCAGGGCGTCCACCCGAGCGAGCCTGCGCGCGACCTCGGCGCCGCTTCGCAGGCCCACGCGCTGGCGCCGGACGTGGTGCAGGTAGCTCGTCAGGAGCAGGCCGAGCACAACGAGCAGGAGCGCCTCGTTCACGAGATCGGCCAGATCGCCGCTGCGTTCGTATGCGAGCGGCAACGCGAGCGCGCCGAGCATCACCGCCAGGTGAGCGAAGGCCCGCCGCGGGGGGTGCACGGCCCCGGCGCCCACCCAGAGAACGAACAAGTCCTCGTAGGCCGATGAGTTGCCTCCGGCGAGCCAGTTCAGGGTCGCGATGCCGGCCACGCCGAGGTAGGCCACCACGAGCAGGTCGTCCACAGACGGCGAGCGGGTCGCGAGCAGGGCCGCGCCCCCAAGCCCGGCGAGGATCAGTACGGCGGCAAGCGGCCAGCCCGCCCAGCCCACCTGGTCCCCGACCGGGTCGAGCGCCAGAAAGGCGAGCGAGAGCAGCGAGCTCAGGCCGAGCAGCGCCGCGGTCACCCGCCGTGAGGCGCCCAGGTCCGCTCCCTCATAGGGATCGGCCCTGCGCTCGAGCATGCTTCGGATGAAGCTTCGTGCGGCTTCCATAGCCTCCATTCAGTGATCGGTACTCCATCAGACCATCTCCATCCGTGCTGGACCTGATTCGTAGATCGCTCGAGGAGGATCTCGGCGCCGGGGACCTCACCACGCGAGCGGTCGTGCCCGAGGGCGCCAGGGCGGTAGCACGCATCGAGCAGCGCGCAAGCGGCGTGCCCGCCGGCCTCGAGGTGGCCGAGGCGGTGTTCATGCAGGTCGATCCCGGGCTCGAGTGGCAGGCGCTTGTCGTCGGGTCCGCCTGGCGCGAGCCGGGCGTGCTCGCCACGGTGGCCGGCGACGCCGCGGCGATTCTCGCCGCCGAGCGGGTGGCGCTCAATTTTCTGGGACGGCTGGCCGGTGTGGCCACGACCACCGCTCGCTACGTGGAGGCCGTGCGGGGGACGGGCGTGCGGATCCTCGACACCCGCAAGACCACGCCAGGGCTGCGCGCGCTCGAGAAGGAGGCCGTGATCGCGGGCGGCGGCACGAGCCACCGCAGCGGGCTTGACGACGCCGTGCTCGTCAAGGAGAACCATGCCGCACTCGCCGGGGGGGTGGGCGAAGCTGCGCGGCTCGCGGTGCAGAACGCTCCCGACGGGGTGGTCGTGGAGGTGGAGTGCGCGACCCTCGACGAGCTGCGCGAGGCCGTGGACGCGGGCGCTCCCCGGCTGCTGCTCGACAACATGAGCCTCGCCGAGCTGCGCGCCGCCGTCGAGCTGGCGGGAGGGCGGGCCGAGCTCGAGGCCTCGGGCGGGATCACGCTGGAGACGGTGCGCGCGGTGGCCGAGACGGGCGTCGACTTCATCAGCGTGGGCGCGCTCACGCACTCCGCGCCCGCGCTCGACGTCAGCCTGCTGCTCGAGCCGGCCTAGCGCGATCGGCGCCCGGTGGGCGCAGGACCGCGAACGGGTCGGTCACGGCCAGCTCGCGGGAGCGGAAGCGGTACACCGCGGCCGGCCGGCCGCCCTCGGGGCCGGGTGCGCGGCGCTCACCCGTGGCCTCGAGCAGACCCCTCCGCTCGAGCACCCGGCGCAGGTTGGTCGGGTCCACGGCGTACCCGAGCGCGGCCGTGTAGATCGAGGTGAGCTCGGACATCGAGAACGACGCCGGCGCGAGCGCGAAGCCGATGTTCGTGTAGGACAGCTTCGCGCGCAGGCGCTCCCGGCCCGCGAGCACGATCGGCTCGTGGTCGAACGCGAGCGGCTGCGGGAGGCGCTCGAGCGGGTGCCAGGCGGTGTCGCCCGGAAGCGCGGGGTCGAGGCCCAGCGGGACGAGGCCGAGGTACGCGGTAGCGAGTTGCCACTCGCCCGGGTGGCGATCCGGCTCGCCCACGGTCTCGAGCTGCTCGAGCCACGAGAGCTCCGACACGTCCACCTTGCGCGCGAGCTGAGAGCGGATCGCCTCCTCGAGCGCCTGCCCGGGCTCGAGATAGCCGCCTGGCAGCGACCACGCGCCCTCGTACGGGGCCCTGGCCCGCTGCCAGAGCAGCACCGACAGGCAGCCGTCGCGCACCTGGAGCACCACGGCGAGCGTCACGTGGGTGGGGGTGGGCCGCGGGGCCGCGCTCCGGGGCCTCTTCGTCGAGGCGAAGTTCCCCCGCGCGGCTTCGGCTCCCTCCGTTCCCGGCGGAGCCTCTGAGTCGCGCGACGGGGAGGTTTCCGACTCTGAGTCGGAGACTCTGCTAATCTCCTCCCACACGGTTTTCGATCATAGAGCAGAAACTGTTAGAGGTCATCCAGCGATGAAGCCAATCGAGCTGCCCACACTGCCCCCCGGCGCTCTCGGAGCCGACGAGGCCATCCGCCTCCAGGCCGAGGTGCGGGCCCTCGCGGAGGAGCGCAACGCGGTCATCCTCGCGCACAACTACCAGGTGCCCGACGTGCAGGACGTGGCCCACTTCGTGGGGGACTCGCTTGGGCTCTCGCGCAGGGCGGCGGACACCGACGCGGACGTGATCGCGTTCTGCGGCGTCCACTTCATGGCCGAAACCGCCTCGATCCTGTCCCCGGAGAAGACCGTCCTGCTGCCCGACCTCGACGCCGGCTGCTCGCTCGCGGACTCGATCGACGCCGAGTCGCTGCGAGCATGGAAGGCCGAGCACCCCGGCGCGGTCGTGGTCATGTACGTGAACACCACGGCCGAGGTCAAGGCGGAGACCGACTACTGCTGCACCTCCTCCAATGCCGTTCAGGTGGTGGAGCACATCTACCGCGAGCACGGTCCGGACACGGAGATCCTGTTCGGCCCGGACATGTGGCTTGGCGCGTACGTGGAGCGCACCATCGGTCGCCGCATGCACGTCTGGGACGGCGAGTGCCACGTGCACGCCGGCATCCGGCCGGGCGACATCGAAGACGTCCGCTCGGCCCACCCCGGCGCCGAGTTCATGATCCACCCCGAGTGCGGGTGCACCACGCAGGTGATGGAGTTCGTGGCGGCTGGTGACGTCGACCCCGAGCGCACCCACATGCTCTCCACCGGTGGCATGCTCGACTTCGCCCGCAGCTCGGACGCCCGCGAGTTCATCGTCGCCACCGAGACCGGCATGCTCCATCCGCTGTCCAAGGAGAACCCGGACAAGAGGTTCATCCCCGCCAACCGGGCAGCGGCGTGCCGCTACATGAAGATGATCACCCTGCCCAAGCTGCGCGACGCCCTGCGCGACCTCGCCCCCGCGGTCAAGGTCGATCCGGCGCTGGCAGAGCGCGCCCGGGTCCCGATCGACCGCATGGTCGCGATCGGCTGACCACGCCGAGCCCCCGACCCACCAGGGTCCTGACCGCGTCGAGCCATGCCCAGGCCGGGCCTGGCCGCGCTGGGCCGTGACCGCTAGCCGGACCCGCTAGAGCCGGACCCGCTAGAGCCGGACTGGGCGATGGTCGAGCCCTCGCCGGATGAGCCGGACGATGCGGGCCCGAGCGTCACCCCGGCTGCCGCGTCGTCGCCGGAGACTCCGCTCGTGTCCGCAACCGGGTCGGCGCCGGAGGACCCGCCGCTTCCGCTGTCTTCGCCGGACCTGCTGGTGCCCCCGCCGGAGCCGCCGCCGCCCCCGCCAGAGCCGCTGGTGTCGAGGCCGCTCCCGTCGCCCGGGCCGCTGCGGTCGAGGTCACCGTCGCCGTCGCCACCACTCCGGTCGGCCTCCCCGTCGCCGTCGCCCGGCCCGCTGCGGTCGGCGTCGCCGTCGCCGTCCCCGGGCCCGCTGCGGTCGGCGTCCAGATCGCCGTCACCCGGCCCGCTGCGGTCGACGCCCGCGTCGCCGGGACCGCTGCGGCCGCTGCGGTCCGCGGCCGGCCCGCCGGGGTCGCCCCCAGCGTCGCCCGTCCGAGCGAAGCCTCCCGTCGCGTCGGCCAGGTTGGCCTCGCCGGCGCGGGCCCGGTCGGCCGCCTGCGCCTCGCCCGCCGCAGGAGCGCTCGGGCCGCCCCCGGGCAGAGCGGCCACTCCGCCGACCACGGCGCCCGTGACGAGCGCGGTCGCGCAGAGCTTCGCGGCCACTGCGCCGGCGCCGGCCATACCGAGCGTCTCGGCCATCCGGGCCGCCGCCGGCTCGGCCGGCCCCTCCCACGGGATGCGCGCCACCCAGCCCGCCGGCGCAATCGCGCTGGCGGCCGCACGCAGCGTATGGCGCGCCCTGTTCAAGAGCTGGCGGACCGCCCCGTTGCTCACGCCGAGCGCCCGACCTATCTCCTCGTAGCTGCGCCCCTCGAGCTCACGCAGCACGATCGCATCGCGCTGGCGCACGGGCAGCGCCTGCACGGCGGCCAGCAGCTCCCGGATGCCCTGGCTGCGCTCGAGGGCCTCGTCGGGCCGCTCCACGCCGTCGAGCGACTCGACCGGCGCCTGGTGCACGGGCCTGCGCTCGCGCAGGCCGTTCAGCGCCGTGTTGTGGACGATCCGGTAGAGCCACGGGCGCAGCTCCAGCTCGCGCGAGTCCCTGCGCATCGCCTCGTAGGCCTTCACGAAGGCGAGCTGCACCACGTCCTCCGCGCGCTCGCCCGGCAGGATGCGCCCTGCGTAGCGCAGCAGCTGACGCCTGTAGCGCTCGACGATCGCCTCGAACGCCGGGTCGTAGCCGGCGCGGACGAGGTCCACGAGCCGCGAGTCGGACTGGGTGGAGAGCACCGGGCGGCGAGCGAGGCGAGCTGGATGGAGGAGGGATCTCGGAGTCATGTGAGCTCGACGCGAGCTGTGGTCCCAATCTGTCAACACAGGCGGGGGCACAACCTCACGCCCGATCGGGTGTCAAGGAGGGTAATGCTCCGGCCCGTGCTCCTCTGCCTCTTGGCCGCCGCCTGCGCGACGGCCCCGGCGGCCCCGGCCGCGGCGGCCCGGGCGGGGGCCCCGGCGCCCGACCCGATCGACCACGCGCAGCCGCCGGCGCCTGACGGGACCCCCGTCTGCGCGGCCTGGGTGCACGACGGCCACACCGTCAGGCGCGGCGGGCGCGACTGGCCCACCTGGCATCCACCGCGCGACCCGGAGCACGGCTGCGCGTTCGGTCACGAGCACGGCTCGAGCCCGCGCGCGTTCGCACACTTCCGCCGCACGGGAATGCCCGCGCTCGGCCGGATAGGTGCCTTCGCCGGCAGCGAGGAAGCCCACGCCGGCTTCAAGGTGTTCGTGGTCAACCGCGACCGCAAGGGGCTCTCCTGGATGGTGGTGATCCACCAGGGCTCAGGCTCGCCGCGGCGCGCCATGGTGCGCCACCACTCGCTCGAGACCTGGCTCTTCCGTCGCCGCGGGGCGCAGCTCGCGGCTCACACGCGCCACATGTCGGACTTCGGCGCGGCCGTGCCGAACTGCCATGGCGCCGCGCGAGCGCCGAGCATGCGGCTGCTGCCGAGCCCCGCGTGCAGGTCCGCATACGAGGAGTGGGCCAGCGCGTTCGACGTCGGCGGCGTGTTCTCCGGCAGTCCCGCCTTTGCGATCCACAACGCGATCACCCAATTCGACCCGGCCCGCCCAGACGCGATCGTGTTCAACAAGCGGAGCACCTGCGGGCCGGGCGACCCGGCCGGCTGGGACTCGAACTGCAAGGGCGACAGGCGCACGGTCCTGCGTCCGCGCTGGCGGCTCGACAACCGCGGCCCGAGCCGCTTCCGAACCGATGCCCATGGCCGCCGCGCCCCCACCGGGCTGCTCCAAGTCGTCTCGCGGCGCATCCGCATCGACCATTCGGGCGAGTGCTGCGGAGCCGAGAACGTGTTCGTGATGGAGCACGCCAGCGACGGCGGCATCTACCGCGCCGGGCGAGGCCGGAGCTCGGCGAGCTTCGAGTTCCCGGGCTACGGCGTGCTGCGCGCGAACTAGGGTGCGCCCGTGGAGCTGATCCATCCCGAGCGCACTCCTACCAGCCCCGAGCAGCTCGCATCGAAGCTGCGCCTCGCCGAGCTCGCCCCGCCGGGGCGGCCCTACCTGGGCGTCAACATGGTCGCGTCGCTGGACGGCAAGGCGACGATCGCCTGGCGCACCAAGGGGCTCTCGACCGAGCTCGACCGACGCCTCTTCCACCACCTGCGCACCCAGGCGGACGCCGTGATGGTGGGCGCGGGCACGGTGCGCGCCGAGCGCTACGGGCGCATGACGAAGAGCGACGAGCTGCGCCACAAGCGCGTCTCGGAGGGGCTCGCCGCGGACCCGCTGGCGGTGATCGTGAGCGGCCGGCTCGACCTGCCGGCGGACCTTCCGATCCTGAACGACCCGCAGCAGCGCGTGCTGATCGCCACTGCCTCCGATGCGACCCTGCCCGACACGCCGGCCCCGGTCGAGTACGCGCGCACCGGCGACGACCTGCCGTTGCTGATGGCCCAGCTTCGGGAGGAGCGCGGCGTCCGCTCGGTGCTCTGCGAGGGCGGCCCGACGCTCAACTCGCACCTGCTTGCCGCGGGTCTCGTCGACGAGCTCTTCCTCACGCTCAACCCCAAGCTCGCGGGCGGCGCGGCCGCGCTCACCATCGTGGCCGGGCGCGAGCTGGTGGAGCCGGCGGAGCTCGAGCTCGTGTCGGTGGCGGAGGGCGGCGGCGACCTCTTCACCCGCTGGCGGGTGCAGAAACCCTTGCAAACGTCGCGAATCTGAGCTCAGGTCCGCTACTAATGGGCGTCCTCATGGCAATCGCCGGGACACGCCCTGCCGCCGCACAGCCGCGCCGATCGAGGGCGCCCGAGAAGGACGTCCCGGTCGTCCAGTTCAATAACGTGACGAAGGTCTACGACGGCGGATCGGTCGCCGTCGATCGCGCCTCGATGCGGATCGGCAGAGGCGAGTTCGTGTTCCTCGTCGGTCCCACCGGCTGTGGCAAGTCCACCTGCATCCGGCTGCTGCAGAAGGAGCTCGAGCCGAGTGGGGGGGAGATCTCGATCGCGGGGCGCTCGCTCGGCGAGATCCCGCGCAGCCGCGTGCCCTACCTGCGCAGGAACATCGGCGTCGTCTTCCAGGACTACAAGCTCCTGCCGAACCGCACGGTGTACGACAACGTCGCCTACTCGCTGCTGGTCATCGGGGAGTCGCGCCAGCAGATCCGCCGCAAGGTGCCGGACATCCTGCGCCTCGTCGGGCTCTCCACCAAGCTCCACAACTACCCGGACGAGCTCAGCGGGGGCGAGCAGCAGCGCGTGTCGATCGCGCGCGCATTCGTGAACCACCCGCCGCTGCTGCTCGCCGACGAGCCCACCGGCAACCTCGACCCCGAGACCTCGATCGGGATCATGCAGCTGATCTATCGGATCAACCGCACCGGCACCACGGTCGTGGTCGCAACCCACGACAAGGAGATGGTCGACAAGATGCGCCGGCGCGTGATCGAGCTGCGCGAGGGCCGCATCATCCGCGACGAGCGGTCCGGGCTCTACCGCCCCGACGAGTCCACCAGCGAGTTCGCGATCCGCCTGCGGGGCGAGCTCGGGGTCGGACCCGAGGGGCATCCGAACTGACGCGATGAGGTTCGGCTTCTTCCTCAAGGAGGCGCTGCGCGGCCTCAAGCGCAGCTCCGCCCCGGCGCTCGCGGCGCTGCTCACCGTGCTGCTCACAGCGCTCGTGCTGGGCGTGTTCATACCGATCGTGCAGGCCACCACGGGCACGGCCAACGAGGTGCGCAGCCGCGTGGTCGCCGACGTGTACGTGAAGGACTCGGCCACCCAGCTCGAGCAGGCCGAGCTGCGAAAGGCGATCGAGGCGACCGCCAACGTCAAGTCGGTGGAGTTCATCTCGAAGGGCGAGGCCCTCGCCCGCGCGCAGGAGAAGAACCCGAAGGCGTTCAAGGCGGGCGCCGAGCTGCTCGGCTCGAACCCGCTGCCGGCGTCGTTCCGCGTGACGCCGGAGGACCCCGACGAGCTCGACCAGATCGTGCAGCGGCTCGCTCCCGACGGCCAGCCCGCGCTCGCGGCGATCGACGAGGTCCGCGACCGTGAGGAGGACACCGACAAGATCCTCTCCGCGACCGGCCTCGTGAAGGCGCTCACCGCCGGGCTCGCGCTGCTGCTCGTGCTGGCGTCGGTTGCCCTGATCGCGAACACGATCCGCCTCTCGATCTACGCCCGGCGCCGCGAGGTCGAGGTGATGAAGCTGGTGGGCGCGACCAACTGGTTCATCCGCTGGCCGTTCGTGATCGAGGGGGTGGTGGTGGGTTTCTTCGGCGGCCTGCTCGCCGTGCTGCTCCTGACGATCGCCAAGGAGACGTTCATCGACCCGCTCTCCGAGCGCTTCGAGCTGCTCGCCGCGCCCGAGACGATCGACTTCCCGCTGCTCGTTGTCGTGCTGATGCTGGCCTGCATCGCGGTGTCCGCGGTCGGCAGCGGCATCACGCTGCGCCGCTTCCTGCGGGTCTAGCGGCCGTCGGTTACTACCCTCAGGTCCGTCAATGCGGACCGCTCTCGTCGCACTCGCCTGCGCGATCCTCGCGCTCGTAGCCGGCCTCTGGCTCGGTGGCCATCCCGAGCGCCTGCCGGGCCCCGTGGCCGACGCCTTCGTCGAGGAGGACCGCGCGCTGCGCGCCGAGGTGATCCACTCGATCGAGCGCAACTTCTACAAGCGGGTCGACGACGAGGATCTCGACGACGCGTCGCTCAAGGGCATCGTGCAGGCGCTCGAGGACCCGTTCTCCCACTACCTGACCCCCAAGGAGGCACGGGCTTTCAACGAGTCCGTGCGCGGCGAGTTCGAGGGGGTGGGGATGAACGTCGAGGAGGACAGGCGCGGCCTGAAGGTTTTGCGAGTGTTCGACGGCTCCCCCGCCGATCGGGCCGGGGTCAAGCGCGGCGATTTCATCGTCGCGGTCGACGGCCGCTCGATCGCGGGCGTGAACAGCGAGGTGGCCACGGCGCGCATCAAGGGCCCGGCGGGGACCGCCGTCGAGCTCGAGGTGTTCACCCCGGGCGCGGAGCAGACGCGAACGGTCAGGGCCGAGCGCGAGCGCATCGAGATACCCGTGACCACCGCGAGGCTGGTCGAGCGCGAGGGCACGAAGCTCGGCTTGGCCGAGCTGCTCGGCTTCAGCTCCGGCGCGCACGGCCTGCTGCGGCGCGAGCTCGACAGGCTGCTCGAGCGCGGCGCCGAGGGGATTGTGCTCGACCTGCGCGGGAACGGCGGCGGGCTGCTGAGCGAGGCCGTGCTCGTGGCCAGCAACTTCATCGAGGACGGCCGGATCGTGTCCGTTCGGGGCCGGGCCCGCCCCGAGCGCGTCCAGGAGGCGGAGGGCGATGCGATCGACGCTGACATCCCCGTTGTCGTGCTCGTGGACGGCGGCAGCGCGAGCGCGTCCGAGATCGTCGCCGGCGCGCTGCGCGACCGCGGGCGCGCCACTGTCGTGGGCACGCGGACGTTCGGAAAGGGCCTCGTCCAGGAGGTCGAGAGCCTCTCGAACGGCGGCGTGCTCGACCTCACCGTCGCGAACTACTACCTGCCGAGCGGGAAGACGATCGGCCGGAACGGCATCCCGCCGCAGGTGCGGGCTGAGGACGACCCGGACACCGAGCGCGACGAGGCGCTCCCCGTGGCGCTCGAGACGCTGCTCGACGAGACCCGATGAGCGCCGGCGCGCGCGGGCGCCCCGTTCGGCGCCTCGACCAGCCGCTCGTGGCGGTGCTCGAGAGGCGCGGGCGCTTCCTCGTGGGCGAGCCGCTCTTCGGCCGCGGCCCGCGGCCCGCGATAGAGCGCGGCGGCGCTGACGAGGGCGACCTCGTGCTCGTGGGCTCCGGCAAGCGCGGCGCCCGCGTGATCCGCAGGCTCGGCCGGCCGGACCGCGCCCGCGACGTGCTCGAGGGGCTGATGCTCGAGCGCGGCCTCCACCGCGCCTACGCACGCGCCGCGAGCGCGGAGGCGGAGCACGCGGTCACCGACCCGCACGCCGCCGACGCCCGGGTGGACCTCACCGACCTGCCCACGTTCACGATCGACCCGGAGGACGCCCAGGACTTCGACGACGCGATCTCGGCCCGGCGCGAGAACGGCCGCATCAGGGTGTGGGTGCACATCGCGGACGTGACCGCCTACCTGCGCCCGGGAGGGCCACTCGAGCGCGAGGCCTTCAGGCGTGGCACCAGCGTGTACGTGCCAGGGGCGGTCGAGCCGATGCTGCCCGAGGCTCTCGCCAACCGCGCCTGCTCGCTGCGCGCGGGCGAGGAGCGGCTTGCGGTGAGCGTGGAGATGGAGCTCGACGGCGCCATGCCGGTGAGCACGGTCTTCCACCGCTCGCGGATCCGCAGCGACAAGCGGCTCACATACGGGGAGGTGGACTCGATATTCGCCGGCAAGGGCACGGCGCCCGCGCCCTGGGGCAAGCCGCTGGCCGCGGCCCGAGAGGCGGCGGCGGCCCTGGCGGCCAAGCGCGACTCGCTCGAGCTCGGCATGCCCGAGCCGGTGTTCGAGTTCGACTCGGAGGGGCACGTCACGGCGGTCCGCCACGAGCAGCCGACGGAGTCGCACTCGCTGATCGAGCAGCTGATGGTGCTCGCCAACGAGCAGGTGGCCGGCTACCTCGCCGACCGCAAGCTGCCAACCCTCTACCGCGTGCACGAACGCCCGGAGCCCGCGGCGGTCGCGTTCCTGGCCGACCAGCTCGCCAGCCTCGACGTGCCCACGCCGCCGCTTCCGCGCAACATGAGCCCTCAGCAGGCGGCCGACCTCTCCACCGAGATCTCGCGGATCGTCGCGCGCGAGTCGAACGGCAGGCACGCCTATGGGATCCTCGTGCTGCGCTCGCTCAAGCAGGCGTTCTACACACCGAGGAACCTCGGCCACGCGGGGCTGGCCAGCCCGCGCTACTGCCACTTCACGTCGCCGATTCGGCGCTATCCGGACGTCGTCGCCCACCGCGCGCTGCTGCAGGGGCTCGGCATCGACCACGGCGCCACGCCCAGGCACGAGCTGGACGAGGCCGGCCTGCTGAGCTCGGCCAGCGAGCGCGCCGCCATGCAGGTGGAGCGCGCCGCGGACGACATCTGCCTCGCGTTCCTGCTTGAGCGGGAGCTGTCCGAGGCCGATCCCGCAAGCCCGCCCGTGTTCGAGGGCGAGGTGGTCGGCCTGATCGAGAAGGGCGCGTTCGTGCGCTTCGGCGAGCAGGGTTTCGAGGGGCTCCTGCCCTCGCGCCGGCTGCCGGGCTGGTGGACGCTGAACGAGCTCGGCACGGCGCTCGAGGCGGAGGGCTCGGGACAGCGGCTGCGGCTGGGCGACCCGGTCGACGTGAGCGTGGAGCGGGTCGAGAGCGCTCGCGGCCGGGTGGACCTGCTGCCGGCCTGAGCCCCGGCTCGCGGGCGGGCGATGCGCAGCGGCGACACCGTGGCCCGGCTGGGCGGAGCACGCCCTTGAGATGCCGGCGGTCAGCCGTGACTTCATCCGCCGACCGGCGGCGAGATCGGCCCTCCCCGTGAGGTCGCTGTCCTCGATTTCAGGGCCGCTGGACATGAAAGTCAGGACAGCGCGCGGCGAGTCGCCGCGTCGCACGCGGACGGCGATGGCCACCGCCGGCGCGAACTCCCGCGGAGCCGCCCGGCGAAGCCGGCGCGGGCGGCACCACAGCCGGCTCGCGCGCTGCCCGCCGGACGGCGCCTGAGCTTGCCGGCGACTCGCCATACTCGTAGGCCGGATGGCGAAGAAGAAGCGCAAGGCGGCGCCGGGCGACGTGGCCACCAA
>DASQNF010000181.1:0-6879 GCA_035645115.1 Thermoleophilaceae bacterium | reverse complement strand
CCCACGGCGCCCCACCCCGCGGCCACGGCGTTGGTCACCAGCACGGCGATGCCCACGGCCATGTGGAGGCCGCTCAGGGGGTGCCCTTTCGCACTATGTAGCACCGCCGCACAAGGTTGCGTTATACCTCCCGGCTGGAGTGCTGAAGAGCTACCTCCCAGCCCTCGTGTTCCTGCTGCTCGGTATCGGGGTGGGCACCGCCTTCACGTTCGCGAACGGGCTGCTCGGGCCCAAGCGGCCCGGCAAGGTGAAGAGCGAGCCCTACGAGAGCGGACTGCCGTCCGACGTACGCAAGTCGTTTCGCTTCGGGATCAGCTTCTACCTGATCGCGATGCTGTTCATCCTGTTCGACATCGAGGTGGTGTTCCTCTATCCGGTGGCGCTCCAGCTCGACGCCTTCGGCGTGTTCGCGCTGGTGGAGACCGCCATCTTCGTGGTGCTGCTGCTCGTGGCGTTCGTGTTCGTGTGGCGGAGGGGAGCGCTCGAATGGAGGTGACGCGCACGCGCGTCGACGATCTGCGCGTCCGCCAGCTGCGCGCCCAGCAGATGCTGCGCGGCGAGCTCGCCGGCAAGGACCTCGACGAGTACGTGGAGGAGCGCCTCCTCTTCACGACCATCGAGACCGCCCAGAACTGGGCGCGCAAGAACGCGATCTTCCCGCTCGGCTTCGGGCTGGCGTGCTGCGCGATCGAGATGATCACCGTGATCGGCTCGCCGCGCAACGACCTCGCCCGCTTCGGCGCCGAGGCGATCCGCTTCACGCCGCGCCAGGCCGATCTGCTGATCCTGTCCGGGCGCGTCTCGATCAAGATGGCGCCGGTGATCCGCCGCCTCTACGACCAGATGCTCGAGCCCAAGTGGGTGATCGCGATGGGCGCCTGCTCCTCGAGCGCGGGCATGTTCAACAACTACGCGGTGGTGCAAGGCGCCGACAAGTTCCTGCCGGTAGACGTGTACGTGCCCGGCTGCCCGCCCAGGCCCGAGGCCCTCATCTACGGGATCATGAAGCTGCAGGACAAGATCATGGGCTCGCAGGACATGGGCTGGCGCGAGCGCTACGGCGCGGTCGGCACCGAGGAGACAGTTGCCTGACGCCACCGGCCTCGAGCTGATCGCCCAGCGGGTCCGGGAGGCCGTTGGCGAGGAGGCCGTGACCGGCACCTCGTTCCACCGCGAGCAGGCCACCGTCCAGGTGGCGCCCGAGCGCGTGCACGACGTGCTCGCCCACCTGCGCGAGGCGGACGAGCCCTGGGAGCACCTGATGAGCGTGCACGGCTGCGACTACCTGCCCGAGGAGCCGCGTTTGGCGGTGCACTATCAGCTGCTCTCGATGGAGCGCTGCGATCGCCTCAACGTCAAGACGCGGCTCGGCGCGGAGGACCCGCACGTGCCAACGGTGGTGGACCTCTTTCCCACCGCCGACTTCCAGGAGCGCGAGGTCTACGACATGTTCGGGATCGTCTTCGACGGGCACCCGGACATGCGCCGCATCCTGATGCCCGAGGACTACTCGGGCTTCCCGCAGCGGCGCGACTTCCCGATGGGCGGCGAGCCCGTGCTCTACACCTTCAACGAGGGCAAGTACCCGCGCTGGTATGAGTGAGCCGCCGAGCGTGACCGACCCGCTGAGCGTCCCCTACCGCGAGCGGGAGCGCTCGGTGACGATGGAGCCGCTCGGCGAGAGCCACGAGGAGCTGCTCACGATCAACATCGGCCCGCACCACCCGGCCACCCACGGCGTCCTGCGGCTGCTGACCACGCTCGAGGGTGAGGTGGTGCGCGACATCAAGCCGATCGTGGGCTACGTGCACACCGGCATCGAGAAGAGCTGCGAGGACCAGCAGTACTGGAAGGTCATCACGTTCGTGGAGCGGATGGACTACCTGGCCTACTACTACAACGCGCTGGCGTTCTGCATGGCGGTGGAGAAGCTGCTCGGGCTGGAGGTGCCGCCGCGCGCCCAGTACCTGCGCGTCGCGCACCTCGAGCTGAACCGGATCGCCTCGCACCTGTTCGCGCTGGCCACCGGCGCCCTCGACATCGGCGCCATCACGATGCTCTGGTGGGGCTGCCGCGACCGCGACCTCGTGCTCGACCTGTTCGAGATGTCCTCGGGCCAGCGAATGCACACGCGCTACTTCCAGGTGGGCGGCGTGATGGAGGACATCCCACCCGGCTGGGAGGAGAAGGTGCGCGGCTTCCTCGAGCTGATGCCCACGCGCATCGACCAGTACGAGTCGCTGCTCGACCGCAACGAGATCTGGCTTCAGCGCCTGAAGAACACGGGCGTCGTCTCCACCGAGCGCTGCCTCGAGCTGGGGGTGACCGGCCCGCTCCTGCGCGCCAGCGGCCATCCCTGGGACCTGCGCAAGGCGATGCCCTACTGCTCCTACGACCACTTCGACTTCGACGTGCCGGTGGGCACCGTAGGCGACAACTTCGACCGCTACAAGGTCCGCCTCGACGAGATGCGCCAGTCGCTCAGGATCGTCGAGCAGGCGCTCGACGGGCTGCCCGAGGGCCCCTGGATCACCGACGACCGCAAGGTGGCGCTGCCGCCGCGGCACGAGCTGGCCACCTCGATGGAGGCGCTCATTCACCACTTCAAGCTCGTGACCGAGGGCTTCCGGGTGCCGCCGGGCGAGGCCTACGCGGCGATCGAGTCGCCGCGCGGCGAGCTCGGCTGCTTCGTGGTGGCGGACGGGTCGGCGAAGCCGGCGCGCGTGCACATGCGTGACCCGAGCTTCGTGAACCTGCAGGCGCTGCCGGACATGGCGAGGGACTCGCTGATCGCCGACTTCATCGCCTGCGTGGCGATGCTCGACCCGATCCTGGGCGGCGTGGACCGGTGAGCACGCTGCCGCCCGGCTGGGACGAGGGCGTCCAGCTCGACGAGGACCCCGCCACGATCCCCGACCCGGCGCAGGTCGAGGTGCCGGCGAGCCTGCGCGCGGAGATCGAGCGCCAGATGGCGCTCTACCCCGACCGCCACTCGGCCACGCTGCCGGCGCTCGGCGCGGCCCAGGAGGTGCACGGCTGGTGCTCGCCCGAGGCGATCCGCCAGGTGGCGGCGGTGATGCAGGTGACCCCGGGCTACCTCTCGGCGGTGGCCACGTTCTACGACATGCTGCGCACGGCGCCGGTGGGCTCCCGCTACGTGTACGTGTGCACGAGCGTGGCGTGCCACCTGTCCGGCGCCAAGGCCGTGTACGACGCGATCGAGCGCGAGGCCGTCGGGCAGGGGCTCGAGGACGTGGAGGTGCGCGAGTTCGAGTGCCTCGGCGCGTGCGACATGGCGCCGATGGCCTCCGTCGACGGCCGCTTCGTGGGCCCGCTCACGAGCGCCGACGCGGCCGAGCTCGTGAGCGCCGTCAAGGACGGCCGCGAGGTGCTGCCGGGGCGCGGCCTGCCCGACCCTGGCTACGGGAGCCACACCAGCCGGACGGAGGGCGGGCAGTGAGCGAGACGCGCGTCCTGCTCCGCAACATCGACGAGCCCGACCTGCACACGATCGCCGTGTACGAGCGCCTCGGCGGCTACCGCTCCGCACGCAAGGCGCTGCTCGAGATGGCGCCCGAGGACGTGCTCCACGAGCTCGAGGAGTCCGGCCTGCGCGGTCGCGGCGGCGCGGGCTTCTCGATGGGCAAGAAGGCGAGCTTCATCCCCAAGGGCTCGATGGACAAGTACCTCTGCTGCAACGCGGACGAGTCCGAGCCCGGCACCTTCAAGGATCGCCTCTTGATGCAGAAGAACCCCCACCTCCTGATCGAGGGCTGCATCATCGGCGCGATCGCCGCGGGCGCCAACCGGGGCTTCATCTTCATCCGCGGCGAGTACGAGACGCAGGCGGACATCCTCGACGCCGCGGTGGCCGAGGCGTATGAGCGCGGCTTCCTCGGCGAGCGAATCCTCGGCTCGGCCCACTCGTTCGAGCTCGTGGTGCACCGCGGCAAGGGCGCCTACATCTGCGGCGAGGAAACCGGGCTGCTCGACGCGCTCGAGGGCAAGCGCGGCAATCCGCGGCTGAAGCCGCCCTTCCCGGCCAACCAGGGCCTCTACCAGGGGCCGACGCTGATCAACAACGTCGAGACGCTCTGCAACGCCCCGATCATCATCGAGAAGGGCGCCGACTGGTATCGCCAGTACGGCGAGGGCAACTCCACC
Organism: Thermoleophilaceae bacterium; assembly: GCA_035645115.1. Classification (GTDB taxonomy): domain Bacteria; phylum Actinomycetota; class Thermoleophilia; order Solirubrobacterales; family Thermoleophilaceae; genus JACVRW01. Next base: position 2,715 of record DASQNF010000181.1, on the reverse strand, counting down.
GGGACGAAGCTCGTGTCCGTGTCGGGCAACGTGCGCCGGCCCGGGAACTACGAGATTGAGCTCGGCATCCCCGTGCGCGAGATCGTGTACGGGCTCGCGGGCGGCCCGCCGGAGGGGCGCGAGGTCAAGTGCTTCTTCCCCGGCGGTTCGTCGGCGCCGGTGCTCACCAAGGACGAGCTCGACCTGCCCTACACGTTCGAGGCGATGGCCGAGGCCGGCTCGATGCTCGGCTCGGGGGCGATCATCGTCGTGGACGACTCGCAGCCGCTCGTGCCGCTCGCGCTGCGCCTCGCCGAGTTCTACCGCCACGAGTCGTGCGGCAAGTGCGTGCCCTGCCGCGAGGGCACCAACTGGACCGTGAAGATGCTCGAGCGGCTCGACGAGGGCGAGGGCACGCCGGTGGACCTCGACATCCTCGAGCAGGTGCAGGGCAACATCATCGGCAACTGCCTGTGCGTGCTCGGCGACTCGATGGCGATGCCGGTGGCATCGATGCTCAAGCACTTCCGACCCGAGTTCGAGCGGCACATGGAAGCGGCCCGCGACCGCGGCGCCGGCCCAGCCCTCTCCGCGCCCGAGCTCGCATCGGTCCAGCAAGCGGGAGCGGCGTAGTGGCGCGCCCCGAGCCCAACTGGATCACGTTCGAGATCGACGGCCGCGAGGTGCGCGCCGAGGAGGGGACGATGCTGGTGGACGCCGCCAAGCACGGCGACGTCGAGATCCCCTACTTCTGCTACGAGCCGAAGCTCGGCGAGCCGGTGGGCGCCTGCCGGATGTGCCTGGTGGAGATCGAGGGGATCCCGAAGCTCCAGACCTCGTGCTCCACGCCCGTGCGCGACGGCATGGTGGTGAACACGACCTCCGACCGCGTGAAGCACGCGCAGAACGCGATCGTCGAGTTCCTGCTCGTGAACCACCCGCTCGACTGCCCGGTCTGCGACAAGGGCGGCGAGTGCCCGCTGCAGGACATTTCCTACGGCTGGGGGCCGGGACGCTCGCGCTTCATCGAGCCCAAGCGCCACTTCAAGAAGCCACTTGAGCTGTCCCCGCTGGTGGCGATCGACCGCGAGCGCTGCATCCTCTGCTATCGCTGCGTGCGCTTCTCGCAGGAGGTGGCCGAGGACCACCAGCTCGTGTTCCTCGAACGCGGCGACCACACCTTCGTGGGCACCCACGACGGTCGTCCGTACGTGGCCCCCTTCAGCGGCAACATCATCGAGCTCTGCCCCGTGGGCGCGCTGACCTCGCGGGCCTACCGCTTCCGCGCGCGCCCGTGGGACATCGAGGACTCGGGCAGCGTCTGCACGCTCTGCCCCTCGCAGTGCAACGTGAACCTGACGATCCGCGATGACGTGAAGGTCGTGCGCGTGCTCGCGCGCGACAACGAGGAGGTGGACGACGGCTGGCTCTGCGACAAGGGTCGCTTCGCCTACCAGTCCTTCTCCTCGGACGAGCGCATTACGGCGCCGATGGTGCGCGACGGCGGCTTCCTGCGCGAGGTGACCTGGGAGCGGGCGCTCTCGGACGCCGCCGCGGCGCTCGCGAAGTCGGGCGCGCGGACCGCCGCGCTGGCGGGCGGCCAGACGACCAACGAGGAGGGGTTCCTGCTGCAGCACCTGCTGCGCGCCGGACTCGGCTCGGCGAACGTGGACTCGCGCCGGGCCGGGCGGCTCGGCCCGGCGCACGCGCGCGCGCTTGCGCGCCCGGAGCTCTCGGCGCGCGTGTCGGACATCGACCACGCCGGCGCCATCCTCGTGATCGAGACCGAGCCCGTGGACGAGGCGCCGATCCTCGACCTGCGCATCCGCAAGGCCGTGCGAAGGAACGGGGCTCGGCTCGTGGTGGCCTCGAGCCGCCCCTCCACACTCGACGCGAACGCCGCGGCGGCGCTGCGCTTCGCGCCCGGGTCCACGGAGGCGGCCCTCGCAGGCCTCGCGGCGGCGCTCGGCAGCCCGCGGGCGGGGGGCTCGCTCGAGGAGCTGGCGCGACGGGCGCGGATCTCCGAGGGCTTTCGCCCGGGTCAGAGCCGCGCGGACGCCCACGGAGGGCCGCCGTCGAGCCCGGCTGAGGCGCTGCGCAGCGCCGCCGAGTCGCTTCGCGACGCCGGTGACGTGGTGGTGGTGTGGGGCGAGCGGGTGGCGTCCGGCGCGCGCGGCGGCCAGGCGCTCGAGGCGCTGCTGGCCCTCGTCGGCGCGCTCGGCATCGCGGATGCGCCCGAGTCGGGCCTGATCGAGGTCCCCGCCGGCGCCAACGGGCGCGGGCTGCGCGAGGTCGGCTGCCTGCCGAACCTCGGCCCGGGGCTGGTGGACGCCCCTGCGCAGGGGATGACGGCGGCCGCGGTGGCGGCGGAGTCGGCCGGCGCGCTGCTGCTCGTGGACCACGAGCTGCCGGCCGAGGCGCTCGCGCGCGCCGGCTCGGTGATCGCGTTCGCGCGCTTTCGCTCGGATGCACTCGACGAGCACGCCGACGTCGTCTTCCCGGCCGAGACCTACGCGGAGAAGGAAGGCACGGTCACCCACCCCGACGGCCGCCTCCAGCGCGTGCGCCAGGCCCTCGGCCGCGCGGGCGAGCTGCCGCCCGGGTGGCAGGTGCTCGCCGAGCTCTGCGAGCGCGCCGGCGCCGGCCTGGGGGTGCTGAGCGCGGCGCAGGTCACGGCGCGGGTGGCCGAGGCCGTGCCCTTCTACGCGGGGCTCACGCTCGAGGCGATCGGCGGCG
>DASQNF010000180.1:0-8382 GCA_035645115.1 Thermoleophilaceae bacterium | reverse complement strand
GCCGATGATGATCACGACCATGCTGATCGCGGTGCCCACGGGCATCAAGATCTTCTCCTGGCTCGCCACGCTCTGGAGGGGCGTGATCCACCTGCGCACGCCGATGCTGTTCGCGCTCGGCTTCATAACGATGTTCACGCTGGGCGGCATCAGCGGGATCATGCTGGCGGTCATCCCGTTCACGATCCACGTGTCGGACACGTACTTCGTCGTCGCGCACCTCCACTACGTGCTGTTCGGCGGCTCGGTGTTCACGATCTTCGCCGGGCTCTACCACTGGTTCCCGAAGATGACCGGCCGCATGTACGACGAGTCGCTCGGCAAGCTGCATTTCTGGCTGTCGTTCGTATTCTTCAACCTCACCTTCGGCCCGATGCACTTCGTGGGCGTCGACGGCATGCCCAGGCGGGTGGCCGACTACGCCGAGGAGTTCGCGACCCTGAACGCGATCATCTCCGTCTCGGCGTTCATCTTTGGCCTCTCGTTCCTGATCTTCGCCTACAACATGGTCGCCTCGTGGCGCCACGGCCCGGCGGCGCCGGGCAACCCCTGGCGCGCCCATTCGATCGAATGGCAGGTGTCCTCGCCCCCGCCGGTGTTCAACTTCGACGACGTGCCGACGGTGGTGGGCGGCCCGTACGAGTACGGCGTGCCGGGCGCGGTCCACGCCGTCATGGGTGAGCGGAAGCCGGCGGCCGTGCCCGCGCCGGCCGGCGGCGGCGGAGCTCCGCCGCCGGGCGAGTGATGAAGCGCATCCTTGTGGTGGCCAACGAGACGGTGGCGGGCAGGTCGCTGATCGACGCCGTCACGCGCCGCGCCGACGGCGAGGAGGCGCACGTGCACGTGATCTGCCCGCAGACCAACCCCAAGCACGGCTACGTGATCTATGACGACCACGTGCGCGAGGCCGCCGAGAACCGGCTCGAGATGACGCTCGCCCTGCTGCGCGGGGCGGGCATCGAGGCGGAGGGGGAGGTCATGGACCCCGACCCCTTCACCGCCGTGATGGACGCGCTCGGCGAACAGGACTACGACGAGATCGTGGTGTCCACGCACCCCGAGACACGCTCCGGATGGCTTCGCCAGGGACTCGTGGACCGCGTGCAACGGGCGGCGCGGCGGCCCGTGGAGCACGTGGTCGTGGACCTCGACAGCGAGCGCGACGACGTGAAGCGGACGCTCGTGGTGGCCAACCAGACCGTGGACGCCAAGCCGCTGCTCGACGCGCTGAAGCGCAAGGCCTCGGACGAGGCGCGCCGCTTCATCGTCATCTGCCCGCAGTCGGACACCGACGGCGACTCCCAGATCGACGACGCCGCCGACCGGCTCGCGCACACCCTGGAGGTGCTGCAGGAGGCCGGGCTCGACGCCGTCGGGCAGGTGGTTCACCCGGACCCGTACACGGCGATCCAGCACGCCCTCCAGTTCTACGGGCCGGACGAAATCGTGATCTCGACCTTCCCCGAGACCCGCTCGGGCTGGCTGCGCGCCGACCTCGTCGGTCGCGTTCAGGCCTCTACCGGCAAGCCCGTGGAGCACATCGTGAGCGAGGCGGCCGGCTGATGGAGTCGGCGGCGATCGCAGCCGGCCACGCCGCGCCCGACGATCACCACCATCACGGCCCCCCGCCCGCGAACCGCTCTTCGCGCGTCGAGGCGCAGTTCCTCGGGATGCTGCTCTTCATCATCTCGGAGATCATGCTCTTCGGAGCGTTCTTCACGGCCTACTTCTTCGTTCGGGTCGTGGGCGAGGCCGACTGGTTCCCGGTAGACGGCGCGGAGCTCCCGGTGAGCGTGGCGGGCGTGAACACCGCGATCCTGATCTCCTCCAGCTTCACCATGCACTGGGCGCTCGAGGGGGCGAGGAACGAGAACCGCCGCGCGCTCCGGATAGGCCTGCTCACCACCGCCCTGCTCGGGCTCACGTTCCTTACGATCCAGGTCAACGAGTACGTGCAGCTCGGCTTCGCGATCGGCGAGAACGCGCAGAGCACGATCTTCTACGGGCTCACCGGCCTGCACGGCGCACACGTGTTCGTCGGGCTGACGCTGCTCACGTTCGCCACGATCCGGGCGTTCCGAGGCCACTTCAGCGCCAAGGAGCACCGCGGCGTGGAGGTGCCGGGGATCTACTGGCACTTCGTGGACGTGATGTGGATCCTCGTGTACAGCTCGATCTACCTGCTCTAGCGTGCTCAACCCGCTTCGCTCCGAGCAGGAGGCGTTCCGCTTCCTGATCTACGTGGCCGTGGTGGTGGCCGTGCTGGTGGGGATCGTCTTCCTGGTGCGCGCGCTCGCGTGAGCGCGCAGGGCTAGCCGCCGGTTTGGAGCAGGTAGTCGATCAGGGCCTTGAGCTGCTCGTCCTCGAGCTTGCCCTCGTAGGCCGGCATCACGTTGCCGAACCCCTCGACCGTGAAGGCGCCCGGGTCCACCAGCGACTCGCGCGCGTACTCCTCCGCGGAGGCCCCGGGGCGGCGCTCCCCGGCGAGCTCCGCGAGCTCGTTCAGGTTCGGGCCGATCGTGGCGTTCGAGCCCGCCGGGGCGAAGGTGTGACAGCCCGCGCAGCCCGCCGCGGTGAAGATCTGCTCGCCGCTCTTCGCGCCCGCCAGGCCGGCCTGCGCCAGCGCGCCCTGGTCCTCGCCGCGCTTGGTGGTGGCGAAGGCCACGTAGGCGGCCACGTCACGGGCGTCGTCGCCCTCCACGAGGTCCGGCTTCATGATGCTGTTGCGCCGCGGCGAGTCGATCTGGCTGTGCACGATGCCCTCCACCGTCTCGCGGTCCATCCCGCTCGCGATGCCGGCGCGGAAGGCGGCGTCGAGGTCCGGGCCCTGGACCCCCTGGGTGCCGGCCCGCCCGAGCGCGTGGCAGGAGCCGCAGGTCTGGACGAACTGCGCCTTGCCGTTGGAGAGGTCCGGCTCCTCGCGGCCGCAGGCGCCCACCGCGAGGGCTATCGCGGCGACGGCGATCGCGGCCGAGAGAGGCTTCAAGGGGCTCACGCGGCGCCGAAGACTATCCGCTCGACAGGCCGGACGGGGGGCCAGCGGGCGCCGCTTCGGGCAGCCGCTCGAGCTCGCCGCGAGCCGCCGCGATCACGCCCTCGGCCACGCTCTCCCACGAGTAGCGGCGCTGCGCCTCGGCCGCCAGCGCGGCCCGCGCACGCTCCCGCTTGCCGGGCTCGAGCGTCAGCCACGCCACCAGCTTCGAGGCGATCTCCTCGATCGCGCCCGGGCCCACCTCGAAGGCCAGGAGCGGGCGCAGCTCCTCGGGCAGCGCAGGCGCGAGCGCGGCGCTGACCTCGGCCATCCCCGAGTGGCCCGCGGAGAGCGGCAGCGCGCCGCATGCGGCCGCCTCGGCGGCAACCATGCCGAACGCCTCCGGGAACGTGGACGGCATCACCTGGGCCTCGCAGGCGGGCAGCACCGAGGGCAGGTCCTCGTGCTCGAGACGCCCCGTGAAGTGGATGCGCTCGGCCGCCGCCGGCGCCGCACCGAGCCATTCCTCGGCCGGCGGGGCGCCTGCCTCCACCCGCTCGAGAAAGCCCCGCAGGTGGCGCAACTCGCCGGCGGGACCGCCCTCGAGCTCGCGGCCGCGCGCTGCGATCTCCCGCAGCTCGGGGAGGTCACGCCGCCCGATCGCGGCGGCGAGGCGGCCGAGCGTCTCGCGGTAGGTGCCGAAGCCGATCACCACCAGCCGGGCCTCCGGCACCCGCGCGACCACGAGCGGCCAGGCGCAGAACAGCAGGTCGAGCCCCTTCGAGACGATCAGCTTGCCCACGTAGCTCACGATCCGGTGGCGGGCCGGGTCGAGCTCCCGCAGGGCCGCCGCCGCGCCGGGCTCGCCGCCCCAGGAGGCGGCCGCGGCCGACTCGAGCCTCCGCGCCAGGCCCTCGAGGTCCCCCGCCCCCGGGCGGAAGGCGTGCACGTCCACCCCCGGGGGGCCGAGCCGCGTGCGCGAGCGCAGCGTCGGCTCCCCTGACATCAGCTCCCAGAGCGACTCGGCCGTGTGGCGCGAGCCCACCAGCACCCCGGCGGCGCCCCGAAGCCCCTCGAGCGCGTACGGCAGGAAGCGCTCGCGGTTCGGCTTCACCGTGTACTCGAGCGCGCTGCCGTGGACCTTCACCGCGTACGGAGCGCGCCCGGCAAGGCCGCGAGCGAGGATCGCCGGGCCCATCACAAGGTGGTTTGCGAGCGCGACGTCCGGCGTGGGCGCCGCGCGCACGGCGTCCACGTTCGCGGCGATGTAGCGCTCGAGCTCGGCCTCGGTGAGCTCGGGGTAGGGCTTGGCGTCGAAGCCCTCGTAGGTGTCGGCCACGTAGACCGGCAGCAGCCGCCCGATCCGCGGCCGGTGGACGCTCACCCCAGGCGGGGGCTCCCAGTCGCGGTCCTGGCAGAGGAGGTGGACCTCGTGGCCCATCGCGGCGAGCGCCCGCACGAGGCTGGCGTTGTAGATGTTGCTCCCGGTCCCGCGCAGCAGGTAGCCGTGGAAGATCAGGACCCTCATCTATTGTTCGCGCCTCATGCCCGCCCGCCAGAAGTACCGGCTTCGCGCCCGCTCGGACCGCGAGGTGATCCGCGAGGTCGAGCCTGGCATGACATACGTGGACCACCAGTCCGGGGAGGAGCTGAAGGTAGTGGGAGCGCTGCTGCCGCTCGCGCCCTCCCCGAGCGACCTCCCGTACGCGGTGGAGAACCTGAGGCTCTGCGGGTGCTCCCTCGAGCAGCTCGTCCAGAAGGACCTGAACGACTGCCCGCACTGCGGACGCCGGCTGCCGGCCGTCGAGCGCTGAAGCCGCCGCGCGCAGCGCCCGCCGCCGCGCTGGCGATCGCGGCCGCCGTCGCGGCCACCGGCCTTCCCGGATGTGGCGGCGACGAGGAGCCCGCGGCCACCACGCCGACCCTCCCCGAGCTCACCGTCCCACGCGGAGAGACCGCCCCCGCGATCCCGCCCGAGACCGAGACAGCGGCGCCCGCGCCGCCGGCCGACACCGCGCCGCCCGCGGACGACGGCGGCGCCCCCGCGCCCGCTCCCGAGCCGCCCGTCGACAGCCCCGAGAACGACACCCCGCCACCCGAAGACAGTCCCGCCGATCGATTCGAGGAGTTCTGCGACGAGAACCCCGGCGCCTGCGGCTGAGCGGCCACGCGCCCTTCTCCCGCCCGCTACATCGCGGTAGCATCGAGCGTCGATGACCACCGAGGGGTGGATCTTCATGGTCGGGTTCCGCGTATTCGACGTGGGCCTGCTGATCGTCTGGTTGATCTGGTTCTTCCGGCTGCGCGACGACGACGACGATTCGCGCGGTGACGACGGCGGCGGCGGCGAGGGCCCGGGCCCGCGTCCGGGCAAGGACGGCCCGGGCGGGGACGGGATCAGGCTGCCGCTCGGTCCCTGGAAGCTCGGCCGCGGCCGGGTACGCGACCACTCGCAGCCACCGCTGCCCGGGCGGCGGCGCGGGGCCGAGCCACGGGTGCCGGCGCCGGCGCGGGTGCGCAGGCCGCGCTCGCCGGTCCCGACCCACCGGCAGCTCCGCTGAGCTACGGGTCGACCGTCTCCCGGTTGTCCGGGATGTAGGTGACCGTGTAGAGCAGGCGCGCGCCGCTGTAGGTGCAGCCGAAGACGTTGATGTCGCGCAGCTCCTGCATCGACCACTGGCGCAGGCTGCGCGGCGGCTCGCAGTTGTTCCGTGCCCGCGAGGAGCGCCACCAGTCGGAGCTCGTGAGCTTGTTGGCGAAGATCGGCGCCCAGGTGGGCACGGTGATGGCGATCCAGTTGCCCTCCTTGACCCGCATCGGCCTGTCGAGCACGAAGGTGGGGCTCGAGCCGAAGTAGCGGTCGAGCTCTACCAGCTCGGACTGCCGCACGAGCCGGTGCTCGAGCCGGGTCCTGCGGGTGGTGCCCCTGCGCAGCACCGAGAGGCGCACCTGCGCGGGCGAGCCGAAGTTGTCGTTGAAGAACTGGATCTGCTCGGCCGTGGGCTTGGCGAGCGTGACCGTGAACGCCACGAGCGTGCCGTCGCGACGGATGTAGTAGGGGTTCTTGGGGCCCCCGGCCGCGCGGCCCTGGTAGCCGGTCACGCGCACGGCGGCCTCGCACGGGTCCGCGGGGCAGCTGGGGGTGACGGGGTCGGCGGTGGCGCCGAGCTCCACGATTCGCGCCGGGGCGCCGGCCGGGAGCGCGAGCGACGCCGCGAGCGCGGGGATGAACAGGAGGATTCGCTTCATGACCGGGGTACAACACCCCCTTCGCCGTTGAGTTTCGGACCCCTACTTGTACCGGTAGGTGATCCGGCCTCGGTCGAGGTCGTACGGGGAGAGCTCGATCTTGACCCGATCGCCCGGCAGGATGCGGATGTAGTGCCGGCGCATCTTGCCCGAGATGTGGCCCAGCACCTCGTGCCCGTTGTCGAGCTGCACCTTGAACATCGTGTTGGGGAGGGCCTCGAGGATCTCGCCCTCCATCTCGATCTTCTCTTCCTTGGGCACGGCGGGAGCGCGCGATCAGATCGCGCGGACGTTCACCGCCTTCGGTCCCTTGTCGCCCGTCTCCTCCTCGTACTCCACCTTCGAGTTCTCGGCGAGCGACTTGAAGCCCTCCCCGCCGATGCCCGTGTAGTGGACGAACAGGTCGCGGTCGCCCTCGTCAGGAGTGATGAAGCCGTAGCCCTTCTCGTCGTTGAACCACTTGACGGTCCCGGTAGGCACGAACTGCCCCTTCCCGCTTGTGCCCGGCCGGTCAATGCGCTCGCGAATCCGAACCACGGCACCTGCATGTTCACCTGCGCCGGCGCTGCCGGCCCTTGCAGCGCGCACGCTACCAGGGGAGCTCGGCTGAGGAGCTCGAGCGCAGCTCGGCGGCCACCGCCGCGAGCTCGTGGCTCTCGGCCTGGCGCGGATGGGCGGGGAGCTCGAGCGGATCGCCGTCGTAGCGCGGGATCACGTGGATGTGGGTGTGGAAGACCGTCTGCCACGCGGCGGGCTCGCAGCAGTTGAGGAGGTTCACTCCCGCGCACCCGAGCCGCTCGCGCATGCTGAGCGCCAGGCGCTTGGCGGCCTCCGACGCGCGCGCCAGGTCCTCGTCGGGCACCTCGTAGAGGTTCTTCGAGTGGTTGCGGGGAACCACCAGCGCGTGGCCGCGCGTCCAGGGGTTCAGGTCCATGAACGCGACCGTGTGCTCGTCGTTCTGGACGATCTCCGCGGGCAGCTCGCCAGCCACGATCTTGCAGAAGATGCAGTCGGTCATCCGCTCAGCCTACGCGCCAGCGCCACCGCTTCCCCGCGCGTGGTCACCTCTCCCGCGTAGCGGGCCTCCTCGAGCTCGCCGAGCAGCCGGCCGAGCTCGGGCCCCGGCTCGATCCCGAGCTCGCCGGCCAGCTCGTCGCCCCTCACGAGCGGGGCCGGAGGCCCGTGCGCGCGCCAATCGAGCGCGGCCTCCATCAGCAGCCCGGCGAGCTCGAGGTGCACCGGGATCGCGGCGTCCGCCTTGCGGCCTCGGGTGGCGAGCCGGTCGGCGCACGAGAGCATGGTCACCTCCACCTCCACCGGAGCCGTGCGCGTCAGGTAGCGGTACACCGCCCGGCGGTCGAGCGGGCGCTCGTGGACCAGGAAGCCGAGCACCAGGTGGTGGCGCGCGAGCGCTCCCAAGAAGGCGCCCAGCCGCTCGCTGGTGCGCAGGCGCCGGCAGATCCCGCGGATCATCTCCTCGCCGAGGCGGTCGTGGCCGATGAAGGTCACGCGGCCATCGGGGCGGCGCGCGTGGGTGGGGGGCTTGCCCACGTCGTGCAGCAACGCGCCGATACGCAGCGCCTGGCCACGCGTGAGCTCGTCGGCGAGCGGCTCGTCCAGCACGTCGCGGAGTCTCCCCGGCGCCTCCGAGTCGAGCCCGATCAGCTGCTCGAGCACCTCGATCGTGTGACCGTAGACGTCGAGGTGGTGGTAGTGGCTCTGCTCCACGCCGTGCAGAGCGGCGAGCTCGGGCAGCACCGCCTCGAGCAGGCCGAGCCTGTCCGCGAGCGCGAGGCCGTGGAGCACGCCTTCCGCGATCACCAGCCGCCGCAGCTCGGCGAACACCCGTTCGGCGGACGCGTCGGTGACGCGCGGCGCCGCCGCGCGCGTGAGCCGCTCCGTCTGCGCGTCGGCGCGGAAGCCGAGCTCGGCGACGAAGCGCGCCAGGCGCAGGGCTCGCAGCGGGTCGCTCGCGTAGGCCTCGGGGCCGAGCACCCGCAGCGTGCGGGACTCCACGTCGGCGCGCCCTCCCAGCGGGTCGATCAGCTCCCCGCCCTCGCGCGGGCGCGCCATCGCGTTCACGCTGAAGTCGCGCCGGCGCAGGTCCTCCTCGATCGTCTCGCCCTGGAGCGGCGAGAAGTCCCAGACCCGCTCGCGGCCCG
>DASQNF010000179.1:0-24681 GCA_035645115.1 Thermoleophilaceae bacterium | reverse complement strand
CGGGATCGTCTGCGCGAACAGCAGCACCGCGAGGCCCATGACCGCCACGATCCCCACCGCCCAGGCGTACTTGTTCCCCGGCCGCGGGAGCTCGGGCCGCCGCACCGGCTCCGGATGCGTGCTGTCGCGCTCGGCCAAGCGCTCGCCGATCGAGAGGTCCCCGAAGCGGTCGCGGCCCTCCTCCCCGGGCCGCTTGCTCGTCACGGTGCGCCCGCCTGGGTCCGGCGCGGCCGCAGCGCCAGCAGGTCGCGCACCCGGAACGACCCCTGCTCCTCGGCCCACATCAGCGCTGCCGGCAGGACGATCATCACGCCGAGGAGCGACACGCTCAGGTCCACCACCGTCACGATCCCGAAGTCCCGCAGCATGCGGATGTCCGAGGCGATCAGCGCGCCGAAGCCGGCGATCGCCGTGAGGCCCGAGGCGAGCACCGCGGTCCCCGTGGACGCGTAGGTCAGCTCGATCGCCCGCGCCGGACCGGCGCCGGCCTCGCGCTCCTGGCGATAGCGCGAGCTGAGCAGCACGCTGAACTCCGTTGAGATCGCGATCACGAGCGCGCCCAGCGTCACCGACATCGGGTTGAGGTCCACCTCGAGCGGCCCGGGGAGCAACCCGAGCACGAACAGCAGCAGCGCCGACCAGCCGCTCGCCAGCGCGATCGGGATCAGCGGCACCGCCGCCTCGCGCAGCGCGAGCCGCGGGTCGCGCCCGGAGCGCCAGGCGGCCAGAGCGCGCGCCGCCAGCAGCACCAGGAACACCGCGAGCAGCGCCACCGCCAGCGTGAGCGCCCGCCGCCATGCCGACGAGAGCGCTCCGTTCGCCTCGGCCGCCAGCACCGGCAGGCCGACAACGGCGGCCTCCACGCCGGCAGGCGGGTCGAGCCGCCGCTTGATCTCGTCCACCACCTCCTCTTGGCGCTCGAGCGGCATCAGGCGGATCCCGAACGCGAGGTTGGCGGTCGTGCGGTCGGAGCTCACGACCCCCTGGGAGAAGTAGGGCGGCACCGCCTCGAGCAGCTGTCGCACCTGCCGCCGGCCCGACCCCGCGCTCGAGAACAGGTCGGGCAGGGAGAGCGCCGGGCACAGCTCCGGCGGGTCCTTCGCCTGGCCGCAGCGCTTGCCCGGCGCGTAGCCGTGAGTTCTGAGCACGCCGTCCTGGAACCTGCTCATCCAGGCGAGCACCGCGGGCGCCGTGATGTCCTTCGCGCGCACGGTTACGTCGATCTCCCCGGACACGCCGGTCTCCTCCTGGAGCACGTCCACGTCCTGCAGCGCCTGCAGGTCCCGCGGCACGAGCTCGCGCACGTCGGAGACCACCTCGCTCTGGGTGTCGAGCGCCAGCCCGACAAGCGCCACGGCCAGGCCGATCGACAGCACGCGGCGCGGGCGCGAGAGCGCCAGCCCGAGGGTTCGCCAGGAGCGGTCGGCGAGCCACTCGCGCGCCGCGTGCACGCGCGGGTGCGCCGCGAGCCCGGAGGCGCGCGACCCCGGGACGGGCGCCCGCGCCGGCCCCGAGAAGCGGACGAGCGCGGCGAAGCCCGCGCAGAGCGCGCACAGCAGGGCGATCGCGATTCCCACCACCAGCAGCAGGCCGAAGCCGCGCACCATCGGCACCGGGGACAGCAGCAGCACGAGGAAGCCGACCGCGGTGGCCACGCCGGCCGTGACGATCGTGGGGCCGCCGGCGCGGGCGGCGGCCACGGCGGGGCGCTCGGCGCCCCGGAGGGTCGCCTCGTCGAAGCGGGCCTGGAACTGGATCGAATAGTCCACGGCCAGCCCTATCAACACCGGCAGCACGGCGATGGAGGCCATCGTGAGCGTGCCGCCCGCGAGCGCGAGCGCGCCGAAGGTCATGGCGGCGGTGGCGAGCGCGAGCGCGAGCGGGAGCAATCGCAGGCGGCTGCGGAACACGAGCGCGAGCGTGGCCGCCATCAGGAGCAGCGCCGCGCCGAGCAGCACGAAGATCGAGCTCTGCACCGCCTCGGCCAGCCCCTCGGCCACCACCGGCACGCCGGTGACGAGGTAGCGCCCGCCCTCGCGCAGCCGGAACGCCTTCTGCTCGGTGGCCGTCCGGACCAGCTCGATCGCCCGGCCACGCTCGGAGTCGGACAGGCTCGGCTTCAGCCGCACCTGGATCAGCGCGGCGTCCTTCGACGGGAACAGGTAGGCGAAGCGCGACTTCGGCACCCCCGCCGTGCTCGGGTCGAACACGAGCGTCGAGACGAAGTTCGGGTCGTTGATGCGGGGGATCCCGTTCAGGCCGTAGCGCAGCGCCAGCCGGAACGCCGCGCTCACGAACTGCGCCTGAACGGCGCCCGCCGCGGCGCGGGCGAGGCGCCGCTGCTCGGCGGGCGGATCGCCCCGTCGCAGCGAGAGCCGGCGCGCCGCCTGCGCGGCCCTCCGCGCCTGTGCCGCGGCCGCCTGCTGGCGGCGGGCGAACTCGTCCTGGATCTGGCCGGCCGCGGTGTTGATGAACGTGGCGCCGCCGTACACGACCTTGGCCGGATCGAGCTCCGCGATCTCTCGGCACACCGGCGGCAGGCTCCCGAGCCCCTTCTCGGTGTCGGGGACGTTGCCGGACAGGCAGCCCTCGAGCCGCAGCATGCGCTTGAGGTCGGCCGTGAGCACGGTGCGGGTGAGCTCGCCCTCGACGAGCACGAGCACGGCCTCGTCGCCGAACTCGCGCTTGAAGCGCTCGGTGTCCTCGAAGCTCTGCGAGCCGCGGTCCACGAGCGTGTCGGTGGATGTGCTCGGCTCGAGCCGGAGGGCAAGCGCCGCGCCGGCGATGGCCAGCAGGGCCGTGACCGCGAGCACGAGCAGCGGCCGCCGGGCCACCGCGTTGACCAGACCCCCCATCGGGCCAAGACTAGGTCAAGCCCGCCGCGCGGCCGGCCGCACCGGAGCGGCCGTGTCCGCCCCTACGGCAGCGGCTGGAGGTGTGGGAATGCGCCGGTCTGGCCCACCAGCCGGCCGAGCGGGGCCTGCGGGTCGCAGGGGGGCTCGGCGCCCGCGTTCTCCGGGCCGCCGTATACGAAGCGCTTGATCAGCTCCACCAGGTCGGGCGGCATGTACGGCTCGGCGGGGGCGGGCGGGGGCGGCACCGGGTTGTCGGTGCAGAGGTGGGGGCCGAACACCTCCAGGTGGCCCTCCGTGCGCAGCTTGTCGTACCCGCCCGGCTCGGTGTAGGGGTTCGAGCGGTTCGAGCGGATCCGGTACGGATACGCCGCCAGCATCTCCGGGTTGGTGGGGTTGGTCGTGCGCAGGTAGTGCAGCGCCCCGGTGCCTGCGAAGTCCGTGCCCGTGGCCTGCGTGGCCGCGGCGTCGTTGGCGAAGAACGCAGCTATCTCGCGCCTGTAGAGACCCAGGTAGTCGAAGATCGGCGTGACCTGGCGCAGGAACGGGTCGAGCCGCGCCAGCACCGGGCGCGTGTTGTCGAGCACCCGCTCGGTGGCCGGCAGCCCCTGGCGGGCCGTGCGCACCAGCGGGTCGAGGTCGGTGAAGAACCCACGCAGGTCGGGCGCGAGCGCCTTCAGGTCGACCAGCGTGGGCGAGAGCTCGCGCGCGGCCGGCCGCAGCTGGTCCACGAGCGGGTTCGTGTTGAGGGCGAAGCGCGTGAGCCGGCGAGTGGTCGCGCGCCCCTCGCGCAGGAAGGTCGGCAGCACGCGGAACGCGTCCGCCAGCTGCGTGTCGCGCCGGGCGGTGGTCTCCCAGAGCCGGTTCGAGTTGACCACCAGGTCGCGCAGCTGGCCGCGGCGCTCGGTGAGCGCCTCGAACACGACGCCGGTGTCGCGGATGAAGCCGCGCGTGTAGCCGCTCTGGCGCTCGAGGACCTCGAGCACGTCGCCCGTCTCCTCGGCGAACGGCGTCAGGCTGGCGAGCGCGGCGTTCAGCTCCGGGCCGTGGTCGGCCACCGCGCGCCCCTGCTGGTCGAGCCAGACCGAGAAACGCCGCCGCGTCTCCGGGTCGAACGCGCGCAGGATCTCGTCGAGCTGCACCGTCTCCGAGACGCGGGCCCTGCCGAGCGTGCCGCCGTCCGGCAGCCGGCCGCGGCTGCCGGTGCCGGGCGAGAGCTCCACGTAGGTCTCGCCGAGCAGGGTCTTCTGGCGCAGGACCACGTTCGTGTCCTTGGGCAGCGGCGCGTAACGGGAGTCGATCTCGAGCTCCGCCTTCGTGAGGCCCGTGGCCTCGTCCGCCCGCTTGGTCTTCACCCGCCCCACGCGCACGCCCGAGATGCGCACGTCGGCCTCCTGGGCGAGCTGCGTGGCCTCCGGGAACGCCACCTTGACCCGATAGCCCTCGGGCCTGAGCGGCACGGAGCCGCCGAAGCTGAGCCAGAGGAACACGAGGATGCCGAAGCACGAGAGCCCAAAGGCGACCATCGCGAAGACGCGGCCGAAGCTCGGGCGCTGCTTGATCACGGGCGCTCTCCGATCGGCGTCTGGGTCGGAGGCACGAAGTTTTTCGGGCAGACCTGGCGCTCGGGCACCGGGTTGAGCAGCCGCGTGAGCATCCCCAGCCGCGGGCTCGCCTGGATGATCCCGCGCAGCACCGCGTAGCTCGGGCAGTTCACGAGCACCACGCCGCGCCGGATCGGCCCGTGCGCGTCCTGGACGCTGAACATGGAGGTGGCCGCGTGCGAGCCCCACGAGGCCCAGAACAGGTACGAGTCGCCGCGGCCGGGCGGCTCGTAGGCGAGCATGTTGAAGATCCGGTTGAGCACGCCGAACGTGCGCGTGAGGCGGGGCGTGACCACGCCGAGGTCCCGCGCCGCCACGCGCAGCTCGCGCACCGCCGGCTGGACATCGCGCGCGAACGGGCGGATCTGGTCGCGGATGATCGGGGTGGTCTCGCGGAGGAACGGGCGCGTGCGTCGCAGGGCGGGCGCGAGTCCGCGAGCGAACGGCCGCAGCCGCTCTAGCGCCGGCCCGAGCTCGCCGGCCAGGGCGCTGGCCTTGGTGAGCGTGGTCTCGGTCTGGGAGAGGGCCGGCGGGAACAGCCGCAGCGCTTCGCGCAGGCTGCCCTCCTCCGCCGCGAGCGCCTCGAAGTTCGCGTTCGCGGAGTCCACGAGCGCGGCCAGCTCGCGGTCCTTCGAGCCGAGCTCGGTGGACAGCAGCTGGAAATTGTGGATGACCCGCTCGATGTTCGCCCTGCGCTTCGAGAGCTGGGCCGTGATCCGCCGGCCGTTGCGCGAGAGCGGCTCGAAGCGCTTGAGCGTCTCGCGCAGGTCCTGGCCCGCCGTCTGCCCGCCCGCGGGGCCGCCGCCGTCGCCGCGGAACGCCTCGCCGCCCGCGTTCAGCAGGATGCGCAGGTAGTCGCGGGTGTCGGCGTCGAGCTGGGCCAGGATCTCGTCGACGTTCACGTCGGGGAGCGTGCCCGCCGCCCTCACGCGACTGCCCTCGGGGAGCCGCCCGGCGCCCCTGGTGCCGGGGTCGAGGGCGAGGTACATGTCCTTCAGGCCGGTCTTCGGGCGCAGCAGGATCGTCGCGTCCCTGTACACGCGCTTGTGCTCGTCCTGGAGCTGCATCGTCACGACAGCGCGGCCGTCCTCGAGCTCGACCCTCCCCACCTCGCCGACCTTGACCCCGGCCACGTTCACCGTCTGGCCCTGGCCGGGGACCACCGCCTGGCCGGTGGACAGCTCAGCCTCGAGCTCGAAGAAGTCCGTGCCGACCACGGGCACCCAGGCGGGCAGGTGGAAGCGCTGGTTCGAGAGGATGTAGCCGGCCAGCACGAGCGATCCGACCGTCAGGAACAGGATCGCCGCGAACACCGGCGCCTGCTTCTTGATCTGGCGCTTCACGGGCCGCCGCCGATCTCTGCGGAGTTCAGGTCGGCGGGCGGGTTGCGGTGGCACTCGAAGTTCGGCCGGTAGGGCGCCTTGGGCGTGCGCGCCGGGCGCGTCCCGAGCGGCGGCGCGGTTGCGTTCGCGTGCAGCGGGCCGCCGCGCCCCACCGGCCCGGTGGCGACCGTGTTCCCGCCGCCCCCGGCCTGGAAGCGGACGTAGTTGCCGTTGCCGTCGAAGTTCTGCGACTCCCCGGTGAGCCCGACCATCATCTGCCAGAACTCCTTGTAGCTCTGCAGGCCGGTGCTGAGCCGGCCGTCCTCGATCGTCTGCTCGCCGGTGGGCAGCACGACCTCGTACTGGCAGCGGTTGAAGTCGTCGAGCACCGGCAGCAGCTCGAGCTGGCCGCCGGTGAAGGTGGCGAAGTCGCCGACGGCGGGGCTCAGGTCGGCCACCAGGCCCTGCAGCTCGGCCGGGGTGAGCAGCGCGCGCGTCTGGCGGATCCATGGGAAGGCCGCGTCGATCGTTGCGGGCGTCTCGCGCACACCCGGCACCATCTCGAGCGCCCAGGCGCGCGTGGGCGGAAAGGCCGCGTTCAGGTTGTCGAGCGCCGGGTCGGCCGCCTCGAGCACGCGCGGGAGCAGGCGCACGGTCTCACGCAGGTTGTCGCTCTCGCTCGCGAGCGCTCCCATCGTGACGTTGAAGTTGGTGATCAGGTCCTTGAGCTGCGCCTCGCGGCTCGCAAGCGCGGCGGTGGTCTTCTGCTGGCCGGCGAGCAGCTTCGAGAGGTCATGGAGCTCGCTGCCGAGCGTCGCCTGGTTGACGACCGCGGCGCCGCGCAGCGCCTCCGCCGAGTCCGCGAGGGAGTCGTTCAGCGACTCGCCGGCGGTCTGGCCGCGCGTCGAGGGGTCCTGGTCGTCGTCCTCGCCCGGCAGCGGCTCGCCGCCCAGGGCGTCGCCGTAGCCGATAAGCAGGTCCTGGAGGTCCTTGCGCGTGTCGGTCTGCAGCGTGCCGAGCACCTGGTCGATCTGCACCGGCCCGGCGGTCTGGCTCATCGGGAACGTGTGGCCGCTGTCCACCTCGTCGGCGCCGGGGGTGCCGGGGCGAACGTCGATGAACAGGTTGCCCTCGAAGAAGATCCGGGGGCGGACCTTCAGCGTCGCGTCCTCGTGCAGCGGCAGGGCCTCCTTCTCGAGCTTGATCGAGACCTTCACCGCGTGCGCCCCGTCGCCCGCGGAGCTCACCCCCGAGACCTTGCCCACGTCGACACCGGCGATCCGCACCGCGGTGCCCTTCTGGATCGGCGGCACGTTCTGGAACACCGCGTCCACCTCGAAGGGCTTCGTGAACGGGACGTCCTTCGAGAACGCGAGGAAGACCGCCAGCAGGATCACGACGAGCCCGATCAGCCCGGCCTGCAGCGGCGTGAAGCGCCCGGCGTGGCGGTTCATCGACCCGCCCCCGCCCTCGAGAGGCTCGGTCGGTCCTGGCCGCTCGTGGCCGTGCCCTGGTTGCCGGGCTGGTTGGTGAGCAGTGTCTGCCCGGCCACGTAGCGCTCGTTGCCCGCCTCGCACTCGCGCGTCTGGCCCGGCGCCGCCGTGTTCGGATACGGGTTCGAGTGGACGTGGTTCTCGCGCGTGGGCCCGTTCGCCGGCCGGGACGAGGGCCCGCCCTCCGCGTTCGGGCCCTCCGGCATGTTCACGATGATGAAGCGCTGGAACGTGCCGTTCGAGTCGCCCTCCGAGAGCAGGCTGGCGCCGTTGCGGAACAGGATCGTGGCGTAGTTGCAGACCGTCTGGGTGGGCGTGAGGAAGGCAAGCGTCGGACGCAGCGAGGCGGCCAGCCGGGCGAGCTGGTCGATCCCGCCCTCCACGAGCGGGTCCTCGGAGAACTCGGCGAGCGCCTCGAACACGTCCGCCGTGTCCTCGTTGAACTGCTCTGTCCGCGGCAGCACCTCGGCGCCCGCCTCGAAGGCGTCGGCCAGGAGCGGCGCCGCGCCCGGCAGCGCGGCCAGGCCCGGGCGCAGCTCCCTGAAGAGCGCCGTCTGGTTGCGGACGAACGGCCGCTGCCTGGGGAAGTCCTCAATCGCCACCTGCTCGGAGAGCGGGCTCTCGCTGATCGTCTCCTGCAGGAACGGCCGCGCGATGCCGGCGAGCGCCGTGAACGTCACGTCCAGGTTCACGAACAGCGCGCCCTGCTGCTCGGCCACCGGCGCCACCTCGCTCGCGGCGTCCGCGAGCTCCCCGAAGAAGCGGTCGATGCGCGTGTCCCGCGAGGCCAGGTTGCGCGCCACCGGCTCGAGGTCCTGGAGCAGCGGGCCGAGCTCCCCGAGCGCCGTGTTGATGTCCTGGCCGCGTCCGGCGAGCCCGTTGCCGAAGCCCTGCAGGTTGTTGCGCGAGCCCACCCGCGCGCGCTCGTCGAACATGTTGATGAACTCGTCGAGCTCCACGGGCTCCGGGGTCGACTGGCTCACGGGGATCGTGGCCCCGGCGCGAAGGCCGGCCGAGGCCGTGCCGGGGGCGAGCTCGAGGTACTTGAGGCCGATCGCCGAGCGCGGGCGCACCAGCAGGGTCGAGTCGGCCGGGATCGGCTCGATCTCCTTGTCGAGCTTCATCGTCACGCGCACGTAGGTGCTGCCGTCCTTGCGCCGCCGCGGCTCGATCGCCGAGATGAAGCCCACGCGCGCGCCGCCCACGCGCACGTCGAAGCCCTTCACGAGCTGCGCCGCGTTGGGCAGGTTGGCCTTCAGGTCGTAGGTGGGGACGAACGGCAGGCCGGAGTTGGCGTTGTAGGAGAGGAAGACGGCGACGATCGTGACCAGCACGGTCACCGCTCCCACCAGCACCGGGCTCGCCGTCAGGGCCGCTCCCGACCGCCCCCTCATCCGTCCGCTCCCAGCAGATAGTCGAGCGCCGGCTCGACGGGGCCCAGGCCCGGCGAGGGCTGTGCGGCCTGGCGGCGCACGCGCGCCAGGTTGCGCTCGCGCTCGCGGCGCTGCTGCGCCGTCTCACCGCTGCCGATCAGGTCCCCGAGGAGATGGCCGGCGGCAGGCACGCTGCCCTCCCGCCGCAGCTTCGGCTCGCGCGCGTTGCGCGCTGCGAGCGATGCCGAGGCCGACTCGCTCGGGTCGTAGAAGGTGGAGGTGCAGCCGGACGACGCCTCGAGCGTGTAGTTCGAGCAGGTGTTCGTCACGAGCCCGGCGCGCAGGTAGTGGCCGATCGCGTCGAACCCGTTCGTGGACAGCGCGAGGTAGAGCACGAGGTCCATCAGCCGCTCGGTGCCGCCGGAGCGCTCGAGGCTCGCGGTGAGGGCGTCGAGGTCGCCTGAAAGCGGCCGGGCGTCCTCGGCGAAGCGCCCGAGGTTGCGGAACAGCGGCCGGGCGCGCATCAGGGCGGGGCGACCGCGCTCGAGCGCGTCGCCGAGGCTCGGGAACGAACGGCGCGCGGCGTCTGAGAGGTCGCCCTGCGCCTCGATCAGGCGCCCGAGCTCGGGCCCGGCCGCGCGCAGGTCGGCGAGCAGAGGCGTGCCCTGGTCGGCAAAGCCCTCGAGGTCCGCCATGAGCGGCCGCAGCTCGCGCAGGAAGTCGGGCAGCAGGTCGAAGCTGCGGCGGATGTCGGCGCGCCGCTCCGCGGAGGCCTCGCCGGTGGCGTTCGCCTGCACGACGAAGCTCGACACCCTGCCGCGCTCGCGGGCGATCGGAGCCAGCGCTCGGTCCGCGTCCTCGGCCAGCCGCACCAGCGAACTGTTCTGCTCCGCCAGCGTCCGGATCAGAGCCTCCGTCTCGCGCAGCGCCGGGTTCGCGCGGTGGATCACCGCGTTCAGCTCCTCACCGCGGCCGGCGAGGCCGGTGCCCAGCTCGTTCAGCACGATCGCGAGGCGCTGCCGGTAGGGCACCCGCATCACGTCGTTCACCAGGTCGAGGTCGACCGGCGAGCTGTTGCGCTCCACCGGCAGCAGCCGCTCGCCCTCGCCGTCGCCGTCCTCGATCCTGGCGAGCGCCCGCGCGCGGGCCGAGCCCGGCTCGCATTCCACGAAGCGCTCGCCGATCAGCCCCTGGAGCCGGATCACGCAGCCGGCGTCCTCCTTGAACGGCGTGAAGTCGGAGTCGTCGATCCGCAGGGTCACGGCCGCCTTGCGGTCGCTCGTGACGTCCATGCCCGAGATCACCCCGACCTTGGCGCCGGCCACCTTCACGTCCTCGCCCGGCACGAGCGTGGAGGCGTTGTCGAAGATGGCGCGCACGAAGTAGTGGTCGTCCGTGTCGGCGTCGGTGCCCTCGCGCACCACCCCGATCACGACCCACGGCAGGATCGCCACCACGAGCGCGATGTACACGAGCCGCCTCACGGGCCGGGGGGGGTCGTGGACGGGTCGCAGCCCTCGAACGCCCAGGGCGAGGAGCCGTCCGGGTGGGGCTGCACGGCGCCGCCCGGGCAGCGGTTCAGGTTGTACTTCTCGTAGCGGTCGAGGCGCTGCGCGGGCGGGATCGCCTCGAGCTGGCCGGCGGCGTTCAGCTGGGTCGGCGTGAACGAGGGGGTCACGCGCGCGTAGTGGCCGTTGGCGTCGTAGAGGCTCGCAACCTGGCCGAACTTGGTGAACCAGCCCACGAAGTCGGGGGTGTAGCCGCGCGCGTACTCGAACACCGGCTGGGCCCGGTCGAGCGTGCGGACGGCGCGCGGGAAGACGGCGGCTGTGAGCTCGGCGAGCTCGGGCTGCTTGTCGAGCAGCTCGATCAGGTCGTTGTCATCGCCCGGGCGCCGGATCAGCGTGCGCAGGTCCTCGACCGTCGGTCGCGCGTCGCGCACGAGCGGCCGCAGCTCGCGGAAGAAGGGCGCCAGCTCCCGGGTCGCGGGCTTCGACTCGTTCACGAGCACGTCGAGGTCGTCGAGCGTCGCGCGCAGGTTCACGAACGTCGTGTTGGCCTTGCGCAAGGTGCCGGGCAGCAGGTCGAGCGCGCTCGTCAGGGCCACGTTCTCGTCCGCGATCGCGTCGGCGGTGGTGCTCGTGTTGCGCACGAGCCCGGCGAGCTCCTCGCGACGCTCGGCGATCGCGGAGACCGTGGCGGACGTGTCACGCAGGAAGCGCTCGAGCAGCTGCTCGTCCAGCGCGAGCTCGCGGGTCAGCTCGGTCGTGCTGACGAGGAAGGGCGCAAAGTACTTAGTGCTCTCGGCGGCCGCCGCGGCGCGCCCGTCGTACCAGTCGGCCTGGCCGGTTATGAACCTCCTGAGACCCTTGCGCGTCTCCTCGTCGAGCGTGGCGAACAGCACGTCGAGGTCCACGGGCGAGGTCGTCTCGTCGGCGCCGATCGTGCCGCCGTCCTCGATCTCGTCGAAGTTGTTCGGCCCCGGCTGCAGCGACACGTAGCGGTTGGCGATGCCCGACAGCGAGGTCGACCGGATCGTCGCGCGGGTTCCCTCGTGCAGCGGCGCCAATTCGTCGTTGACCTCGAGCGTGACCACCGCGTTGGCGGAGTCGTCGAGCTCGATGTCGGCGATCGTCCCGACCGGCTGTCCGCCGACCCTCACCTGGTTGCCCGGAACGAGCTGCCCGCCGTTCTGGAAGACCGCCTTGACCCGGTAGGACTCCGAGCCGCCGACGAGCGCCAGCGCGATCAGCGTCACGACGGCCACCACCGCCACCGCGGCGATCACTCGGGCCAGCGTCGTTCCACGCTCCGAGTCGAGCGCTTCACGGGTCCTGCTCTCTCTCCTGTTCGAATCCAAGCGGTGTGCCGCCCGACGCCTCCCGGCGAACCGGCCTCTGCCGGATCGCAGCTGCTGCGCGCATCCTGCGCGCCTTGCCTACTCCATCCCCAGGGGCCCCTGTGCCTCCCCGGACAGAAACTGCCTCACGAACTGATTGTCGCTGTTGAAGAGCTCGCTCGCCGGACCCGACTCGACGATCCTGCCCTTCCAGAGGATCGCGATGTAGTCCGCCACCCGCCGCGCCGACATGATGTCGTGCGTGATCACGCAGTACGCGCCCCCGTTCTCCTCGTGCACCTCCATGATCAGCTCGCAGAGGAGCGCGGTGCGCACCGGGTCGAGCCCCGAGTCGGGCTCGTCGAAGAGCACGATGTCGGGGTCGAGCACGAGCGCCCGCGCGAACCCGGCGCGCTTTCGCATGCCGCCCGAGAGCTCGTTCGGCATCTTGTCGAGCGCGCCCCCGAGACCCACCTCGCCCAGCCGGCGCAGGACGATCTCCCTGATCTCGTCCTCTCCCCTGTCGGTGTGCTGGCGAAGCGGGAAGGCCGTGTTGTCGAACACGTTCATCGATCCGAACAGCGCCCCGTCCTGGAACAGCACACCGAACTTCTTGCGCATCTCGAAGAGCTCGTCGTCCGCCATGTTGGGGACCGACTCCCCGTGCACCAGGACGTCCCCCTCGTCGGGGTAGAGCAGGCCGACCATGTGCTTGATGCACACCGACTTGCCGGTGCCCGACGGCCCGAGGATCATCGAGATCTGCCCGTCCGGCAGCCCGAGGTTGAGGCCGTTGAGGATCGTGTTGCGGCCAAAGGACTTCTTTACGTCGATGAACTCCACGGCGTCCTGGGAGCCGTGCTCCCGGGTGCGGCCGGAGTGCCACTGGTAGGGGTCCTCGCCCGTGCGCGTCTGGTCGCGGATGTTGTCCGGCACGCCCTCGCTCGTCACCCGGGTGGGCCGCGCCGCGGGGCCTCCCGCGGCCAGGGCGGACCGGGGACTCTCCATGCGCTCGGGGGCGCCCGGCCCTCCCGGCTCGTCGTGGATCGCCTGCTCGCGCCCCGCCGCCGTGGGCTGCTCGAACCCCGGTTGCCCCGCGTGCGGCTCCTGCTGGGTCTCGCCGCGGGTCTCCTCCCAGTCGCGCGGCTCGAGCGGGCGCTCCGCGTCCCCGGCGCGCGAGGCCTCCCCGGGGCGCCCCGCGGCCCGGTCGTTCGGCTCGTCCCTGCGCTCCTCGCTCACGGTCCCTCCACTTCCGCCTCAGCCGCCTATCGGGGCTCTCGGGTTCGAGCCCCAGAAGATCTGGGTGCCCACCATCCCGATCAGGTGGACCATCACCGTGTTCAGCACCATCGACTTCGCCGTGGCCGTGCCCACCCCCACCGGACCGCCCCCCGCGTTGTAGCCGTAGTAGCAGCCCACCAGCACGATCACCGTGGCCATCGCCATGCCCTTGATCAAGCTGTAGAACAGGTCCGGAGGGTTCTGGAACATCCAGAAGATCAGGAAGTAGCCGCCCGAGCTCACCTCCCCGATCTGCTGCACCACCGCCAGGTAGCTCGCGAAGAACCCGGCGCCCACAGCCGCGATGTACATGAACGGCAGCACCATCCAGGCGGCCAGCAGGCGCGTCGCGCACAGGAACACGAGCGAGTTGATCCCCATCACCTCGAGCGCGTCGATCTCGTCCGAGATGCGCATCGCGCCGATCTCCGCCACCAGCCCCGTGCCGACCTTCGCCGACATCATGTAGCCGAACGCGTAGGGCATGATCTCGCGCAGGTCGCACCACGCCGAGAACACACCCGCGTAGGCGGGCGCACCCACCGAGCGGTTGAAATAGGCGCCCTCGATCCCGCACTGCAACCCGAGGATGAACGCCAGCCCCCAGATCACGATCGCCGAGCCCAGGATCAGGATCCCCGCCTGGCGCAGCGCCTCCCCGAAGAAGCGGAACACCCGCCCGTTGAACACGCTCACGACGATCCGCGTGCAGAACTTCGCGATCTCGCCGAAGGTCGAGATCCAGTCCCGCGGGACGCTCAGCCAGGTCTTGCCCATCAGACCCGCGCTGTCACTTGATCACTGAGATCTCGGGGTGGGTCGCGAGCAGCGTCTGGGTGAAAACGTAGTTGAACGCGAAGATGCCGAGGAACTCGATCACCACGCCCTGGTTCACGGCTCTGCCCACCCCTTCCGCGCCTCCGGACGCGGTCATCCCCTTGTAGCAGGAGACGATCGCGATGATCGCGCCGAACAGCGTGGTCTTCACCACCGATCCCCACAGGTCGGTAGTGGACGCGTTGTTGAGCAGGGTGGCGAAGAACGGACCCAGCGGCGCGTCGAAGGTGAGCGTTGCGAGCACGCCGCCGAAGATCCCGAAGATCAGCGCGTAGATGTTGAAGAGGCCGGTGACCACCATCAGCGCCAGGAAGCGCGGCACCACCAGGTTCTTGATCGGGTCGACGCCCAGAACCTGCAAGGCGTCGAGCTCCTCGCGGATCTTGCGGGCGCCGAGGTCCGCGGTGATCGCCGTGCCGCCCACGCCGGCGAGGATGATCGCGGTCACGAACGGCGCGAACTCGCGGATCGACGCGAGCACGAAGAAGCCGCCGAGGCGGTCGATCGCGCCGAAGAGGACGAGGAAGTTGCCGGCCTGCAGCCCGGGGGCGCCGTAGCCGAAGGCGATCGTCGAGATCGTCAGGGGCAGCCAGCAGAGCCGCAGCATGAACAGGAACTGCTGCACGAACTCGGTGCCGTACGGATACGGGGGGCGCAGCGCCGACACAAGCGTCTTGCCGGTCAGGATCATCATGTCGCCGACCTGCTCGAGCAGGCCCTTCGTGGGCAGGAAGACCCGATCGGCGGCTGCGCGGATCAAAGTTGCGGAACTCTCCTCCCGGGGAAGCGACCGTCCTCCCCCGCAAACACGTCACTCCCTGGGCAAAGCCTATGGCATGTCCTCCGCGCCCGCCATGGGATCGGCGGCGCACGGGGGCGGCAAAAGCCGCGTGCTGACGGGCGTCGCGGTGGTATGTTCGCCCGGCTTTGGCCAAGGACGAGCAGCGGGCGCGGGCGGTCGTCCTTATCGGGCTGCTGGCGCTCGCGGGCTGCGGCGGTGAGCGCCAGGACGAGAACGAGCCCGAGGGCAGGTTCGCGGTGGACGTCCTGAAGGCCAGCTTCCCCGCCGACCAGAAGCTCGCGCAGAGCTCGGACCTCGTGATCAGCGTCCGCAACGCCGGCGATCGCGCGATCCCGAACGTTGCGGTAACGGTCCACGGGCTCGACTACCAGAAGGCCGCCGATCCCTCGCTCGCGGACCCGACACGACCGATGTTCGCGGTCAACGGGGTGCAGGTGGAGGTCGGCGGCTTCCCGGAGGCCAGGGACGCGACCCCGCGCGGCTGCGAAACCGCCTACGTGAACACGTGGGCGTGCGGGCCTCTCAGGCCCGGCAGGGAGAAGACCTTCAAGTGGTCGGTGACCGCCGTGCGGGCGGGCCCCTACAAGGTCGCCTGGGAGGTGGCCGCGGGCCTCGACGGCAACGCGCGGGCGGTGTCGGCCGGCGGTGGCGACCGGGCCCCGCGCGGATCGTTCTCGGGAACGGTCTCCGACGAGGCGCCCGACGTGCGCGTGGCCGAAGACGGCAAGACCGTGGTCAGCGGGGAGCGTTGAGCGGCCGCTCCTCGTAGCCGGGACAGCGCTCCACCGGCAGCCGCGGGTACTTCGGGAAGCGCTCGTCGCGCCTCGAGCGCAGGCACATGCTGAACGTGCTTCCGCGCGTCGTGCGGATCAGCTTCTGCCAGCGGCAGGAGTCGCAGAGCCCCGCGTTCATCGCACCACAGGCTCCCACCCGGGGCCATCGGGGCGGTGAGAAGCCCATGGGATCGTCATGCTGCGGCCTCCGTGGAGCTCCGCACGCGTACAGCCGACCTCAGGCTCGCCGAGGAGTTCGGCATCGCCCGCGGGTCGCGCACGACACAGTCGCTGGTGCAGGTGGAGCTCGAGCGAGACGGCATCGTGGGGCGCGGCGAGGCGGCGCCGGTGTACTACCGCGGCGAGAGCGTGGAGTCCGCCGGGCGCTTCCTGGCCGAATGCGCGCCGGCGCTGGTGGGCGAGGACCCGTTCGCGCTCGAGGCGATCGGGGCCCGCGTGGCCCGGCGCGGCGGCGATCTGGGCGCGCGGGCGGCGCTCGACGCCGCGCTGCACGACTGGATCGGCAAGCGGCTCGGCGTGCCCGTCTGGCGCCTGCTGGGGCTCTCGCCGCAGGCGCCCCCCAGCTCCTACACGATCGGGATCGACAGCCTCGAGGGCACCCGCGACCGCGCCCGCCGGGCACGCGGCTGGCGGGCGCTCAAGGTCAAGGTCGGCGGCGCGCAAGATCTCGCGCGGCTGGAGGCCGTGCGCGCGGAGAGCTCGGCGCCTCTGCGGGTGGACGCCAACGAGGGCTGGACGCTTGAGGCGGCGCGCGAGCTGATGCCCGCGCTGGTGGAGCTCGGCGTGGAGCTGGTGGAACAGCCGTTCCCCGCGGCGGACCGCGACTCGTTCCGGGCGCTGCGGGAGCTCCAAACGCGCTTGCCGGTGGTGGTCGACGAGGGCTGCCACGAGCTCCGCGACGTAGCGGCCGTGGCCGGCTACGCCGACGCGGTCAACGTCAAGCTCGCCAAGTCCGGCGGCCTGCGCGAGGCCGTGCGGATGATCCACGCGGCCAGGGCGCTCAAGCTGCGGGTGATGCTCGGCTGCATGATCGAGTCGCAGCTCGGGATCGCTCCGGCCGCGGCGATCGCGTCGCTGGCCGACTGGGTGGACCTCGACGGCCACCTGCTGCTGGCCGACCAGCCCTTCACCGGGCTCCGCCTCGACGACGGCCGCGTGCTGCCCGGCCCCGGCGCCGGCCTCGGCGTGGAGCCGGCCCTGGCGCCCCCACCCGACGCGGCCCCGGCGTCCCGAGGGGCGCCCGCGTGAGCGCCGCCAGGCTCGCCGTCTTCGCGGAGGGGCTCTTTCGCAGGCACACCGGCAAGACCGGGCACGGAGTGATCCGCTACGGCACGCGCGAGGTGGTGGCGGTGATCGACTCGACCGAGGCCGGACTCACCGCGGAGCAGGTCGAGCCGTTCTGCTCGAAGCCGGTGCCGGTGGTGGCGACCGTGCGCGAGGCGATCGAGCGCGGCGCCACGGCGCTCCTGATAGGCGTGGCGCCGCCGGGCGGCAAGCTCGACCCGGCCTGGCGGCCGGCGTTGCTCGAGGCGATCGCGGCGGGAATCGACCTCGAAGCCGGGCTGCACACCCAGCTGGCGGACGACCCGGAGCTGGCCGCCGCGGCCGAACGCTCGGGCACGCGCCTGCGCGACCTGCGCGCGGCGCCGGCCGATCTGACGGTGCCGCGGGGGCCCGACAGCCGGCCGGCCGGCGTGCGCGTGGTGCACAGCGTGGGCTCGGACACGGTGATCGGGAAGAAGGTCGTGACGCTCGAGCTCGACCGCGTGGCGCGCGAGCGCGGGCTGCGCTCGGTGTACGTCCCGACCGGGCAGACCGGGGTGGCTATCGCCGGGTGGGGCATCGCCGTGGACCACGTGATCTCCGACTATGTTGCGGGCGCAGCCGAGCGGCTCGTGCGCGAGGGCGCCGAGCACGGCGACCTGCTCTTCGTGGAGGGGCAGGGAGCGCTGTTCCATCCGGCCTACTCCGGCGTCACGCTCGGCCTGTTGCACGGCTCGGCGCCCGACCTGCTGGTGCTGGTGCACAAGGCCGGGGCCACCGGCATCCGCAACTACCCGGACCTGCCGATCCCGCCGCTGGCCGAGCTGGTCGCCGCATACGAGGGCGTGGCGTCGCGGGTGCGGCGCGCGCGGGTTGCGGCGATCGCGCTCAACACGAGCGACCTGGCCGAGGCCGCCGCGCGCGCCGCGGTGGCCGACGCGGAGCGCCACACCGGCCTCCCCGCCGACGACGTCGTCCGCTTCGGCGCCGGGCGGGTGCTCGACGCCGTGCTCGCCGCCCTCCCGAGCTAGGCCCCCCGGCCGCCCTCTGGCGCGAGCTCGGCCGCCGGCCGCTCCCCGTGCTCGGCCGCCAGCCGCTCGCCGTGCTCGGCCGCCACCCGGAGCAGCAGCTCGAGATGCTCCGCCTCGGTCCGGAAGTTGACGATGCACGCGCGCAGGCAGAAGCGGCCGTCGAGCACGGCGTTCGAGCAGTACACGCGTCCGTCGGAGTGGATCGCGAGCATCAGCCGCTCGTTGAGGCGGTCGAGCGCCTCGTCGTCGCCGCGCAGCGCCGCCGGCGCGAACCGGAAGCAGCAGATCGACAGCTTGACCGGCGTCATCAGCTCGAAGTCGGGGTGCTCCTCCACGAGCTCGCCGAGGTAGCGCGCGAGCGCGGCGTCGTGCGAGATGCGGCGGCCATAGGCCGCGCTGCCGTGCGCCACCAGCGAGAGCCAGATCCGTAGCGCGGCGAAGCCGCGACTGAAGTCCGGCCCCTGGTGCACGTAGTCGATCCCGTGTGCGGCGCGGGCCTCCTCGTCCATCCAGATGACGCTCGCGTCGGCGGCGAACGCCGCGGGCAGCAGGGCGGCGTCGCGCAGAATCGCGCAGCCGCCCAGGAGCGGCGTGTAGAGCCACTTGTGGGCGTCGGCCGCGATCGAGTCGGCGCGCTCGATGCCGGCCATCAGGGGACGCAGGTCGGGGGCGAGCACCGCCGGGCCGCCGTAGCACGCGTCCACGTGGAAGTGGATGCCGTGCCCGGCGCAGAGCTCGGCGATCGGCTCGAGCGGGTCGATCGCGCCGGTGGCGGTGGTGCCCGCGGTGCCGATCACCGCGGCCGGCACGACGCCGGCCGCGCGGTCGCTCTCGAGCGACTCCGCCAGCGCGTCGGTCCGCATGCGCTGGTCGCCGTCGACCGGGATGCTGCGCACCGCATCGATCCCCAGGCCGAGCATGTCGGCGGCGCGCTGGTGGACCACATGGGCCTCGCTCGAGGCGTAAAAGGCGAGCGGCGGGCCCGCCGCCACGCCGCGGGCCCGCGCGTCGGGCCCGAGGGCGGCGTCGCGGGCCACCTTCAAGCCCACGAAGTTCGCAATCGCCCCGCCCGCCACCACCTGCCCACCCGCGGTCTCGGGGAGCCCGAAGCTCGACGCGAGGAAGCGAACGAGCGCGGCCTCCACCTGGTTTGCGCCCGGGCTCAGCCGAAAGCCGCCGAGGTTCTGGTTGAGCGCCGCCGCCAGCAGGTCGGCCACCGCGCCTGGCACCGTCCCCGCTCCGGACACGTAGGCCGAGAACCCGGGGTGCCCGGGGAACATCGACGCATCGAACACGAGCGGTCGCAGCCGATCCATGAGCTCCGCGTTCGAGAGTCCCTCCTCGGGCACCTCGAGCTCGAGCAGGTCGCGCACCTCCGCGGCGCCGAGCCCGCGGCTGACGGGCAGCTCGGGGAGCCGGCCGAGCAGCTCCGCCCAGAGCTCCACGGCGGCGCCGCCCAGCTCGCGCGCCCGCTCGGGCTCCCAGTCGAGGTCGGGTACGGGTGCCGGCCGCTCGCTCACGGCGTGACCCTAACCCGTCAGCGCCCGCCGGCGCAGCGCCGCCGCGCTGCCGGCCGGGGCGCGCGCTCAGGCCGGGATCTCGTCGGCCGAGCGCCGGGCGGCCTCGAGCTCGACCGAGCCGTCCGCCGGATCGACCTCCGGCGGCAGCTCGCCACCGCGCTCGCTGCCGGCGATCAGCTCGTCCGGGGCCTTGTCCTTTGGGATGAAGCCGGACTTCATGCCGAAGTAGACGGCCTGCGGGTGATGGGCGATGATCGCGACCGTCGACTGCTCGGGCATCACCGCAAAGCCGTCAGAGAGGTACATGCCGATCTCCTCGAGCCCGAGCAGCCGCCACACCTTCTCGTGCTCGGACTGGTCCGGGCAGGCGGGGTAGCCCCACGAGTAGCGCCGGCCCTGGTCGGGATCGATGCCGAGCCCACGTCGCGCCTCGGAGTGCAGCCACTCCGCCAGCCCCTCGGCGGCCTGCACGCCGAGGCCGTGCGTGTACAGCTGCTCGGCGAACTCGCCGTCGCGCTCGAGCTGCGCCATCAGCTCGGTCACCTCGGGCCCCACGGTCACTCCCTGCAGAGCCACCACGTCGCGCTCGCCGGAGGAGAGCGGCCGGAAGAAGTCGGTGAGGCAGATGCGGTCGTGCCTGGGCTGGCGCGGGAAGCTCAGCCGCTCGAGCTCGCGCTCCGGCTCGTCCGGGTCGAACACCACGAGCTCGTTGCCGTCGGAGGCGCAGGGGAAGTAGCCGAGCTTCGCACGCGGGCGCAGGTAGTCCTGTTCGTGCCACATGCGCTCGAGCCGCGGGGCGAAGCCCTCCTCCTCGTCATCGCCGTGCACGAGCCGCTCCCAGTCCTCGCCCTTCACCCCGCGCCCGCCCCAGTGCAGCTTGAACAGCACATGGCGGTCGAGGTGCGGGTAGACGTCGTCGAGGTCCACCTCGAGCTCGCGCGCCCCCCAGAAGGGCGGCTCGGGGACCGGCACGTCGGTACGGGCGCTCGAGCGCGCGGACGAGTCCGTCAGCGCCGGGCCGTCATCGACCTCTACCGGCTTCTCGCGCAGCGCCTTGGCCTCCGCGCGGATCCGCTCGACGAGCGCGCCGCGCGTCTCGCCGTCCACGAGCTGGTCGATCGTGGCGAGCCCCGCGAAGGCGTCCTTGCAGTAGTACACGCCGGGCTCGTAGATCTCGTCCGAGTCCTTGCCCTTTGGGTAGAGGATGCGCCGGCCGAAGTCGCGGTTGATCGCAGCGCCACCCACCAGCACCGGGAACTCGAGACCGCGCTCGTGCAGCTCCTGAACGCAGGTCGGCATCTGCTTCGAGGTCGACACGAGGAGCGCGGACAGCCCGATCGCGTCGGCCTCGTGCTCGATCGCGGCGTTGATGATCGTGTCCACCGGCACCTGCTTGCCGAGGTCGAACACCGTGTAGCCGTTGTTCGTGAGGATCGTGTTGACGAGCGACTTGCCGATGTCGTGCACGTCCCCGAACACGGTTGCGATCACGACCTTGCCCTTGGTGTGCCCCTCGAGCCTGTCGAGGTAGTTCTCGAGCCGGGCCACGGCGCGCTTCATCACCTCGGCCGACTGCAGTACGAAGGGCAGGATCAGCTCGCCCGCGCCGAACTTGTCGCCCACCTCCTTCATCGCGGGCAGCAGCACCCCGTTGAGCGTGGGCACGGCGCCGATCTTCTCCACCGACCGGTCGATCCAGTGCTCCACGCCCTCCTTCTTGCGGCGCAGGATGTGGAAATGGAGCGCCTCCTCGGGCTCCATGCCCTCGGTGGGGTCGGTGCCGCCGGCCTCCTCGTCCGACTCGCCCTTCTGCTCGAAGTGCGCGATGAAGCGCTCGAGCGCGTCCTCGCGGCGGTTCAGCACGAGGTCGTCGGCCAGCTCACGCTCGTTCTCGGGAATCTCCCCGTAGGGGGTGATGTGGTTCGGGTTGACCATCGCGAGGTCGAGCCCGGCCTCCACGCAGTGGTGCAGGAACACCGAGTTGAGCACCGCGCGCGCCCCGGGTGAGACGCCAAAGGAGACGTTCGAGACGCCCAGCGAGGTCTTCACGCCCGGCAGTGCGGCCTTGATCGCCTTGATGCCCTCGATCGTGGCGACGGCGCTCGGCCGCCACTCCTCGTCGCCGGTGGTGAGGGTGAAGGTGAGCGCGTCGAAGATGAGCGCCTCGCGGTCGAGCCCGTGCTCGTCGCAGGCGAGCTCGACGATCCGCTCGGCCACCTCGAGCTTGCGCTCCGCGGTCTTGGCCATGCCCACCTCGTCGATCGTCAGCGCGATCAGGGCGGCGCCGTGCGCCTTGGCGAGCGGGGCCACGACGTCGAGCTTGCCGCGACCGGCCTCGAGGTTGACCGAGTTGACGATCGCCCGCCCTGGGATCGCCTCGAGCGCCGCCTGGATCACCTCGGGCTCGGTGGAGTCCACCTGGATCGGGGCCGGCTGGGTCAACGAGATTCGCTTCACAACTTCGCGCATCTGCTCGTCCTCGTCCTGGCGCTCGGTGAGCGCCACGCACACGTCGAGCACGTGCGCCCCACCCTCGACCTGGTCCTCGGCGATG
Source organism: Thermoleophilaceae bacterium (assembly GCA_035645115.1). Taxonomy (GTDB): domain Bacteria; phylum Actinomycetota; class Thermoleophilia; order Solirubrobacterales; family Thermoleophilaceae; genus JACVRW01. The sequence continues at coordinate 3,116 of DASQNF010000179.1, read as the reverse complement.
CGAACGATGCCGTCGTAGTCGTTCGCGAGCAGCAGTTCCTTCGCCTTGCGCGAGCCCTGGGAGTTCACGCGCTCGCCCACGAGCGTCGGGCGCGGCTCCTGGACGAGCGGCGTGGCGGTCATCATCGAGGACACGAGCACCTCGCGAGTGCTTGGCCGCGGCCCCGCCTCGCGCCCGCCGACGCGGTCGACGATCGCGGCGATGTGCTCCGGCGTCGTGCCGCAGCAGCCGCCCACGATCGACACGCCGAAGCGCTCCACGAACTCCTGCAGCGAGCTCGCGAGCGGCTCGGGCTCCTCGGGGAAGATCGTCTCGCCGTCGGCGCCCTGGAGCGGCAGCCCGGCGTTAGGGATGCAGTGCACCGGAACGGGGCTGAACTCGCCCAGGTAGCGGATCGCGTCGCGCATGTCCTCCGGGCCGGTCGAGCAGTTGAGCCCGAGCACGTCCACGTCGAGCGCCGTCAACGTGGTGAGCACCGCCTGGATGTCGGTCCCGAGCAGCATCTTGCCGCCGTTCGGCAGCAGCGACACGCTCGCCTGGATCGGCACGCTGCGCCCGGCGAGCTTGAACGCCTCGCGCGCGCCGAAGATCGCGGCCTTCACCTCGAGGATGTCCTGCGCCGTCTCGATGATCAGCAGGTCGGCGCCGCCCGCGAGCAGGCCGCCGGCCTGCTCTGTGAACACCTCCACGAGCTCGCGGAAGCTGGTCCTGCCGAGCGTCGGGTCGTCGCTCGCCGGGAGCTGGCCGGTGGGGCCGATCGAGCCAGCCACGAAGCATGACTCGCCCGCCGCAGCGCGTGCGATCTCGGCGGCGCGCCGGTTGATCTCGAGGGTGTGCTCGCCGAGCCCCCACTCCTCGAGCTTCAGCCGGCTGGCCTGGAAGGTGTCCGTCTCGAGCACCTCCGCGCCGGCCGCCAGCATCGACTCGTGCACGCCCTGGATCACGTCCGGGCGGTTGAGCACGAGCGCCTCGTGGCACTTGCCGGCGAGGCCGCCGTAGTCCTCCGGCGTCAGGTCGAACTGCTCGAGAGTGGCGCCCATGCCGCCGTCGAAGACCACGACCCGGGAGCGAGTGGCCTCGATGTAGTCGCGCGCAGCCAAGGAGGGGAGGATAGCAACCTTGACACAAGTGTGTGAAGGTTGGCCGCCGGGTCCGGCACCGCGACCGTCGGCGCCCGGCGCAGGGCGCACGGGCACTCCGGGCGGCGCGCTGCTCGCCTCGAGGCACGTGGGCGCCGTCCCCGCCCCGGGTAGTCTGCGCCCGTGCCGATCGCGCTCGTGACGGGAGCCAACCGCGGCATCGGCCGCGAGACGGCGCGCCAGCTCGCCGCGGCGGGCCACGAGGTGATCGTGACCGCCCGCGACGAGTCGAAGGCGCGCGAGGCGGCCGAGGCGATCGGCGTTGCCCGGGCGCTCGAGCTCGACGTCTCGGCGCCCGCGTCGATCGGGCGCGCCGCGGCCGCGGTGCGCGCGGACCCGGGCGCGCTCGACGTGCTCGTCAACAACGCGGGGATCGGGTCGGACTTCGGGGTGCCGGGCACGGCGCCTGACTTCGAGGCGATCCAGCGCGCGCTCGACACGAACTTCTTCGGCGCCTACCGACTCACGATCGCGCTGCTGCCGCTGCTGCGCGAGTCCGGGCACGCCCGTGTGGTGAACGTCTCGAGCGGCATGGGCGGGATCGCGGAGATGGGCGGCTGGTCGCCCGGCTACCGGGTCTCGAAGGCGGCCATGAACGCGATGACCCGCATCCTCGCGAGCGAGCTCGAGGACGCCGGCGTCAAGGTCAACTCCGCCTGCCCGGGATTCGTGAACACGGACATGGGCGCCCCGCTGGGCGCGCAGAAGCCGGTCGAGGACGGTGGGCGGGGCGTGGTCTGGCTCGCCACCCTGCCGGACGACGGCCCGAGCGGCGGCTTCTTCCGCGACGGCCGGCCGATCGCGTTCTGAGGCCCGCTACGCCTCGGCTTCCGCGGCCTCGCCGCGCCGGCTCCCCATCGCGCTCAACTCGACCGGCGCCGCATGGAGCGCGCGCGTGCGCAGGTCCCTCCAGGTCATCCCCTCGCGCACGAGCGCCGGCATCCCCATCGTCAGGGCGGTGGCTATCTCCACCGCCTGGAGGATGATCCCGTAGGCGAGGGCGTCGGTCTTGCCCACTCCGTAGGCGGACAGCACGGCCACGCAGGCCGCCTGGAAGACGCCGAGGTTCGCGGGGGTGGCGGGCAGGGCCGCTGTGACGTTGACCGCGAAAAGGACGGCCGCCGCCGCTCCAAGCCCGGCGCGCTCGTCGAGCCCGAGCGCCACCAGCAGCACGTAGCAGGCGAGCCACTGGATCGCCCAGGCCGTGAGTTGGGCTAGCGCGGCCCAGCCGCCCAGCTTGGGCTTGCGGAAGACCTCGAGGCCGCTCCGGACCTGGACCAGCGCCCGGCGCACGGCGCCCGCCGCCTCGGCGAGGCGCTGGAAGCGGGTCGGCCGGCCGCGCCGCAGGAGCCAGGGGGCCAAGAACACGAGCGCGAGCAGCACCACCGGCGCGATCGTGGCCAACACGATCGCGTCCTCGTTGCCCTGGAAGAGGCCCACCGTGGCGAACATCACCGACCCCAGCACGATCAGGGCGAGGATGTTCAGGAGAGTCTGCGAGACGAGCGTTCCCAGCACGATCGGGAAGCGGTCGCGCACTCGGCCCAGGCGACGTGCCACGATCAGCGCGCGCGAGGGCTCGCCGAGCCGCGCCGGCAGCGTCGCCGACATCAGCACGCCGATCATCGTGCCGCGGGCGGTGTCGCGCCGACGTACGCGCGTGCCCGGCAGCGCGGCGCGCAGGATCGCGTGCCAGGCCTCGGAGCGCAGGAGCATCGAGGCGCACATCAGGGCGAACGCCACGAGCACCCACACCGGGGTGGCGGCGAGCAGCGCGCTTGCGATCGAGTCGATCCCGATCCGCTGCAGCGCGAGCGCCGCGAGCCCCACGCCGCCGACGATGCCCGCGCCGAGGAGCGTCCGCCGGGCCACCCGCACGGCGCGGCGCCGGCCCGCGGCCCGGTCGCGCGGCTCGAGCGACGGCAGCCGCCGAGGGGGCACCCGCGGCCCGGGCTCGGTGGGCACGAACCCCGCGCT
>DASQNF010000178.1:0-2177 GCA_035645115.1 Thermoleophilaceae bacterium | reverse complement strand
GGGCGAAGCTCAGCGTCCGGGCGCCCGTGCGAACGTCACGGCCGCCAGCTCGCGGGTCCCGGCGGCCCTCAGGGCCGCGGCGCAGGCGGCGAGCGTGGCGCCGGTGGTGGCCACGTCGTCCACGAGCAGCGCCCGCGGCGACACCGGCGGGCGAGCGCCAATCGCTCCCTGCGGCCCCGCGCGGCGCTCGCCGCGGCCGCGCCCCACCTGGCTGCCCGGCGCACCGGAGCGGGTCAGGCAGTCGAGCAGTGCGAGCCCGCTGCGCCGGGCGATGGCGACGGCGAGCACGTGCGCTTGGTTGAAGCCGCGCCGCCGCGCCCTGCGCGGGTGGATCGGGACCGGCACCAGGACCGGCGGGACCCCCGCGCCGGCCGTGAGCGGCGAAGTCCCCGCGCCAGGCGTGAGAGGCGAGACCCCCGTTCCGGCGGCGAGCGGCGAGATCCCGGCGCCGGCTGGGACCGTCGCGCCGTCCAGGAGCCCGGCCGGCGCCGCTGCGACGATCTGGGCGGCCATCGCGTCCGCCACGCCGACGGCCCCGCGGAACTTGAGCGCCCGCACCAGCTCCCGGGCCGCGCCGTGGTAGGCGAGCGGCGCCCAGACGCGCACCCCGCCGAGCAGGGCCGGCTCGGGCCCCAGCCGCCGCAGCGACGAGCGGCAGCCGCCGCAGAGGGACTCGCGCCGGCGAGCCGGTCCGCCGCAGCTCCAGCACAGCGGGGGCGCGAGCATCCCCCAAGCCTGGCCGGACACGCGTTACCTGTGGGCGCTCCACTGCGAAACTTCCGTGCGCATGGACCACCCTCGGACCCAGTGGTTCTCGGACCCGTTCGTGCTCGTCCCGCTCGCCCTGCTGGCGGGCGTGTACGTATGGCGCTTCCGGGAGGCGCGGCGCGAGGCGGGCGGCCGTGGAGCCGGCCCCCTCCAGGCGCTCGCCTTTGCCGGCGCGATGCTGGCGCTGCTCGCCGCGCTCGTCTCGCCTGTCGACGGCCTCGGCGAGGACTACCTGTTCTCGGCTCACATGGTCCAGCACGTCCTGCTCGGCGACATCGCGCCGCTGCTGCTGCTGCTCTCGCTGTCGCGCGTGATCATGCGCCCGGCCACGCGCCGGCTCGTGGGCCTCGAGCGGGCGCTCGGCCCGTTCGCGAGCCCGGTCACGGGCCTCGCTCTCTGGCTCGGCCTGATGTACCTGTGGCACCTGCCCCCCCTCTACGACGCAGCCGCCGAGCAGCCGCTCGTGCACCTGCTCGAGCACGGCTCGTTCTTCGCGGCCGGGCTGGCGCTCTGGTGGCCGCTCGTGCAGCCCGTCCCGATGCGCCGGCGGCTCACCGGCATGCAGCCGCTCGCCTACATCGCCACGGCGAAGGGCGGCCTTGCCGCGCTCGGGCTCTACCTGGCCTGGAGCGCCGCCTCGCTCTATCCCCACTACGAGAGCACGCCGCGCATCTGGGGCCTCTCGCCCATGGAGGACCAGAACGTGGGCGGGGTGATCATGATGGTCGAGCAGTCGCTCACGCTCGTGATCGTGATGGTGGTGCTGTTCGTGTCGATGCTGGCGCGCTCGGAGGAGGATGAGCGCCGGCGCGAGCGCCTCGAGGAGCGCCGCGTCGAGGGCGTGCCGGCGCCCTGAGCCTCAGCCCTCGAGCAGCGAGCCGTCCGCGATCCGGCGCGGGCCGCTGACCTTCACCGAGCCGCGCAGGGTCACGTCTCGGCCGAAGCTCACGTCGCCATCGACGATCAGCCGCTCGCAGCCCGCGAGCGACGGCGGACCGCTCGCGAAGCGCCCCTCGAAATCCCCAAGGAGCTTGAAGTGGTCGGGGTCGAGCTCCACGTGCGGCGGCGCCGAGCCGCGCTCGGCGGCGAGCTCGAGCGTCCAGTCGGCGCTCAGGGCGTAGGCGTCGGAGCGCACCACCAGGAGGTCGTTCGTCTTCTTGACCGGCACGAAGCGGCTGCGCGGGGCGTGCACCGCTCCGGCGCCGTCGAAGATCCCGATCGCGGCGCCCATCGCGGTCTCGAGCTGGACCACCGCGGGCGATGCGGAGTCGGCCGGGTCGACCGTCTTGCGGTTGACGATCATCGGCAGCTCGAGCACCCCGTCGCGCTCCGCGAGTGTGCGCTCGAGTGCGCGCAGGTTGACCCAGATGTTGTTGCAGTTGAAGTAGCGGTGGACGCCAACGTCCTCG
>DASQNF010000177.1:0-11943 GCA_035645115.1 Thermoleophilaceae bacterium | reverse complement strand
CGCCGCGTGCCGGTCCGGGTAGCGCTGGACGAGGCCGCGCGCCCGCGCGATCGCCGCGTTCGCGATCTCGGAGTGGGGCAGGTCCGGCCACTCGCTGCCGGACAGGTCGAGGTCCGGGACCCGCTCGAGGGCGCGGCGCTTCTCCTCGGCGCGGCGGGCCCGGCGCTCGCGGTTCAGCTCGAGCTCGTCGATGTCGTCGAACTGCCGGTAGTAGTCGCGAAAGCCCAACGAGCTCCGCCGGCGCTCAGCCGCTCGGCGCCAGACTCGGGCCGGGGCCCTCGATGACCATGAACCAGAACCCGAACACAAGCACGGCGACCCCCACGCTCACGACGAAGATGCGCTCGAGCGCACCGCGCTCCTGTCGGCGTCCCCCAGCGCGGCGCACGAGCACCCAGGCGTGGTCCACGCGCTTGGCGGCCGCCATCGTGAGCATCAGCGAGGCGAGGCAGCCGATCAACACCGTGCCGATCCCCGCCGTGACGTAGCCGGTCAGGTAGTCCACCTGCGAGCCGATCCAGAGCCAGGCGAGCGGCTGCGGGCCGAACAGCGACAGGCACATGAGGAGCTCCACGAGCAGCAACGCGTGGGCGAGCAGCTCGTCGATCCGGCGGCGCCGCTCGGACGAGGGCGCCACGTCGTCGCGGTAGCGGACCGGCGCGGTGCCGGGCCGGCGGCCGACGAACAGGCCGCCGGTGTCGGTGGGATCGTTGCTGGCCATGGGGAGGGGCGGCTGCCGGGCCGGCCCCTCACCAGGGTAGTGGGGCCTTCAGCCCTGCGGCGCCGCGTAGAGCTCGTCGACCAGGCCGGCGTACTTCGCGTGCACGACGTTGCGCTTGACCTTCAGGGTAGGGGTCAGCTCGCCGGTCTCCTGCGACAGATCGTGATCGAGGACCGTGAAGCGCTTGATCTGCTCCACCGGGCCCACGTGCGAGTTGACCTCGTCGATCGTCTTCTGGAGCTCCGCGCGCACGCGCTCGTCCCTCACCATCGAGGCGACCTCGGAGTCCTCGAGTCCGAGCTGCTCGGCGAGGGCGGGCGCCTCCTCGGGATCGAGCGTGAGCAGCGCCGTCAGGTACGGGCGCCTGTCGCCGACCACCACCGCCTGCGAGATCCAGCGGCTCCGCTTGAGCCCGTTCTCGAGGTTCGCCGGGGTGATGTTCTTCCCCCCCGCGGTGATGATGATGTCCTTCTTGCGGCCGGTGATGTATAGGAAGCCGTCCTCGTCGAGGCGACCGAGGTCGCCCGTGCGGAGCCAGCGCTCGTCGCCCTCGAGCGTCTGCCTGGTGGCCTCCTCGTTCTTGTAGTAGCCCTGGAAGATGTTCGGTCCCCGTAGGAGCACCTCGCCGTCCTCGGCGATCTTGATCTCCACGCCCTTCATCGCCCGGCCCACGGAGCCGAAGCGGAAGCCGTTGTCGATCGGGCGGTTGACGGTGGCGCTCGTGGCGGTCTCCGTCATCCCATAGCCCTCCATCACCGGCACGCCGCAGGCGTAGAAGAACTCGAGGATCTCGGGGGCGATCGGCGCTGCGCCGGTCACGCACTCCCGGATGTTCTGGCCGAAGAGGCCACGGACGTTCTTGAACAGGTTCTCCTCGGCTTGGTCGAAGGCGGCTTGGAGCTCCTCCGGCACCCGCTCGCCTGCCTCCTTCATCATCCGCACCTTCACGCCCACCTGAACGGCCTTCGCGAGCCCCTCCTTGTCCTCGATGCCGGAGCTGGCCAGCGTGTAGATCTTCTCGAACATGCGTGGCACCGACGGGAAGAACGTCGGGCTGACCTGCGCGATGTCGGCGATGATCATCTTCGGGTCGCGCGACCAGTACGCGAGCGCCACGCCGAGATCGAACGAGGCGAACTGGATCAGCACCGCGAAGGCATGCGCCAGCGGGAGGAAGAGGTAGGAGCAGTCGCCGCCCTCGAGCACGCTGTCGGCCACCACGGCGTCCGTGATCGCCCGGTAGTTGCGGTGCGAGAGCAGGCAGCCCTTGGGCGGGCCGGTGGTGCCGGAGGTGTAGATGTAGAGGCAGATGTCGTCCGGGGTGACGGCGCCGTAGCGAGCCTCGTACTCGGAGGCGTCCCGCCGCCGGCCGCGCTCGCGCAGCTCATCGAGCGCGATCGCGTCGCCGAGCTCCGCGTCGCTCGGCTCCATCACGACGATGTGGCGCAGCTCAGGGCAGCGGTCCTCGATCGCGCGCACCTTGGCGAGCTGCTCGGCGTCCTCCACGAACACCGCGCGCGAGTCGGAGTGCTCGAGCACGTACTGGCACTCCTCGGGGGAGCTGGTCTGGTAGACCGTTACCAGCGAGGCGCCGGCGGTGAGGATGCCGAAGCAGGCGTGGGTCCACTCCGGTCGGGTGTGGGCGAGTATCGCGACCTTCTCGCCGGGCTCGATGCCCAGGTCCACGAGGCCGAGCGAGACCTCCCTGACGATCTCGCCGAGCTCGGCGTAGGAGACGTCGACCCACTCGTCGCCGACCTTGTGGCGCTGCGCCGGCATGTCCGCGTACTTGGCGGCTGCCAGCGGCAGCAGGTCCGCGATCGTCTTCGAGCCCGTGCCCGGGGACTGCCGCGCCTCGGCGCCGGCGGTCACTGCTTCCATTCGCTCTCCTCCTCCGGTGCTGCCTGGGGCGCGGGATTCTACGGGGAGCGGGCGGCGCGGCGAATGCGAACGGCGCGAGGGCGGCTGCCCGCGCCGTAAGAGGAGAGGGGCGAGGCCGGGATCAGGCCTTCGCGAGCTCCCGCTTCTGCTGCGCCTCCTTGAGGCTGCTGATGAACAAGGTCTTGTCGATCCGGCCCTGGAAGATCGGAACGCCCATTTCCATGCACTTCGAAATGACTTCGCGACGGTGCATTCCGGCCTCTCGGCCGAGCTCGGTGGGCGTCAGGTGGATCGCCATGTACTTGCTTCCTCCTCGTCGCTTTGCAGGCGTACTGAGCAGGGTATCGGCTGAATCGGTCGGTGCAACCGGCAAAGCGCAACTGCGTAGGTCTTCCGCCTATGACGCCCCGCTAGATGGGATTCGGGACGTCCAGGAAGCGGTGCTGGACGCCGAACCGCTCTGTCAGGAGCTCGCCGATCCTTCGCACGCCGAACGTCTCGGTCGCGTAGTGCCCGGCCGCGAGGAAGTGGACGCCGGCCTCCTGGGCGTCCGCCATCACGTGCTCGGCCGGCTCTCCGGTGATGAAGGCGTCGAGCCCGAGCGCGATCGCCTCGCCGAAGCTCGAGGCCGCGCCGCCGGAGACGATCCCCACGCTGCGCACGAGCTCGGGGCCGGTGTCCCAGGCGAACGGCGCGCGGCCCGTGACCCGCTCGAGCCGCGCGTTCAGCTCGGCGAACCGGACGCCTTCCGATGAGCGGCCCACGAAGCCGACCGCGCGCCCGCGGTGCTCCCCGAACGGCTCGGCGCGCTCCAGGCCGAGGGCCCTGCAGAGCAGCGCGTTGTTGCCCAGCTCGGGATGGGCGTCGAGCGGCAGGTGGTACGCCGCGAGCGACATGTCGGCGTCGAACAGCAGCTTCAGCCGCCCGCGCATCGCCCGCGAGACGGTGCGCGGGTGGAAGTCCCAGAACAGGCCGTGATGGGCGATCACGAGCTGGGCGCCGGCCTCGAGCGCGCGCTCGAACAGCTCGCGGTGGGCCGAGACGCCTGTGGCCACGAGCTGCACCTGCTCGGCTCCGGGCACCTGCAACCCGTTGGGGCCGTAGTCCGGGAACGAGCGCGCCTCGAGCAGCTCGTCGAGGAAGGCGATGATCTCGTCAAGGGAAGCCACGGTGAATCGAAACCCTCGGGGGAGGGAGGGTCTTTCGAATCGTCGCATCATGGGTACCTTCCACGCACCCAGGGAGCGAGGCGAAGACGCAGGGATGATCGCGACACGGTGTGACGCCGCCGACACGGACCTGGTGGCCGCGGTCCGGGCGGGCGAGGACGCCGCTTTCGAGGAGCTCTACCGGCGCTACCAGCCGCGCATCGGGGCCTTCGTCCGCCGCATGCTCGGGGACGAGGCCCGCGCCGAGGACGTGACCCAGGAGGCCTTCCTCTCGGCGCTGCGCCGGATCCGCGCCACCGAGGGCGAGATCAGCTTCAAGCCGTGGATCTACGAGATCGCCCGCAACGCCGCGATCGACTCCTACCGCCGCTCGAGCCGCGCGCAGGAGGTCTCGATGGACGCCGAGGCCGCGCTGCGGCCGTCGGACCGGCTGCGGCTCGTGGGCCCCGCCGCGCCCGACTCGGCGCTGATCGCAAAGGAGCGGCTCGACCACGTGCGCGGCGCCCTCGACGAGCTCTCCGACGTCCACCTGCGCGTGCTCGTGATGCGCGAGCTCGACGGGCTCTCCTACCGCGAGATCGGCGCGCGGCTCGAGCTCAGCCGGCCGGCCGTGGAGAGCGCCCTGCTCCACGCGCGACAGAGGCTCGAGAGCGAGTACGTGGAGCTCTCCGAGGGCCGGCGCTGCCAGAAGATGCGCGCGGTGATCGGGCGGCTCGCCGAGGGCATGGGCGGCCGGGCAGACGAGCAGCGGCTGGCTCGGCACGCCCGCCGCTGCCAGAGCTGCCGCAGGCGGGCGCGAGAGCTCGGCGTGGAGCCGCTCGCGCGGCCGGAGCGCCTGCGCGACAAGGTGGCCGCGCGGCTGCCATGGCCACTGCCGCTGAACTGGCTGCCCAGCGGCGCTCAGATGAGCGCCGGGCTGGGCGAGCGCGCGGCCGCGCTGGTGGCCGCGGCGGCGATCGCCTGGGTCGGCGGGGCCGCCATCGGGGGGAGCGGTGTGCTCGCCGGGGATCACGGCAAGCGTCCTCCGAGCCTCGAGCAGCGGCGCGCCGTCGAGCGCGACGGCGGCCGGTCGAGCGTGCGCCAGCCCGCGACCAGCCCGCGCGAAGCGACCGGCACGCGCGCCCGGCGAGACACCGCCGGCTCGAGGCGCGACGCCGAGCGGGCCGGCTCGCGCTCCGGCGCCGGTACCGCCCCGGGCTCCGGTGACGGCGCCGGCACGGCCGGCGCCACCGAGCTGCCGGGCGCCGGGACGGTCGGCGCGGGCGGGCTGCCCGCGCTGCCCGGCGGCACGCCTCGCACCTCCTTGCCGAGCGCGCCCGACGTTCAGGCGCCGAGCCTTCCGGAGACGCCCGAGCTGTCCGTGCCGACGGTGGAGGCGCCGCCCACGGCGGCGCCGGAGGTGAGCGCGCCGGAGCTGCCCGCGCCCGACACCGGCACCGTGACGGACACGGTCGACGGCGTGAGCGGCGCCGTGCAGGACACCCTTCCCTAGCGCTCGGAGCGGGGCGGATAGTCTGCCCGCCGATGCCGGAGAGGCGGACGCGGGCGGGAGACGAGTTCCTCGAGTCCCTGATGGACACGAGTCTGTACTCGATGGGCGCCTATTTCGCCGACCAGCATCCCGAGCTCGTGGACGACGTGATCGCGCAGGCCGAGGCGATCGAGGAGACCGGCCTGCGCGGCTACGCCGCCGATCACGAGATGAGCGTCGAGACCTGCTTCGAGACGCTGCTGACCGGCCTCGCCGTGCGCTACTACAAGGCCGTGGCGGCCTGAGCGACCGGTGTGGGAGCCCATCGGTGCCGAGCGTGGCGCGTAAGGTCGGCTGATGAGCACGGTTGACGAGTACGTGCGAGCACTTACTCCGGGACAGCGCGAGCAATTCGAGCGCATCCGCAGAATCGTGAAGCGCCTCGTGCCGGACGCCGAGGAGACGATCAGCTATCGCATCCCGACGTTCAAGCACCGCGGCAAGTACCTGATCTACTTCGCCGCCTTCAAGAACCACATGAGCGTCTACCCGACGGTTGGTGCCGTGGCCCCGACGAAGGGCAGGAAGGGCACCTTCCAGTTCACGGAGGGCGATCCGGTGCCCGAGGACGTGGTGGTGAAGATCGTCTCCCACCGGCTGGGCCAGATCGAGCGAGGCAGCTGAGCGCGGTTCGCCCCCTTTCCAGCTGTATCTCGCTGCTGTGATGCAGGCCGTCTCTTGTCTCGAGCGCGCGCATGGGCTGACACAGCAAGCCGGCTGACTGGCGCGTCCTTGAGGCCGGTCGGCATGCCGGTCAGAGCTTCCGCGCTGGGTTCTTGACTGGTGGGTGCATGGACGGACTCAGACATGCAGGGAGGGTCGGTAGACGAGCTCTTGGATGCTGCCGTCGAGCGTCCGGCTCTCGATCAGCTCGAGGTCGAAGTCGGCCGCGCCCTGGAAGATCGGGTCCAGTCCGGTCTGACCGGTGATCACGGGGAAAAGCGTCACCTGAACGCAGTCGACCAGGCCGGCGGCCATCAGCGCCCGGTTCATCGACAGGCTGCCGTGCGAGCGCAACGGCACCTCGGACTCCTCCTTGAGTCGCGCGACGACGTCGACGGCGTCACCATTCACGAGGGTCGCGGCCGGCCAGTCGAGCGGGCCTTCCAGCGTGGTCGACACCACCGTTGCGGGCAGGCTCCTCATCCGGGTGACCCATGGGTCACGTACTTCGGACTCCTCGCTGCTCGAGGCCAGCATCCGCGCGAATAACCGATACGTGTTGGCCCCGAAGACCATCCGCTGTTCCGCGCGGTACAGGGCGAGGCGGTGGTCGAGCAACTCGGGGCCCTGCTTTCCCCAGTAGCCGCTCCAGTTCGCGCTGGCGGCGCCGTAGCCGTCGAGGCTGGAAAAGACGTCAAAGGTGTAGGTAGCGGTCATGATGGTCTCCTCGAGGTGGGTGATCGGTCTATGGATACAGACTGGTAACACGGCGAAGACTCATCGCCGCTGGCTCATGAGTCCGGCCGCACCCAATGCGTGACCGTGGCCAAGACGGCGAAGCCCTCCCCTGAAATCATCGGACTCGCACCTATGTCCCAGCGCGCTCGTCGGTTGTACGGGCCCCTCTAGCCCTGCCCCTCCACTGCGAAGTCGCACCTCGCCGCCCCCCAAGAAGCGCAGCAGTAGGTCGTCGAACCTCGACGATCGCACCGGCGCGCCTGGTAGCGGATCAGCTGCACGCCCGTCCAGGTGCGGCCTACTGGGGAATACCTCTTTCTGGACGCCGGGTTCGCCTCCGCCGCCGCGTCGCGTCCGGCAAAAGTCACCGACCGCCGCCCTCTAGTCCGCGCGCAGCTCGCGCCCCCACGGACCAACGGTCGGGAGCGAGGGAAGGTAGGAACCGGTAGGCCTCGTGTCGTTCGGACGGCGGAGCCGCAGCAGCTCGAGCAGTCCGCTTCCGCCCGCCCGCTGCGTCTTCGGGTCCGTTGCTCCGGCAGGCCCGATGCTGGACCATGGGTGAGTGGGTCGCTTCCGACGCCCCGGCCGCCACAACCGCCGTCACGCGGATGGCGGCGCCGCCACTCGGCGCCGTTGGCCGCGGGCGGCTGTCGCGGTCGGGGCCGCGATCGTGGTTCTTGCCGGCGGTCTGAGTGGTTTGCTGATCGATGAGTACGGCGGTGTGCTTGGCGCGCTCGAGTGGCTGCTGCGCACGCTGGTGGTGATCGGCGCGGTCCTGTTCATCGTCGGCGGGCTCGCGGCCGTGCTTGGTCTGCGCAGGGTCGTGCGCCCGCGCCCCTTGGGATGGCTGATCGCCGTCGCCGCGGCCCTTGTCTTCGTGTGGTTCGTCGCGGTGCCGGTCGGCTTCGGGGTCTACCTGAGCCATTTGCCGTCGCGCAGGGAGCTCCACGACGCGGACCTCGGTGCTCGCAAGCAGGCCGTCACGTTGACCGGCGCCGACGGCCTCAAATTGCGCGGCTGGTACGTGCCCTCGCGCAACGGCGCGGGGGTGATCGCGCTGCACGGCACCGGCAGCAACCGCTTGGGCGTGGAGCGTCACGCCCGGCTGCTCGCCCGTGAGGGGTACGGGGTCCTGGCGCTCGACCTGCGCGGGCACGGAGAGAGCGAGGGCCGGTCCACGAGCGCGCCCTGGACGATGGAGGACGACGTCGTCGCCGCTGTCGAGTGGCTCGCTGCCCGCAAAGACGTGAACCCGAACAAGGTCGCCCTGCTGGGCGTTTCGATGGGCGGCGAGGTGGCCGTGCGGGTGGCTGCGCGCCGCCGCGAGGTGCGCGCCACGGTCGCCGAGGGCGTGCGGGGTGGTGTCTCGGACGCCAACGCCGCCGGTGAGAGCTGGCTGGGAGTCGCGCAGCTCGCCGGGCTCGAGGCGATCAGCGCGCTCCTCACCGGCGAGGGGCCGGGCTCCGACGCCGACCTCGTCGAGCGAATCGCGCCCCGTCCGCTGCTGCTCATATCGGCGGGCGCCGGAGTCGAGGCGGACATCAACCGCCTGTTCGCGCGCCGGGCGGGCGGATCGGCCGAGCACTGGAACCTGCCCGACGCCGCGCACGCCAGCGCCATCAAGACCAACCCGCGCGGGTACCAGCGCCGCGTCATCACATTCCTCGACCGCGCGCTGTCGGTCAGGCCGAGATCCGGACGCTAATACCGGGCACCTCCACACCTCCGCGCGGACCGGGGGCCGGTGCCCGTCCCCGTCGTGGACGACCAGCCCGCCCGCTCCTGATCGTCGAGCCCGCTGCGACGGAGCGGAAGAATCGGTCGGGATTCCGGGCCGGCGCTGTCGCTATGTAACCGGCCCGCCTCCGCCCGCGGCGACCCATCTCACGGTCCGCTCGCGGGTGTCGCACGCGACCCGAACGGCGGGGTAGCAGGCGTCCTGGCCGACGTACTCGTTGAAGCCGGCGACCTCGCTTTCGTCGCCGGGAGTGAAGGCTCGGATGTGCCATCGCACCACGCAGGCCCGCGGCCCGCAGCGCAGCACCCGGTAGTCAAGTAGCTGGATCGCGCCACCGGTGTGGAGCTGGCGCTCCCAGTAGCGGACTACCTTGCCGCGGTCAGCGGCCTGAGCCTCGGACCCAACGGCAACCGTGAGCGAGGCGACCAATGCGGGCAGCGCGCCCCATCTGTACCCGAGCATCCGTATGACGTGTCTCATGGTGCGCCCCGCCTTCGTTGGGTTCTCACGCTAACCCTGTTAAGGGCGGGCGGTTGCGCAGCCCGGCGGTTGGGTGGTCAGTAGGGGTCGCGGGTGCTCCGTACGGAAAGTCCCAGGAACGCGGGGTGCGCCCCTATTCACTCCCGCGCCCGGGCGCGAGGGGGGTGTGCATGGAGGGGGTTCTCCGTTCACCCCTCTACACCCCTCCGGTGCCAATCGGGCTGATTGTTTCCAACCCTGGTCACTGAGCCGTCTTCTGGCCATTTGCATCGGCAAGTGCATCGGACAGCGCCCCACTGACGTTCTCGTCCTCCATGTCCCAACGCCGTTCGGCCTCGTCCCACCGGTCGTGCCAGGGATAGGACTCCTCGTCCAAGTGGACCGCTGCTAGGTCGGCGCGCCTCGACCGCCTCGAAGCTGCCGTACGAGCGCAGCACACTCGACCCAAGGCGCAAATTTGCTACGCAGCTGATGTCACGTTCGCCGGACCTCCGGGGGTATGGGCAATGCGCCAGACGTCACGGGCCACGACCCGGCCGGCCGGTCTATTCGCCGCCCAGCCAGGCGTAGCGAACTCGTCGCTCGCCCCGAGCCCTGCATAGCCAGACGTAGACATCGGTGTTGTAAGCACGGCACGTCCACAGCCGGCCGGCAACCCTGGCCCGGCACGGAGAATCCCGGCAAACCTCGGGGTTCATCGTGCGCCACCGCACGCGTCGTGCGGTGCGACAGCTCACGTTGACGGCGGTGAGCCTTTCCCAGCTCACGTTTCGACACACAGTCGTGGCCGCGGCCTTTACCGCGCCGCGCTGAGGAGCGACCCGGCCACGGACAACTCCTCGGCCGTTGTTGCGCACGCCGGGGCGGCCGGGATACATTGGGCACGAGGCTGCCAGTCCGGGAACAGGTCGGGTCGGCGGTTGGTGGTGATCCTGGTGATGCCGCTGCCGTCGAGCGCCATCGTGTAGAGCTCGAAGCCGCGGCCGCGCCGCTTCTTCGAGAGCTGTCGGTTGTCACGGTCGCTGGTGAACGCGATCCGAGTGCCGTCGGGTGAGAAGACGGGGTTGGTCTCGTAGACCCGGGTCGCGGTGATCCCCCGCTTGCCGGATCCGTCGGCGTTCATCAGCCAGATGTCGGACTGCCTGCGGTCGAAGAGCCTGGTCCGCTCGAACGCGATCGCGGCTCCGTCCGGCGACCAGTTCGGGTTGAGCTCGTCCGGCCCGCCGCGCCGTGTCAGGCGCCGGAGGTTGCCCCCGTCATTGTCGATCACCGCGATGCGCGAGTCGAAGTCGCGCAGGGTTTCCCCACCCCTTGTGATCGCGAAGGCGATGCTGTTGCCGTCGGGCGACCACTGAGGATCTATGAAGTCCGCGCGACGGTTGCCGGTCAGGCGCTGCTTGCGCGACCCGTCGGCGTTCATCACCCACAGCCGGAGGGGCGGGCGCCTACCCGCGTCTGTCGCGTACACGATCTTGCCCCCGTCCGGGGACCACGCAGCGGCGATGCTGAACCCGCCGTGTCGGGTGAGCCGCTGCAGGCCACTGCCGTCGGCGTTCATTACCCAGATCTCGTACGGGCCCCGCTCGGGATTCCTGGCTCGCACGAAGGCGAGCTTGCTCCCGTCGGGCGACCACGCTGCATCGCCCTCCACACCCCGAAGCCGTGTAATCCGGGTCAGCCCGGAGCCGTCGACACCTACCGTGAACAGGTCCGCCCCGTTAGGCGTCGGCCGCTCGAAGACGAGCCTGCCATTCGCTCCAGGAGGCGTCGCGACCGCCGGCAGCGCGACCGTCGCAACCGCAGCAGTCAGGGCGGTGAGCGTAAGAACCAGCGGCACGCGAGACATGGCGACTCCTCGGGCGGGAACCCGATTCTCTGCCACCGCCGCACCACCTGTCAAGCGACGCTCTGAGCCCCCCTACCGAGGCCTAGTCCGAGCGAAAGAGGACCGGCGGCCGCCTCGCATGACGGCCGCCGTACCAGGTCCTTCTGAGGGTCGGTCAAGGCTGCTCTTGCATCCGTCCTAAGACGGGGGCCCCGACTGACTTAACCACTCGTGGTATCGGCGCCCTTGGCAGTCTCTTGAGCAGGCGCTAGTCGCTGGTCACGATTCGCAGCTTCGGCCGGTGGTCCCTCAGCTTCCACGATCGCCGACTGCCGCTTCCCGGCCAGATCCTCAAAAGCTGTCGGCTCGAGCAGCGCCTCGTGGAACCCGCGGCGCTGCCCATCGCTCACCTCTGGAGAGCGGCGGGGTAGCCGACGACGGTCTCGACGCGGCGCCTCAGCCCGTCGCTCGCGGACCGAATATCAGGACCTTGCGCTCCAGGTCGAAGTACACCTCGCTGCTCGCGCTGAGCCAATCGAACACCCGAATCCCCCAGACGACTTCGTAACCAACCTCCTCGAAGCAGCCAAGGTCGCGGACAGCCCGTCATGACGCCCCATCCGCCTCGGCGCATGCACCCGACCCGGGCCGAACCCATGCACAGCCCCCCTAAACCGACATTCGGAAACGGAATGGGAACCTAGCTCTCGGTATCCCACCACTCAATCGGAGGCTGGCCGCGCTTGAGAGCCCCTCCGAGCCTTGACGTTCGTTGCGTGAGAGCGCGCGGGGATCCGAAGCCGGCGGGGGCTCTAGCTCTGACGTCCGGACAGGCGGGCTGGTGTCGCTGGCCGTGCCGGGAGCTCGCGTACAGAGCTCCGTCTGAGGGCCTCGGCTACTCAGGTGCGTGCGGAGGCGACGATGAGGGCGGCGACTCACCCGCGGCGAAGGCCTCGCTCAAGCAGGCGGGCGTCAGCTCGCTCGAGCATCGCCGGAACATCGACCGCTGAGCGAATCGCCTTGCGGACGGTGGGGCCGGCCGACATATTCCCGACCCCCGGGTCAACCGGAGGCATGCGCCTAGCCGCCGAGGTAGTCCACGTGCCACCACTCGGTGGGGCCGTGGACCTTCGACCAACCGTATTTCCAGCCGACTTGGTCGATCACCCAGCGCATCTGGGGGGTTTCGACATCGAC
>DASQNF010000176.1:0-9446 GCA_035645115.1 Thermoleophilaceae bacterium | reverse complement strand
GCGTCGGAGCTCGGGCTGGAGGGGTACCGCTCGAAGCGCAAGCCCGACCTCGTCACGGCGATCCTGGACGCCTCGGGCGGCGCCGAGGAGGAGCCCTCGCAGACCGAGAGCGAGAGCTTCGCGGCGCGCGAGCTCGAGGCGCGGGCCGGCGCGGGTGAGGCGGCGCCCGCCGAGGCGGAGCCCTCGCAGACCGAGAGCGAGAGCTTCGCGGCGCGCGAGCTCGAAGCGCGCGCCGGCGCGGGTGAAGCCACCGGGGAGGACAGCTCTGAGGACACCTCGGAAGGGACCTCCGAGGACACCTCCGAAGGCACGTCTGAGGACACGTCCGAAGGCACTTCGTCGGACACCTCTGAGGGCACCTCGGAAGGCACGTCTGAAGGTACGTCGGAAGGCACCTCCGCCGCGACCTCCGACGACGAACCCTCGGCCTCCGCTCCCGCGCCCGCGCGTGAGGAGCAGCTCGCGGCCGGCGTGCTCGACATCCTCGCCAACGGCAGTGGCTTCATCCGGGTCGACCCCACGGGCCAGGCACGCGACGACGTGTACGTCTCGCCCGCGCAGATCCGCCGCTGCGAGCTGCGCGCCGGCGACGAGGTAGGCGGCCCGATGCGCCCCCCGCGGCGTAACGAGCGTCATCCGTCGCTCGTCCACGTGTCGAGCGTCAACGGCACGGAGGCCGACCCGCCCGAGGCGCGGCCCTGGTTCGGCGAGCTCACGCCCGTCTTCCCCTCCGCCCGGCTGCCCGCCCCCCCGGAGTTGGCGGACGCGCCCTTCGGGCGCGGCTCGCGGGTGGCGATTGCGGGCCCTCCGGGAGCCGGCGCCAGCACGCTGCTGCGATCGCTGGCCGCCGAGCTCGTCAGGGACAGTGAGCTGGCCGTCCAGGCGGTGCTGGTGGGCGTGCGGCCGGAAGAGCTTGGAGAGTGGCGCGCCATCGAGGGGCTCGAGGTCGTGGGCGACAGCTTCGACCGCTCGCCCGAGGCTCAGGCTCAGGCGGCCGAGCTCGCCATCGAGCGCGCCAAGCGGCGGGTCGAGCGCGGTGCCCACGCGGTGGTGCTGCTGGATTCGCTCGGGCCGCTCTCCGCAATCGCCCGCCGCCGCGTCTTCGGCGCCGCCCGCGCCACAGAGCAGGGTGGGACGCTCACGGTGATCGCCGCCGCCGGCGATGCACCCGAGACGCTGCGCTGGGCCTCCACCCGCATCGTGCTCGAGCCCGGCGGCAAGCTCGTGAGCGCGGAGTCGGGCACGCTTCGCGCCGACGCGCTGACCGGGTAGCTCAGGCCCGGAGCCCGGGCCGTGGCCGGCCCGAGCGGCTAGCGCCGGTAGCCGACGCTGTGCCAGCTTGGCTCGGGCGAGAGCTCGATCAGCTCGAAGTTGCGCTCGGGCTGGGCATAGCCGAACGAGCTCGTCGAGTCGTCGAAGACCACCTCGAGCTCGCCCTCCATCACGCGCTGGTCGAGCCAGGCGCCGCGGAACACGAGCCGCCGGATCCAGTGGACCAGCGAGCGGTCGGAGGGACCGTTGAGGTCGCCCCAGCACTCGTTGATGTGCTCGCCCAGCTCGGAGTGGGCGTCGGTCACCTCGCCGTTGACGGCGAGGTTGACGAGATCCTCGCGCTCCACGTCGCCGAGCGGCCCGTCCACGAACCCGAGCTTGGAGGCGGCCTGCTCGACGCGCTCGGTGAAGTCGCGCTCGTTGAACGTGAAGCGAAGCTCGCCGTACTCGAGCACGTAGTCCGAGCCGGACTCGTAGTTGCCGCGTCGCGCAGTGTCCATGAGGTGGCGCCCGGGCTGAGCCGCCGGGCGTCGTGATCTTACGGTCGATTCCTCCGTGGCCGCGCCACCTGCAACGGCGGTTGCACCGCCACGCGGGGGGCGAAGTTCGCCGGCCGCTGACTTACTCGGACGTGGACGAACAGCCGCTGATCCTGATCGTCGAGGACGACGAGGCCACCCGGCGCTTCCTCGCGGACAACCTCGAGGCCGACGGGTTTCGCGTGGCGGCGGCCGCAGGGGCGCCCGAGGCGCTGCGTGCCGTCGAGGTGCGCCGCCCCGCCCTGCTGCTGCTCGACCTCTCGCTCGAGTCGGGAAGCGGGCTGGGCCTGCTCGACCGCGTCCGCTCGGCCGACGGGCTCGCCACCCGCGTCGACCCCGACCTGCCCGTGATCGTGCTGACCGGTCGCGTCGGCGAGGCCGACCGGGTCCGCAGCTTCGCCCGCGGAGCCGACGATCACGTGGCCAAGCCGTTCTCTTATCCAGAGCTGCTCGGGCGTGTGCGCGCAGTGCTGCGGCGAGCCGAGGGCCGGCGCGGCCAGGGCGCGCTGCGCGTTGGGGAGCTGACGCTCGATCCCGCCACGCGCGTCGTGCGGCTCGCGGGCCGCCGGGTGGAGCTCTCGGCGAAGGAGTTCGCGCTGTTGCGGGCGCTCGCCGAGGACCCGACGCGGGTGCTCGGCAAGCAGGACCTGCTGCGCGACGTGTGGGGCTACCTCTCGCTCGGCAAGACCCGCACCTTGGACGCCCACGCCTGCCGGCTGCGCAAGAAGCTGCGCTCGGGCAGCTCGCGGGAGTGGATCGTGAACGTGCGCGGCGTGGGGTACAAGCTCACGGAGGCGCTGTGAGCGCGGTGCCGCTCGCGGGCGCGGGTCTGTGCCTGCTCGTGGGGCTGCTCGCGAGCTTCGAGCTGCGCCGGCGGCTCGAGCTCGTCGCCAATGCCGAGCACGAGCTGCGCGGCCCGGCCAGCGGGCTCTCGCTTGCCTGTGAGACGTTGCGCCGGGATCCCGCCACGCGCCGCCACGCCGTCGTGCTGGAGGCGCAGCTGGACCGGCTGCGCGCCGGCCTCGCCGACCTCGAGGCGGCGCGCAGCGGCCGGCGCGCAGAGTGCGGCCGGACGCCCGTCGAGATCGCGGCTGCGGCCCAGGCCGCGGTGCGGCCCTGGCGCGATTGGCTCGGGTCGGCCGGCTTCGAGTGGGAGGGCGGGCCGGCGCCCACGGTGCTCGACCGCCGCAGGCTGGCCCAGGCGCTCGGCAACCTGATGGCCAATGCCGCCGAGCACGGGGCTGGGCAGGTGCAGGTGCGCGGTCGCACCACGGCGCGCGGGGTTCGGATCGAGGTGCGCAACCGCCTGAGCGCGGACGGCGGGCGGCGCGCGTCCCGCGATCGCGGCCGCGGGATCGCGATCGCCACCCGAGCCGCACGCGATCTCGGCGGCCGGCTGCTCGTGAGCTTCGACGGCGAGCGGGCGGTGGCGGTGCTCGAGCTCCCCCTCACCGCGCTCGAGCCCTCGGACGGGCCGAGCGGGGCGGAGGCTGCGTGACGTGAAGACGCGGCGCGGGCGCGGCCTGCTGCTGCTCGCGCTCGCTCTGGCGAGCGGCGGGCTCGCTGCGTCGACCGTCCGAGAGCGGGAGCGCAGCGTCGAGGCGCGCGTGGGGCCGCTGGTGCCGGTGCTGGTGGCCGCTCGCGACCTTCCCGCGGATGCCCGCCTGCGCCGTGGGGCGCTCGCGCTGCGCCGCGTGCCGGCCCGCTTCGTACCGCCCGACGCGCTTGGGTCGCCGGAGGGTGTCGTGGGCTCCCGCACGGCGGTGCCGATGACGGCCGGGGCCTACCTGACCGCGGGCCAGCTTCGCGGCGCGCGAGAGGGCGCGAGGCGGGGGGACGCGCTCGGACCCGGTGAGCGCGCGGTCGAGGTCGGGGTGGCGGGCGGCGGCGAGCTGGCCTCCGCGGTCCCGGGATCGCTGGTGGATGTGGTGGTGTCGACCGAGACCGGCGCGGGGGGAGGCCGCAGCTTCGTGGCGCTCGCCGGGGTGGAGCTGCTGCGGCTCGGCCCGGGCAGCGACGCGGGCTACGCCGGAGCCGAGGATCCGGACGCGAGCGCCCCGGGCGCGCTCGCCACCCTGCGCGTGAGCGTGCGCCAGGCCGTCTATCTCACGGCCGCCGACAACTTCGGCCGCGAGATCCGCCTGCTCATCCGGCCGCCGGGCGACCGGGCGCGTACGGCGGCGGAGACCGCGGCGGCCGAGCTGTGAGCGGTGGTGGCGGGCGCCCCCGACCGGGCCCCCCGCGCGCCTATGGGCCGCAGCGCGGGCGTCCGCCCGGGACCACAGCGGCCCGCGAGCTCAGCCGCCCCGCACGAGCTCCTCGACTGCGCCGTCCACCCTCCCGAGCAGCGCCCGCTCGGCCAGGCCGAGGAAGAGCCCGTGCTCGACCACCCCGGGTACGCGCTTCAGCTCGAGGTCGAGCGTGTCCGGGTCGGTGTCGGCGGGGAACGCGCAGTCGAGGATGTGATGGCCTTCGTCGGTCAGGTAGGGCTCGCCGCCCTCCGAGCTGCGCAGCTGGGCGCCGGGCAGCAGCGGGGCCAGCCTCCGGCGGGTGTCGCGCCATCCGAAGCGCACCACCTCAACGGGCAGGCGGAAGCTCTCGCCGAGCCGCCCGACGCGCTTGGACTTCTCGGCCACGACCACGAAGCGGCGCGCCGCGGATATGACGATCTTCTCGCGCAGGAGCGCACCTCCGCCGCCCTTGATCAGCCGCAGGTCCGGGTCGATCTCGTCGGCGCCGTCGAGCGCCAGGTCGAGCTCGATGGACCCGTCCAGCTCCACGAGCTCGATGCCGGCCGCGTCCGCCAGCTCGGCCGTGCGCGGGGAGGCCGCGGCAGCTCGGAGCTCCCCGCCCCGCTCGCCCAGCAGCTCGACCACCCGCCAGACCGCCCGGCCCGAGCCGAGCCCGATCGTCATGCCCGGCTCGACCAGCTCCACGGCGGCGGCCGCAGCCGCCCCGCGGGCGATGTCGCGCGGGTCCGCCATCCCGCGCAGCATCGCACGGAGGGCGGATCCGTCAAGCGACCTGACCGGTCGCTAAACTCGGCTTACCCAACGTAAGCAGGTGACTCGAATGGCAGCCGCTGAAACCCTTCTGCTGGTCCCGGTGGACGACTCGGTCGTCTTCCCCAACATGTCCCTCACGCTCGCGATCGACGTGGGTGACGAGGAGCGCGTGGTGCTCGTGCCCCGCAAGGGCGAGGAGTTCGCCCACGTGGGCACGGTGGCCGCCGTGCGCGAGCGCGTGCGCCTTCCGGGCGGCGCGCGTGCGGCCACGCTCGAGGGGCTCCATCGCGGCCGCGTCGGCGCCGCGCGGCCCAGTCCGGCGGGCGAGCTGCGTGTCGAGGTCGAGCCGCATCCGGACGACGCGCCCGTGGACGAGCGCACCCGCGAGCTCGAGCGTGAGTACCGCGCTGTGGTCGAGGAGATACTCGAGCTGCGCGGCGACGATGGTCGCATTGCGGCGTTCGTGCGCTCGATCACCGAGCCGGGCGCCCTCGCCGACACGAGCGGCTACTCCCCGGACCTTGCCTACCACCACAAAGTCGAGCTGCTCGAGCTGCTCGACGTGACCGCGCGGCTGGCCCGGGCGCTCGAGCTCCAGCGCGAGCGGCTGACCGAGCTGCAGGTGCGCCGGCGCATCCGCGACGACGTCCAGTCAGGCGCCGAGAAGCAGCAGCGCGAGTACTTCCTGCGCCGGCAGATGGACTCGATCCGCAAGGAGCTCGGCGAGGACGACGGCTCGGTGATCGAGGAGCTGCGCACGAAGATCGGCGAGTCGGGCATGCCCGACGCCGTGCGCGAGCAGGCCGAGCGCGAGCTCGGGCGCCTCGAGCGCATGGGGGAGCAGTCGGGGGAGGCGAGCATGATTCGCTCGTATCTCGACTGGCTGATCGCGGTGCCGTGGGCCGAGCGCTCCGAGGAGCGGCTCGATCCGCTCCACGCGCGCGAGGTCCTCGACACGGACCACGCCGGACTCGAGGACGTGAAGGACCGGATCGTCGAGTACATCGCCGTGCGCAAGCTGCGCCAGGAGCGCGGCATCGCCGAGGACAAACGCTCGGGCGCGATCCTGACGCTGATCGGCCCGCCCGGCACCGGCAAGACCTCGATCGGCGAGTCGATCGCGCGTGCCACCGGACGCGAGTTCGTGCGCATGTCGCTCGGCGGCGTTCGCGACGAGGCCGAGATCCGCGGCCACCGGCGCACCTACATCGGCGCGCTGCCCGGCCGGCTCGTGCGCGCCCTGCGCGACGCCGGGACGATGAACCCGGTGATCATGCTGGACGAGGTCGACAAGGTCGGCGCCGACTGGCGGGGCGACCCCAGCGCGGCGCTCCTCGAGGTGCTCGACCCCGCCCAGAACCACTCGTTCCGCGACCACTACCTGGACGTGGAGCTCGACCTGTCGGAGGTGGTCTTCATCGCCACCGGCAACGTTGCCGAGACGATCCCGGCGCCGCTGCTCGACCGGATGGAGGTGGTGCGCTTCGACGGCTACACCACCGAGGAGAAGCTCGCGATCGCCAGCGGCTACCTGTGGCCGCGCCAGCGCGACCGCAACGGCCTGCGTGAAGACGAGGTCGAGGTGAGCGACGACACGCTGCGCCAGGTGGTCACCGAGTACACGCGCGAGGCGGGCGTGCGCGGGCTCGAGCGTCAGCTCGGCACCGTGCTCCGCAAGACAGCCACGAAGATCGCCTCCGGGAAGGCCCGGGCGCCGGTGAAGGTGGACGCCGGCGAGCTGCGCGAGGCGCTCGGGCGCCAGCGCTTCTACCAGGAGTCGGCCGAGCGCACCGCCGTGCCCGGCGTGGCCACCGGCCTGAGCGTGACCGGCGCCGGGGGCGAGGTGCTGTTCATAGAGGCCACCTCGATGCCGGCACACCCGTCGAAGGACGGCCTGGTGCTCACGGGCCAGCTCGGCGACGTGATGAAGGAGTCCGCGCGCATCGCGCTCTCCTACGTGCGCGGCCACGCGGAGGAGCTCGGCATCGGGGAGGACGCCTTCGGCGCCCGCGAGTACCACCTGCACGTGCCTGCCGGCGCGATCCCGAAGGACGGCCCGAGCGCCGGCATCACGATGACCACGGCGCTGGCCTCGCTGCTCAGCGGCCGGCCGGTCAAGCACACGGTGGGGATGACCGGCGAGGTCACGCTCCAGGGCCGCGTGCTGCCGATCGGCGGCCTCAAGCAGAAGGTGCTGGCCGCCCACGCGGCCGGGCTCACCGACGTGATCCTGCCCGAGCGCAACCGCGCGGACCTAGACGACGTGCCCGAGGAGGTGCGCGAGGCGATGAGATTCCATCCGGTGATGACGATCGGCGAGGTACTCGAGCTGGCGCTCGAGCCCTCGCCGGCGACCTCGCTCGCAGCCTGAGCGCCCCCGCTTGCCGCATGACCGCGACGGGCGCGCCGAGCCCGGCTCGGCGCGCCCGTCGTAGCCTTGCGCCGGTGAGGACGCTCCCCCGCACGCTCTCCCGCACGCTCTCCCGCAAGGAGCTCACCGCCGCGCTGGCGGCACGGCAGCTCCTCCTCGAGCGCGGCCGGCTGGCTCCCGCGGCCGCGATCAGAGCGCTCACCCCGCTCCAGGCGCAGGACCCGCCCGCCGCGTTCATCGCGCTCGCCGCACGGCTCGAGGGCTTCAGCGGGGAGGCACTGGAGGCGGCGATCGAGGCGCGGACGGTTGTGAAGACGACGGTGATGCGGCTGACGCTCCACCTCGTCGCCGGCGAGGACTATCCCGCCTATCACCGCTTGGCCGCCTCGGCGCGGATGCGCACCTGGCGCAAGGAGTACCCCCACCTCGACGAGAAGCGGGTCGTGGCGGAGCTCGGGAGCTGGCTGCGCCGGCCGCGCACGAACAGCGAGATCCGCGAGCGCGTACTCGCCTACGACGGCGTGCCCGCCACCGAGTGGGGCCCGATCGCCTTTGCACGCACGCTGCTGCCGCTGGTGCAGTTGCCGCCGGCGGGGTTCTGGTCCGACCCACGCCGCCCACGCTTCGTCCTCGATCCGCGGCCGCTGCCATCTGAGGCGGAGGCCGCCGCGCTCGTGCTCGAGCGCTATCTCGGCGCGTTTGGGCCGGCGTCGCCGCGCGACGTGGCTAGCTGGTCGGGCGTCGCCCAGCGCGACTTCGCGGAGGCCTTCGAGCGGCTCGAGACAGTCTCCTATCGCGACGAGAAGGGAGTGGAGCTGTTCGACCTCCCCGGCTCGCCGCTGCCCCCGCCGTCGACCAAGCTGCCGGTGCGGCTGCTCGCGCGCTGGGACCAGGCGCTGCTGGCCTATGCGGACCGCGACCGCATCGTCCCGCCCGAGCTGCGCCCGCTCCGGCTCACGCTGAGCGGCGATCAGACGCTGACGGTCGACGGCCGCGTGGCGGCGAGCTGGAAGCTCGAGCGCTCGCGCTCGGTCGTCAAGGTCGCCGTGACCCCGCACGCGGCCATTCCCCGCCGCGCCCACGCGCACATCCGCGCGGAGGCGGAGCGGACCGCCCGCTTCTGCGAGCCCGGTGCGGCGCGGGTCGAGCTGGCCGGCCTGTGAGCGGGACGCCCCCGGCCTCCCGCCGCGATCGTCAGAAGCCGCGCGTGAGCCCGCCGTCCACGAGCAGCGCCACCCCGGTGATGTAGCTCGCCCGCTCCGAGCAGAGAAAGGCGGCCGCTGCGGCGATCTCCTCGGGTGTGCCGAGCCGGCCCGCCGGCACCTCCTCGCGCGCAACGCGCTCCGCCTCGTCGAGCGACCCGTAGAGGTGGGTGAGCCGCTCGGTGGCGATGCGGCCGGGCAGGATCGTGTTGAGGGTGATGCCGTCGCGAGCCAGGGTCCGCGCGAGCGTCTTGAACGCGGCGAGCAGCCCCGGGCGGTGGGAGCTCGAGAGGAGCAGGTTGGCTATCGGCTCGCGCGCGGCCGACGAGGAGACGCTGAGGATGCGCCCAAAGCCGCGCTGGCGCATGCTCGGCGCCACCAGCTCGATCAGCTCGATCGGCGCCAGCACGAGCTCCCGGTGGGCTGCCTCCCACTGCTCGCGGGTGAATTCGAGCGGATCGCCGCCGGGCGGGCCGCCGCTGTTCGTCACGAGGATCTCGACCGGGCCGAGCTCTTCGCGCACGCGCTCGACCAGGCTCGGGGCCGAGTCGAGGTCGAGCGTGTCGTGGGGAAACGCGGTGGCGCCGATCTCGGCGGCGGCCTCCTCGAGCGGGCCGGCGGTCCGGGCGCTCAGCGCCACCCGGGCGCCCTCCGCGGCCAGCTCCCTGGCGATGCCGAGGCCGATGCCCCGCGAGCCGCCCGTGACCAGCGCAACCTTGCCCTCCAGCCCGAGCTCCATCCGCCGTCAGCGTATCGACGCCGGTGTATGGTCAGACGGTGCCCGGCCTGCGCCTGCTGCTTCGCGCCGCGCCCCTCGTCGGGGCCCTCGCGGCGGCGGTCTGGCTGCGGCGCCGGCGGCCTTCGCGGCGAGCGCTGCCCGCCCCGGAGGTGGCGCCCCGGTTGGAGGCGCCGCGTGCGCGAGCCGGCCCGCGCACCGGCCGCTTCGATCGCGAGCCGATCGACATCGTGACGGTGGTGGACGACCTGCTGCTCCCTGGCCGCTGAAGCGCGCTCGCCGGCACATCGGTTCGCCGATCTGCTTGGATACACGACTTCG
>DASQNF010000175.1:0-17874 GCA_035645115.1 Thermoleophilaceae bacterium | reverse complement strand
GCTTTCGCCAGGGCGGGGCCGTTCCGAGCCGGGCTGCTCGCGCATCGCCGGGAAGAGCACCACCTCTCGGATCGAGCGCCGCCCGCTCAGGATCATCACGAGCCGGTCGATGCCTATCCCGATACCTCCGGTGGGCGGCATCCCGTGCTCGAGCGCGTGGACGTAGTCCTCGTCGTAGGGCTGCGTCTCGTCGTCCCCGGCCGCCTGGTCGGCGCGCTGCTGCTCGAAGCGCGCGCGCTGCTCGTCGGGGTCGTTCAGCTCGGTGAACGCGTTGGCGAACTCCATGCCGCCCGCGAAGCACTCGAAGCGCTCTACCAGGCCGGGCTCGGCGCGGTGGTCCTTCGCGAAGGGTGAGAGCTCCTTGGGGTAGTCGAGCACGAACGTCGGGTCCTGCAACCCGGGCTCCACGTGCGCCGACAGCAGGTCGTCCACGCGCTTGGCCCAGCTGCCCTCGCCCGGCAGGTCCTCCCCCGATGCGATGTCGAGGCCGGTCTTGTCCAGGATCGCCTCGCGCAGGGTCAGGCGCTTCCACGGGGTCGAGAAGTCGATCGGCCCGTCGTAGCCGACCTCCGCGGCCACGTAGGCCACGAGCTCCTCGAGGCGGGCCGCGATGTCGTGGTAGTCGGCATAGGCCTCGTACCACTCGAGCATCGTGAACTCGGGGTTGTGCTTGTGCGAGATGCCCTCGTTGCGGAAGTCCTTGCCGATCTCGTACACGCGCTCGAGTCCCCCGACGATCAGCCGCTTGAGGTAGAGCTCGTCGGCGATCCGCAGGAAGAGGTCGCGGTCGAGAGCGTTGTGGCGGGTCACGAACGGCCGCGCCAGCGCGCCCCCGTAGAGCGGCTGCAGGATCGGCGTCTCGACCTCGAGGAAGCCGCGTTCGTCGAGCCAGGCGCGCACGGCGGTGACCACCCGCGAGCGCAGGATGAACAGCTCGCGGATCTCCTCGTTTGCGATCAGGTCGAGCTCGCGGTGGCGATAGCGTGTCTCCACGTCCTCGAGGCCGTGAAATTTCTCCGGCGGCTCGCGCAGCGACTTCGCGAGGAGCTTCCAGTCGCGGGCCCGGAGGCTGAGCTCGCCGCGGCGAGACTTGAACGCCGTCCCGTCCACACCCACGATGTCGCCGAGGTCGAGGCTCGTAAGGGTCTCGAACGAGCCCTCGCCGAGCACGTCGCGCTTGGCGTGGATCTGGAGCTTGCCGCTGCGGTCGAGCAGGTCGATGAAGGCGGCGCCGCCGTGCCCGCGGCGAGCCGTCATGCGCCCGGCCACGCGATAGGCGAGATCCGTCTCCTCGCCGGCGTCGAGCGCGTCGTGCGCCGCGTGCACCTCGGCGACCGGCGTGACGCCCTCGTACTCGTAGGGGTAGGGGTCGATTCCCCCGGCGCGCAGGCGCTCGAGCTTGGCCCTGCGATCGCCGCTCGTCCCCGCGGGCTCCGCGCTCATCGGCGAGAACCTATTGGTCTCGGCCGCAAGGCCGCGAGCGCCTAGCGCTCGATCTTCGTGATCTTCAACTTGCGCGCGGGACCGCGCGGCACCGGGACGGTCACCGTCTCACCGCGCTTGTGGCCGAGCAGCGCCTTGCCGACCGGCGACTCGTTCGAGAGCTTGCTCTCCGCCGGGTCGGCCTCGGCCGAGCCGACGATCTTGAACTTCTGCGACTTCTCGGTCTTCTGGTCCTTCAGGTGGACAGTCGCGCCGATGTTGACGACGTCGGTGTCCACCGACTTCTCGTCGATCACGCGAGCCACGCTCAGCTTCTCCTCCAGGTCCGAGATCTGCTTCTCGAGCATGGCCTGCTCGTTCTTCGCATCGTCGTACTCGGAGTTCTCGGAGATGTCGCCGAACTCGCGCGCCTCCTTGATCCGCTGAGCCACTTCGCGCCGGCGCTGGCCGCTCAGGAACTCGATCTTCGCCTTGAGCTCCTCGAGGCCCTGGGGTGTGAGGACTGTCTCTCGGGTCATAGAAAACCCTCCACGGGCGGCCGGAGGGACGCGCAGTGTAGCAACGCAGAATCGGCCCGCCACCCGTTTGAAGGGCCGCTCGGCGGGGCGCTCGCGGCGCCCGAGGATGCGCTTAGGCGGCCAGCTGCGCGGGGCCCTGGACGAGGGTCGCCAGGGCCACCCGCGCGTGGGCGGTGGAGGGGGCGCTCACGAGCTGCTCGCGCTCGCGCCTGGTGAGCCCCAGCGTGTCCGCGTACCAGGGATAGAACTTGCGCAGGTAGCGGCCTGCGCGCTCCACGCCAAGGTGCTCCTCGGCGCGCTCGATCACCCACTCGAGCTCGGCGGCGACCTCGGCCGGCGAGGGCTCGCCCTCGTAGCGGCCGAGCAGGCGCGCGAAGCGCCAGGGCTGGCCGAGCGCGCCGCGGGCGAGCATCACGGCGGCGGCGCCGCTCGCCTCGAACGCGGCCAGCACCTGCTCGTCGCTCGAGAGCCCGCCGGAGAGGATCACCGGCACAGGCAGGCGCTGCGCGAGCTCGTGGGCGAGCGCGTAGTCGGGGCGGCCGGAGTGCTGCTGGGCGGCGTACCGGGGGTGGAAGGCGATCCCCGCCACGCCGGCCTCGTCCACGAGCCGGCGCGCCAGGTCCGCCCCGCTGCGCTCGCCGGGCTCCAGTCCGGAGCGGAGCTTCACGGTCACCGGCAGACCGCCGCCCTCCCCAGCGGCGCTCGCGAGCTCCACCGCCTTGGCCGGATCAGCGAGCAGCGCGGCGCCGGCCCCGGTCTTGCACACCTTGCGCACGGGGCAGCCCATGTTGATGTCGATCAGGTCCGCGCCGGCGTCCGCAACCATCGCGGCCGCCTCGCGCATGATCGCCGCGTCGTGCCCGAACAGCTGGATCGAGACGGGGTGCTCGTCCGGGTGGATCCGCAGGAACTCGCGCAGCGTGCGCTTGTCCCCGTAGGCGAGCCCGAAGCTCGAGACCATCTCCGACACCACGAGGCCGGCCCCGAAGCGCTTGGCCTGCAGGCGCACGAACCAGTTGCCGATACCGGCGAGCGGGGCGAGCACGAGCCGGTTCGGCAGCTCGATGCCGCCGAGGGTCCATGGCCGCAGCAGCGTCATGCGGCCAGGGTAGACGGGCCGAGCAGCCGCCGCAGGTCGGACTCGAGCTCGTGGCGCTCGTTGACGAGCTGCGCCCAGGTCACCCGGATCGCGCGCCAGCCCCGCGCGGTGAGCTCGCGGTCGCGGCGGCGATCGCGCTCGAAGGCGGCCGCGGTGGCGTGGAAGGCGCGGCCGTCCAGCTCCACCGCCACCCGCTGCGCCCGCCAGACGGCATCCACCTCGATCAGGCGCCCGGCCAGCTCGAGCGAGGCGTTCAGCTCGGGGCGGGGCAGGCCCGCCTCGTCCACCAACACGAGGAACGCGTCCTCGAGATCGCTGCGCGTCCTGGTGGCGCCCCCGCGGCGCCACCGGAGCGCGAGCCGCACGCCGCGGCTGCCGCGGTGGCGCGGGTAGCGCGCGAGCAGGTCGTCGAGCGAGAGGGCATCCCAGAGCCGGAGCGCATCCGCTTCGTTCAGCGCGGCCTCGAGCAGCCGCGGCGGCGTGGTGGCGCCGCGCGCGAGCGGGAGCACGGCCGCGATGTCGAGGAGCGTCCGTTGCGGTGTGGTGACCGGGATGCCGTGGAGGATGGTGAGCTCGTCGGAAGGGAGCGCCGCGCGGTGGAAGCGAAGCCCGGCGCGGTCCCGGCGGTTGCGCTGCGCCGTGACGTCTGTGCGGGCCGGAGCGCTTCGCAGCATCCGCCAATGGGCCCCGGCGGCGAAGTGGCTCAGGGCCGCGCCGGGCCCACCGGCCAGCACCGCCGCCATCCAGCTTCCCTCGCGCGTGCTCGCCGGGTGACCCACGGCGTAGACCCCCGGGAGCAGCACGTGCAACCTTTGGGCACAAGCCCAGGTCGAGCAGCTGCCAGCGGGCCACCCGCCCGTGCTGGCGCCCACCGAGCATGGCGATCGCGGCGTCGATGTCACCAGATCCACATCGACCCCGAATATCGGGGTCGATGTGGGTCTCGTGACCGCGGGACGCCATCTCGAGGTGATCATCCAGCGCGCCGGCGCACGCGGGGGTTACGAGCGTTACGGGCGGTTGCGCTCCCAGATCAGCTTCAGGCCGGTGAGCGTGAGCAGGTCGTCCACCTCGTCCACCTCGGAGCAGAAGGGGACGATCGCCGCTGCGTAGCCGCCCGTGGCGATCGCCGTGGCCTCCTCGCCGAGCTCCTCGCGCAGCCTGCCGAGGATGCCGTCCACCTGGCCGGCGTAGCCGTAGACCACGCCCGCTTGGATCGCCTCCTCGGTGCCCTTGCCGATCGCGTGGCGCGGCTTCGAGATCTCCACGCGCGGCAGCCGCGCGGCGCGCGCGCCGAGCGCCTCCAGTGAGATCTCGATCCCGGGCGAGATCACGCCGCCCAGGTACTCGCCGGCCGCGGACACGACGTCGTAGTTGATCGCGGTGCCGAAGTCGACGGCGATGCAGGCGCCGCCCACGCGGTCGTAGGCGGCCACCGCGTTCA
Organism: Thermoleophilaceae bacterium; assembly: GCA_035645115.1. Taxonomy (GTDB): domain Bacteria; phylum Actinomycetota; class Thermoleophilia; order Solirubrobacterales; family Thermoleophilaceae; genus JACVRW01. The sequence continues at coordinate 13,370 of DASQNF010000175.1, read as the reverse complement.
CGAGCCGATCGGCGCCGAGCTCCTGCGGGTAGTCGATGCGGATCGGCATGCCGGTCCGAAGCGACGGGCCGACGAGCGCGCCGCGGCCGCCGAGGTATCGCTCGATCAGCTGCTCGAACTCGTGCGCCAGCGTGGGCACCACCGACGACACGAGCGCACCGTCGACCTCGCGCAGCGACAGGTCGCGGAGGCCGAGGAGCCCTGCCAGCCCGGCGGCCAGCTCGTCGGCCGTCGCGAAGCGCGCGGTGGCGAAGCGCCAGTGCTCCACGAGCTCCTGCTCGCGGAACATCCCCACGTGGGTCTGTGTATTGCCGACGTCGATCGCGAGCAGCACGGCGGCGGCGTTCAACCTCGGAGCGGCGCACCCATCGCGTGGAACCCGCCGTCCACGTGGAGGATCTCGCCGGAGACCCCGCGGGCCCAGTCCGAGAGCAGGAACAGGACGGCGTCCGCCACGGGCGCCGGGTCGTTCGTGTCCCAGCCGAGCGGCGCCTGCTTCTCCCACAGCGAGGCGAGCCCGTCGAAGCCCGGGATCCCGCCGGCGGCCGGCGTCTCCACCGGCCCGGCCGACACGAGGTTGACCCTGACCCCGTCCCCTCCGAGGTCGCGGGCCAAATAGCGCGAGACCGACTCGAGCGCGGCCTTCGCCACGCCCATCCAGTCGTACACCGGCCAGGCCACCGCGGCGTCGAAGTCCATTCCCACGATAGAGCCGCCACGGTCCATCAGCGGCGCCACGGTCTCGGCCAGGGCCTTGAACGAGTACGCGCTCGTGCGGAAGGCGATCTCCGCGGACTCCGGCGGCGCGCTCATGAAGTTGCCTCCGAGCGCATCCCCGGGGGCGAAGGCGATCGCGTGAAGGGCACCGTCGACCCGGCCCCAGCGCGACTCGAGGTCCTCGCGCACGGCCGCGAAGTCCTCGGGATTGTTCACGTCGAGCTCGAGCACGTCGGGCGGGTCGGGCAGCCGGGCGGCGGCGCGCTCGGTCATCCGGCGCGTGCGCCCGAAGCCGGTGAGCACGATCTCGGCGCCCTCGCGCTGCGCGCGCTCGGCCACGGCGTAGGCGATCGAGCCCTTCGTCAGCACGCCCGTGATGAGCAGGCGCTTGCCCGCGAGCATCAGATCAGGATCGGCTCGGTGTCCGCTCGCGGATCCTCCACGAGCGGCGTCGGGTCGCGTCGCCACACCAGGTCGACCTTCGCCCGCATCACGAGCTTGTCGCGCTGGTTGAGCACCCGCCAGCTCGTCTCCACGAGCCCGTGCTCGGGATCGAGCTCCGACTTCGAGACCACTTGCCCCTCCACGTGCAGCGTGTCGCCGATCTTCACCGGCTGCTTGAAGACGGCGTCTCCCACGCGCCGCAGGGCCACGATCCGCTCGGGGTCGAAGGGCACGAGCCCGGCGGCGTAGGAGAGCACCAACAGCCCGTGGGCGATCCGCTCGCCGAAGCGGCTGGCGGCGGCCCACTCGGCGTCGGTGTGCTGCGGGTGGGTGTCGCCGGTGAGCGTGGCGAAGCCGGTGATGTCGGCCTCGCCGATCGTGCGCCCGCGCGTGACGAAGCTCTCGCCCACGGACAGCGAGTCGAAGCTCTTCGAGAACGTGCTCATGCCGTCTTCGGCCCCCTGCGACGCAGCTGGCTGCCCACGCGCCCGCGAAGCGCCCGCAGGAACTCGGCCGCCGCGCGCCGGTGGCCTTCGTCGGAGGGGTGGAAGCCGTCGTCGGCGAAGGTGTCGCGCTCCGTGGCGGCCGGGTGGTCGAACCCCTCGAGGAGCAGCACGTCGTGGCTGCGCGCCACCGAGCGACACGCGGCGTTGAACACGCGCATCCCTCGCTCGACGCGAACGCGGCTGCGCGGTCGCAGGTCGAGGAAGCGCGAGATGTCGGGGTAGGTGGCGGTCAGGATCTCAGCGTGCGGGAGCTCCCGCTGCAGCCGCGTGAACATGCGGGCGAGCCGGCGCTTGTAGTCGTCCACGTCCGGACGGGTGGACTCAAGCACGTCGTTTGCGCCGCAGACCAGCGTGACGAGGTCTGGGCGCAGCTCGATCGCGGGCCCGAGCTGCTCGCGCTCCACCTGCGCGCTCGTGGCGCCCACCGTGGCCAGGTTCTCGTAGCGCACGGCGGGCCCCAGCGAGCGCGCCAGCTCGTCCGGCCAGCGCGGCTTGCCCGGCTCGAGCCCGGCCGTGAAGCTGTCGCCGAGGGCTACGTAGGTGGTCATAGCGGGATGTTCCCCGGTCCGTTGCCGTAGCCGCCCGCGTGCGAGAGCGCGGTGATCGCACCGGCCAGCCGGCGCCTCGTGTCGAGCGGCTCCACGAGCTCGTCGATGTGGCCCTCGCGCGCCGCGACGGTCGCGGACACGTGGCCCTCGGCGTAGTCGTCGGCGAGCCGCTCGCGCTCGCCCTCAGGGTCGTCCGCCGCCGCTATCTCGCGGCGGTGCACGATGCCCACGGCCTGCTTGGCGCCCATCACGCCGATCTGGGCGTCGGGCCACGCCATGGCGAGGTCGGCGCCGAGGTCCTTGGAGTTCATCGTGATGTAGCCGCCGCCGAACGCCTTGCGCAGCACCACGGTCACCTTCGGCACCGCGGCCTCTGCGAACGCGTGCAGCAGCTTGGCGCCGTGGCGGATCACGCCTAGCTGCTCCTGCTTGGTCCCAGGCAGGAAGCCGGGCGTGTCCACGAGCACCACCAGCGGCAGCCCGAAGGAGTTGCAGGTGCGCACGAACTTCGCGGCCTTTTGCGAGGCCGCGGCGTCGATCACGCCGCCGAGGTACCAGGGCTGGTTCGCGATCACTCCCACCGGCCGGCCGTCGATCCGGCAGAACGCCGTGACCATGTTGCGCGCCCAGCGCTCCGAGACCTCGAGCATCCCCCCGCCGTCCACCAGCGCCGCGATCACTCTACGGACGTCGTAGACCGAGCGCGCAGCCTCCGGCACCATCGCCGATGGGTCGCCGCCGGGGGGGTCGGCCGGCGCGACCACCGGCGGCGTCTCGCCCGCCCGCTGCGGCAGGTGCGCGAGCAGCTCGCGCGCCAGGCGGATCGCCTCGACGTCGTCGTGAGCCACGAACTGGCAGACGCCGTTCTTGGCGTGCACACGCGGCCCTCCGAGGGCCGCGGCGTCCACGTCCTCCCCGGTGACCTCGCGCACCACGCCCGGGCCGGTGAGGAACATCGCCGACTGCTCGGTCATCACGACGAAGTCGGTGAGGGCGGGCGAGTAGGCCCCGCCGCCCGCCGACACGCCGGTGATGATCGAGATCTGGGGCACGCGGCCGGACAGCCGCACGCTCTCGCGGAAGATGCGCCCGTAGCCGCCGAGCGCCGCGATGCCGTCGTCCATGCGCGCGCCGCCCGAGGCCACGAAGCCGATCACCGGTGCGCCCGCGCGTCCGGCCAGCTGCATGACGCGCACGATCGTCTCCGCGTGCGCCTCCCCGAGCGAGCCCCCGACGAACGACTGGTCCTGGGCGTAGCAGAAGACGGGCCTGCCGGCGATCGTGCCGCCCGCGCCCACCACGCCGTCGCCGGGGCGTGTGCGCTTGGACTCCCGGCGCGGGAGCACGGTCGAGCGGATCACCTGGAGCGAGCCCGGGTCGCAGAGCGCCTCGAGGCGCTCCTGGGCTCCCAGGGTCCGCGGTTCGTCGACGACCCTGAGGCCGCCGCGGACGTGTCCGTTCGTCCTCTCGGCGAGAGCACTCATGATGCCTCCAAGCACAGCACGGCGTTGTGTCCTCCAAATCCGAAAGCGTTCGACAGCCCGATCGCGCGCACGTCGCCGTTCGGCAGCGGCCGCGCCACGCCGGGCACGTAGTCGAGGTCGAGTCCCTCGTCCGGCTCCTCGTAGTTGAGGGTGGGCGGGGCGATCCGGTCGCGCAGAGCGAGCAGCGTTGCGATCGCCTCGACGGCGCCGGCGGCGCCCAGCAGGTGTCCGATCGCCGACTTGGTCGAGCTCACCGGCGTCGCGGCGGCCCGATCCGCGCCGAGCGCGGTCTTGATCGCGTTGGTCTCCGAGCGGTCGTTGAGCGGCGTCGAGGTGCCGTGCGCGTTGACGTAGATCACGTCCTCCGGGCCGAGGCCGGCGTCCTCAAGCGCCAGCTCGATCGCCTTGGCGGCCCCACGGCCGGTGGGCTCGGGAGCCGTCAGGTGGTGGGCGTCCGAGGTCGACGAGTAGCCCCGCAGGTAGCCGAGGATGCGCGCCCCGCGCTCGCGCGCGGCCTCCTCCTCCTCGAGCACGAGCACGCCGGCGCCCTCGCCCATCACGAAGCCGTCACGGCGGCGGTCGAAGGGGCGCGACACGCCGCTGTCCGAGAGCGCGTCCATCCGCCCGAACGCGGCGGTGGCGAGCGGCGTGATCGCCGCCTCGCTGCCTCCGGTGACGACGCAGTCGGCGTCGCCGTAGCGGATCAGCCGCTCGGCCATGCCGATCGCGTGCGCGCCCGCCGCGCAGGCGGACACGGTCCCAAAGGACTGCCCGCGCAGGTTGTGCTTCATCGCGACCACGCCGCAGGCGGCGTTCGCCATCAGGAGCGGAATCGAGAGCGGCGAGATCCGCTCAGGCCCCTGGTCCTGCATCACGAGGTGCTGGGTCTCGAGCGTGCCGATGCCGCCGATCCCCGTCCCGATCAGGCAGGCGGTACGGTCGGGGTCGCCTGGCGGCCCGTCCTCCCAGCCGGCGTCCGCGAGCGCCTCGGCCGCGGCGGCGAGCGCGAGCTGCGTGAAGCGGTCCGAGCGGCGCACCTCCTTGGTCGAAAGGTGCTCCGTGGGCTCGAACTCGTCGGCGCGACCGAAGCCGTCCTCGATACCGGACACCCCAGCGCTCCAGCGCTCGTGCAGGGTGCGGGCGCCGACGCCGAGGGGCGTGACTGCGCCGACTCCGGTTATCACGACCGAGCGAGTCATCCCAGCTTCGACATCACCAGGTCGACTGCCTGCCGGACGGTCGTCACACCCTCCATGTCCTCGCCCTTGAGCTGCACGCCGTACTCGTCCTCGACGATCTGGGCCAGCTCGACGAGGTCGAGGGAGTCCACGTCCATGGCCTCGAACTCGGCGTCGGCGTTGATCTGGTCGGGCTCGGCGCCGAACTCCTCGAGCGCCTTGAACACCCGCTGCTCGATCTCTTCACGTGTCGCTGTGGCTGCCATTCATCCTCCTTCGCATTCGCTGTTACGCGGTCAATCCCCCGTCGACGGTCAGGCACACGCCGGTCACATACGCGGCGCCATCCGAGGCGAGGAAGCGCACGCACTCGGCCACCTCGTCCGGCGTCCCCACCCTGCGAGCCGGGACGTGCTTCAGGAGCTCGTCGCCGAGGCTCTCCGTCATGTCGGTCTGGATCAGCCCGGGCGCGACCGCGTTCACGGTCACGCCGCGGCGGGCCACCTCGGCGGCCACCGTCTTCGTCATCGCCACCAGCCCGGCCTTCGAGGCGGCGTAGTTCGCCTGCCCCGGGTTGGCGCGCTGGCCCACGATCGAGGCGATGTTGACCACGCGACCGTAGCGCGCGCGCAGCATCGGGCGAAGCGCGCGGCGCGTCAGCCGGAAGGGCGCCGAGAGGTTGACGTCGATCACCTTCGTCCAGTCCTCGTCGTCGATCTGCGGCGAGAGGCCGTCCGCGCGCACGCCCGCGTTGTTCACCAGCACGAGCACGGGACCGAACTCGTCCTCGAGCGCCGCGAACAGGGCGTCGGCGGCGCCGGGCTCGGAGACGTCGCCCCGGAGCGCCTTCGCGCGCCCGCCGGCGTCGGTGATCTCCTTGACGACGGCGTCTGCCGAGTTCGAGTCGCTGCGGTAGTTCACTCCCACGGGCCACCCCTCGCGCGCGAGCGCCTTCGCGATCGCCGCGCCGATGCCGCGCGAGCCGCCGGTGACGAGCGCGCTGCCATCAGGGCGTCCGTTCGCGCCGCTCTCCGCGTGTGCGCTCGCTTCGCGCGTCACGCCGCCCACTCGATCACCCCCGCGCCCCAGGTGAAGCCCGCGCCGAAGGCGGACAGCAGGACCTTCATTCCAGGCTCCAGCAGCCCGCGCTCGCGCGCGTCGGCGAGCGCGATCGGCAGCGTGGCCGACGAGGTGTTGCCGTAGCGGTCGATCGAGTTGACGACGCGCTCGTCGTCGAGGCCGAGCTTCTCGCCCACCGCCTTGAGGATGCGCGCGTTGGCCTGGTGGTAGACGAACAGGTCGATGTCTTCGAGCCCCAGGCCGGAGAGCTCGGCGGCCTCGAGCGTGGCCTCGGACATGCGCAGCACGGCCGCCTTGAACGTGTCGTGACCCTGCATGCTGATCACGCGCTCGCGGTCGGTGGCGCGGATCGCCTGGGCGCCGCGGCCGTCGCAGCGGAGCACGATCTCGCCGATCCGCCCCCCGCCCCCGTTCGCCGGAGAGACCACGACCGCGCCCGCGCCGTCGGCGAACAGCGCCGCGGTGCCGCGGTCGGCCTTGTCGACGTAGCGGCTCACGACGTCGGCGCCGATCACGAGCACGTGCTCGCTGCGCCCGCCTTCGACCTGCGCGGAGGCGAGCGAGAGCGCGGACAAAAAGCCGGTGCAGGCGGCGCCCACGTCCATTGCGCCCGCGCGGCGCGCGCCGAGCTGGTGCGCCACGAGTGGCGCGGCGTTGGGCGTGAGCTCGTCGGCGGCGAGCGTGGCCACCAGCACGAGGTCGAGATCGGCGGGATCCAGGCCCGCCTCGTCGAGCGCGGCCCGGCCGGCCGCAGCGGCGAGCGCGTCGAGACGCTCGCCCGGGCGCACGTGCCGGCGCTCGCGCACGCCGGTGCGGTGCATGATCCACTGCGCGGTCACCCCCGCCCGCTCGGCCACGACATCGTTGCCCACCACCTGCTCGGGCACGGCCATGGCAAGCGACGCGACGGCGGCCTCGCGCAGCCCGGAGCCGTTCCGCTCGGGCGGGGTCCGCAGCGCCGGTCCGGGAGCGAACCGCGCGGTGAAGGCGTCGCGCATGCTCGACATGCGACCGAAGCGCTCGAGCTGCAGGCTAGGCACGCGCCGCCTCCATGCCCGTCGTGGCGGGGCTCTCGTCCAGGAGCGGAGCCTCGGCCTGCACGTCCTCGAGCGACTTGCGCACGAGGCCGGTGAGCACGCGCCCCGGCCCGGTCTCCACGAAGCTGGTGGCGCCGCGCGCGTGCAGCCCGCGCATCACGTCGAGCCAGCGCACCGGGCTCGTGATCGCCTCGACGAGCCGCTCGCGCACGTCGTCGAACGGCTCTGCGGTAACGCACGAGAACACCGGCACGCTCGGCTCACGCAGCTCCGTCTCGTACACGAGCGCCCGGAACGGCGCGACCGCAGGCTGCATCAGCGGCGAGTGGAACGCGCCGGCCACCGGGAGGCGCTTGGCGCGCAGCTTGCGCTCGCGCAGCAGCTCCTCGGCGCGGTCGAGCGCGGCCGTGGCGCCCGAGAGCACGAGCTGGTCCGGGGAGTTGTCGTTGGCCACCGCAAGCCCGGTGTCGCTTGCGATCACCTAGATGCCGGCGCGGTCCTGGCGGGCGCGCACGGCGATCATGCCGCCGTCGCCCTCCTGCTCCGCCGCCTCCTGCATCAGCCGGCCGCGGGCGGCCACGAGGCGCAGGCCGTCCTCGGCGCGGATGGCGCCGGCGGCCGTGAGCGCGGAGATCTCGCCCAGCGAATGTCCCGCCATGAAAGCTGGCTCGACGCGCTCGCGCAGTTGCTCCCAGCCGGCCAGCGCCGCGCAGAAGATCGCGGGCTGAGCCCAGCGGGTCCCGTCGGAGGCCCGCTCGAACAGCTCGGCGCCCACCTCGCTCAGAGCGAGCTCGAGCAGGTCGGGACGGTGGCGCTCCACCTGCTCGCGCATCTCGTCGGTCTGGCTTCCCTGCCCGGGGAAGATCACTGCGACGGCCCCGCGTACCGGGGCGTGCGGAATGCGCAGGGGCGACTTGTCCGTGGCGCGGGCCATGTATGAACCTTTCTCCGCACAGGGCCCGGCGTTACCCGCACGGCGACCCTACCCCCCGGTCGGGGGGGTCGACCGGTAGCTACGGGGGGTCAGGCGGTGAGGCCGAGCCGCTCGGCGCGCTGCACCGCCTCCGCGCGGTTGCGCACGCCCAGCTTCCGGTAGAGCGTGCTCGTGTGCTCCTTGACCGTGTGCGGGGAGAGGAACAGGCGCTCGGCGATCTCCTTGTTGGTGGCCCCTCCCGCCATGTGCGAGAGCACCTCGCGCTCGCGGTCGGAGAGCGGCTGCGCCGGCTGCTCGGCGCGCGGCGCGAACACGGTCATGCCCTTTGCGACCATCCGCACCGCCATCGCCACGTCGTGCGCCGACCAGTCCTTCGACACGAACCCGGACGCGCCCGCCGCCTTGGCCGCCTGCGGCGAGATCCAGCCGGCGCCGGAGATCAGCAGCACGCGCGTGCGCGGAGACTCGCGATGGATCGCCTCGCACAGCTCCGCGCCCGACTCCTCTCCGAGGAACAGGTCGACGAGCGCCACGTGCGGCTCGTAGCGTCGCGCCATCGCCAGCGCCTCGTCGACGCTCGAGGCGGTGATGCAGCGCTCCACCCAGGGCTGCTCGGTCAACAGGAGGCGAAAGCCCCAGTGCACGACGTCGTGGTCGTCCACCACGAGCACGCGCAGGTTGCGGTCAGGGCTCATTCGCCTCCATCCTCGCCCACCGGCACCACGAGCCGCACGCGCCACACCGACCTTGGCTCGGGGCCGAACTCCACGAGCGCGCCACGCTGGAGCGCCTCCACCGCGGCCAGCCGCAGGCCCATGCCCGTGCCGCGCGAGCCGGCGCGCGCACCGTCGTTTCGGACCTCGAGCACGAAGGTGCCGTCGGCGAGCCCCACGTGCACCTGCACGCGCGTCGGGTTCGCGTGCTTGTGGGCGTTGCGGAGGGCCTCGGCCAGCACCGACTGGGCGAGCGGCTCGACCTCCTCCGGCACCTCAACACCATCGTCCCAGTCGAGCTCGAGCGGCAGGTCCTTGTAGTGGCGGTCGAGGCGGGCGAGCTCGCCGCGCAGGGTCGCGCCGGTGTCGAAGCCGGTTGGCGCGAGCGGGCGTGAGAGCGCATCGCGCAGGTCCATGAGCGCGGCCTGCATCTCCTCGGCGCAGCGCTTGCGCGCCTCCTCGCTGAGCTCGCCCTCCGAGCCGAGCACGAGCGAGACGCCGAACAGGCGCTGAACGACGCGGTCGTGGATCTCGCGCGCGAGGTCGATGCGCGCCTGGAGCAGGCGGGCGCGGCCCTGCTGGCTCGTGGCGATGCGCACGCTGGCCGCCAGCGCGGCGGTCTTGCCGAGCGTCCACATCGCGTGGCTCTCCTCGGGGGTGAGCTCGAAGTGGCCGCCACCGCGGTCGGCGAAGATCACGCCGAGCCACTGTCCGCCCGCCGAGACGGGCGCGCAGGCGAGCGTGGTCACGCCGGGCAGGCGCGCGTAGCGCTCGGGCACCCAGCGCTCGAGCTCGCCGCTTGCCTCCACGACGCGGTCCTCCGCGAGCGCCACCTGCGCGATCGGGGTCTCCTCGAGCGTCCCGTAGATGTTCGCCAGCAGGTGGGGCTCCATGCCGTGGCTGCCCACCGGCACCACGAGCTTGCGCGCGTCGTCGTAGAGCAGGAGCCCGGCGCGGTCAACCGCGGCCACTCGGCAGCACGCTTCGCACAGTCGGTCGTAGAAGCCCTGGCCCTGGGGACCGGGGGCGCCGTCCATGGCGCTCAGGAGCTCGACGATCACGTCGAGCGCATCGGTGCGCGGCGACACGCTGTGACCCTCCTCCATCCCTGTCTCTACGGGTGTGCGGGGGTAACGGTTACTCGCCGTGGAGCGACAGCCTCAGCGCCTGCTCGGACGTGAGCGACACCAGTCGGGCGTATCCGCAGCTCCGGCAGCGACACTCCACCTCGCCGTAGAAGTCCTCCACTCGCAGCGACCACTCGACGTCACCCGAGAGGCAGGCGCGGCAGGCGAGCGCCGCGGCCACGAGCGACGGGTCGTCGTCGCCCCTGAAGCTGGCGAGCTCGAGCGTCGCGCCCATGCTCGTACGGTTATCGGTGCGTCCCTTCGGAGGAAGCCGGTCATCGGAGAAACCCCCCGCTCGGGGGGTCCTCAAAAGGCGCCGGCCCTGAGCACGCGCTGATGGGCCACCCGCCGCCGGCAGTGCTCGAGGCGAGTCCCGTCCGGCAACTCGAGACCTGGGTCGAGCTCGAGCAGCGGCTCGAGCACGAAGCGTCGCGTGGTCACCTCCCGGTGCGGCAGCGTGAGCCGCTCCGAATGATGCTCCAGGTCGTCGAGCAGGAGCACGTCCACGTCGATCGGGCGCGGCCCATGGCGGGGCCCATGCGCGGTGCGACCGAGCTCGGCCTCCACCTCCTTGCACGCGTCGAGCAGCGCCTCGGGCTCGAGCCTGGTGCGGATGCGCACGGCCGCGTTGAGGAAGTCGGGCTGGTCGGTGACCTCGCCCTGCGGCGCGGTCTCGTAGAGCGAGGAGGAGTCGAGCACCTCGATCCCGCGCCTCGCGAGCGCGTCGCGCGCAGCGCGCATGTTCGCCTCCCGGTCGCCGACGTTCGAGCCGAGCCCGAGGTAGCCGGTCAGACTTCCTTCCACACCTCGACCGACACCTCCTCGACCGGCAGCGGGATCGGCGGCTCGGGCTTGGTCGCCTTCACTCGCACGGACTCGGCCCCGAAGCGGTCGATCAGCCGGTCCGCGACCGCCGCGCATAGCCGCTCGAGCGTCTTGTACGAGCGCTCCTGCGCTGCGAGCGCCACCTGCTCGCACACCTCCGCGTAGTCGACCGTGTCCTCGACGCGGTCGGTCACCGTGGCGTCGCACTCGTCCAGCTCGAAGGCGATGTCGAACAGGAGTCGCTGGCCGAGCTCGCGCTCCGCCTCGCTCACCCCGTGACGCGTGTAGAGCGAGAGACCCGCCACCTCGATCGACACGGCCGGCGAGGTGGCGGCGCGGTCGTCGTCGTCGAGGTCGTCGTCGTCCTCGAGGTCCCCGAATTCGTCCTCGTCAGGCTCGCGCCCCCACATCAGGGCGCCACCGTAGCAGCGGCCACGCGCAGCGCATCCACCACCGGCGCCACGTCGTGGACCCTGAACACGCTCGCGCCGCGCTCGAGCGCCAGCACGTTCGTGGCGATCGTGCCGGGCAGGCGCTCGCCCTCGTCCCGGCCGCCGGTGAGCACCCCGAGGAAGCTCTTGCGCGAGCTTCCCACCACCACGGGCCGGCCCAGCGCCACGAGCTCGTCGAGCCGGCGGAGCAGCTCGAGGTTGTGCTCCACGGTCTTGCCGAAGCCGATGCCGGGGTCGAGCCATACGTTCTGCTCGGGCACGCCCTCGGAGACCGCGAACGCGAGCCGCTCCTCGAGGAACGCCTTGACCTCGCCCACGACATCGCCGTAGCGCGGCTCGCGCTGCATCGTGCGCGGCTCGCCGAGCATGTGCATGAGGCAGCAGGTGGCGGCCCGCTCCGCCACCAGCGCGGCCATCCCGGGAGCGAAGCGCAGCGCGGAGACGTCGTTGACGATCCGCGCACCCGCGTCGAGCGCGGCGCGCGCCACCTCGAGCTTGGTGGTGTCCACGCTCAACCAGTGGCCGTCCGCGGCCAGTTGCTCGATCACGGGCACCACGCGCTCGAGCTCCTCGCCCACCGGCACCGGCTCCGCGCCGGGCCGCGTGGACTCGCCTCCCACGTCCAGGATGTCCGCCCCCTCCCCGGCGAGCCGGCGCCCGTGCTCCACGGCGGCTTCCGCGTCGTGGAACAGCCCACCGTCCGAGAACGAGTCGGGGGTCACGTTCACGATGCCCATGACGGAGAACGGCCGCACGGCGCGGAGTATGGGTGGCGGGCGTCAGGCGCGTCGCCAGCCGCGGCCCGGCGAGAAGCCGAAGCTCTCCTGCGCCGGGGCGAGCCGCGGGTCGCGGCGCTCCTCCGCTCGCCCGAGCTCGTGCGCGCTGCGCACCACCTCGAGAGCGGCGCCGCTTTCGCGCAGCTCCACGATCGTCGCCTCGAAGGGCGGCTCGACCAGCGCGCCGCACGCGAGCTGCAGCAGCGAGCGCTCGGCGTGGCTGTCGCGCACGTGCAGGTGGCCGCAGAGCACGATCGTAGGCGCCGCCCGAGCGGTGAGCGGGGCGGCGACGCGGGCGCGGTTCACGAGGTCGCCGGCGTACGGCAGCGCGTGCGCGCGCACGCGCTCCGCGCGCGAGAGCACCGGGAAGTGACTGGCGAGCACCACCGGCCCGGAGCCCCAGGTGGCGAGTGCCGGCCGACGGGCCGCGACCCAGCGGTTGTGGGCGCGCCCAAGCACGCGGACGCCGGCGAGCCGCACCCCCGCCCCGGTGCGCACGGCTCGCCACCCTGGAAGCCGCCCGCGCTCCACACCGGCCGCCAGGAGCTGCTCCGTCGGTGTTGCCCCCTCGTGGTTGCCGCCCACCACGAACGTCCCCTCCGCGGCGGGCGCGAGCGCGTCGCGCAGGCTCGGCAGGTCCCCGTCGTGTGCGAGGTCGCCGAGCAGCAGCACCATCCCCACGCGCTCGCGTGCGAACAGCTCAAAGGCGTGGCCGACACGCTCGCGCACGCCTGCGAAGTCGTAGACGTTGTGCCACGACGCCCGCCGCGAGTTGTCCTGCACGACGTGGACGTCCGTGAGGACGCCGACGCGCGCCACCTGCACGCTCAGCCGGGCCGCCGCTGGGCCGGATACGGGATGGCGATATCGATCGCCCCCTCGGCAGCGAGGCTCACCAGGATGAGCTGGACGTCGCCATTCGCGTAGCCAACCTCGCAGCGGGTAGTCCGACCGGCCCGCACCGGCCCCGCGCAGTCCACCGACGCGGCATCCCCGAGCCCTCCGGCCCGCAACCGCCGCACGAGCCGGCCCTCCGCCCGAAGAGCGGCCACCGGCTCGGCCGCCACCGCGGCCGGCTCCGGCTCCCGCTCCCGAAGCAGCACGAACGCGAGCCCGGCACACAGCACGACCCCAAGCGCTCCAACCACAGCCACGCGCGGCACAGGCCGCAGCCTCCGCCCAAAGGCGGCCCGGTCCTCGAGGAAACCAAACCCACAGCCGTCGCAGCACGCCGCCCCGGCCTGCACGACCCGGCCACAGCGAGGACAGCTAACGGCATTGGAGGGCACGGGTTGACCCTACTGCGACGAAAGCGCCTAACGGGGAACCTCGAGCAACTCAAGCCGGAGCAGCCGATAACCGCCCACCGGGCCGGGATCGCGGTCGTCCCCGGCCGCGGACCATGTCAGAGCGAGCCTGCGAGCGAAACGAGCGCCGCAGGCGCGAGGGGTCCGCGGACGGGCGATGACCGCGACTCCCGGCCCGCCCCGGCGCCAACGAAACTAAGACTCGCCGGCCAACCCCGGCCGCGGCAGCGGCTTCGGCGCCC
>DASQNF010000174.1:0-8319 GCA_035645115.1 Thermoleophilaceae bacterium | reverse complement strand
CGACGGGTCGGTGGGCCGCCAGGCGCTCGTTACGGAGCCGCTGGCGCAGGCGCTCGACGCGGAGCCGAGCACGGTGGTGTTCGCCTGCGGGCCGCCCGAGATGCTCGAGGCCGTGCGCATCCTCTGCACGGCGCGCGGGGTCACGGCGCAGCTCGCGCTCGAGGCCGGGATGGCGTGCGGGTTCGGTGCCTGCTTCGGCTGCGTCGTGCCCACCAGCGAGGGCTACGTGCGGCTGTGCGTGGACGGCCCCGTGCTCGACGCAGAGCGGCTGGAGGGCGACCTGCCCAGGGGCCGAGCAGCGAGCGCGGTCGGCGCGAGGAGCGCGAGCCCAGGGGCTACCAAGGCGGGCGCGCCTCCGGCGAGGTCCGGGGCGGGCCCGCCCAGTGCCGGCCCCGTCGAGCTCTGCGGCGTCCACCTGGGCGGACCGGTGCTGAACGGCTCGGGCACCTTCGACGCGATCGCCGCCAGGCGCGCGTTCGGCGATGCGCTGCTCGAGCGCTTTCCCTTCCACGCCTTCGTATCGAAGACGATCACGCTCGAGCCGCGTCAGGGCAACTCGCCGCCGCGGCTCTGGGAGACACCGGCCGGACTCATCAACTCGATCGGGCTCCCGAACAAGGGCCTGGCCGGCTTCATCGCGTCGGACCTGCCCGAGCTCGCCGAGCTGCCGGTGCCGCTCGTGGTCTCCCTGATGGGCTTCAGCCGCGACGAGCTGGCACAGCTGGTGACCGCGCTCGGACGCCGCGACGAGGTGGCGATGATCGAGCTCAACTTCTCCTGTCCGAACGTCGAGACCGGCCTCGTGATGGGCGCCGACCCCGGGGAGAGCGCCGCCGCCGTCGAGCGCGTACGCCCGCTCACGGACAAGCCGCTGATCGTGAAGCTCACGCCGAACGCGAGCGAGCCCGCCGCGGTGGCGCGGGCGAGCGAGGAGGCGGGGGCCGACGCCGTCTCGCTCATCAACACGCTCAAGGGAATGGCGCTCGCCCCGGACGCGGGGCGGCCCTGGCTCGGTGGGACCACGGGCGGCGTGTCGGGCCCGGCGGTGAGGGCTATCGCCCTCGAGCAGGTGCACTCGGTGGCGGGGGCAGTGCGTATTCCCGTGATCGGCATGGGCGGGATCGGCTCTGGGCGCCATGCGGCCGACCTCCTGGCGGCGGGCGCGGCCGCGGTCGCCGTCGGCACCGAGAGCTTCCGCGATCCGGCCGCCGGGAGGCGGGTGGCCGCCGAGCTCGCGGAGCTGCAGCGCGCGGGGGCGGAGCCGCCCGCCGCAAAGAGCGAGCCGCTCACCGTCGAGAGCCAGCCGCCCGCGGCATGAGCGAGCCGCCCGCGGTCGAGCGCCAGCCGCCGAGGTCGAGAGCGGCCGCTCGCCATCGAGAGCGGCCGCCCGCCACTGAGAGCGGCCGCCTGCGGTAAGACCCGAACCGCCTGTGGGATCCCTGGACCACCCGCGGCCTCAGCCTAGGCATGAGGGCGCGAGATGCCTGCTCTCGCGACGGCCCGACCCCCTCCGGGGGACAGGCACGAGCGCTTTTGCCGCGCGCTGCGCGCCACGCGTGATCGCGGGAGCTCTCATGGAGGATTGGCCGCCTAAAAGTCCCTGCAAACAGACCAAAAACGCTCAAGCAGCCGAAACCAGTATCAAGCTCAGGTCGAGGTCTAGCTGAATTCCACGCTTTTTTGCGCGTTCGGGCTCGACGACCCCAGGGGAGCGTGTACTATCGCCGCCGATGCCGGCGCCCCCGCAATCGCCCGTCCGGACACAGTCCGCGGGCCTGGCTCCCGAGCGCTCGCTCACGCAACGGATGGAGGCGCTCAAGCGGGCCAACGAGGTCCGGACCCGGCGGGCGCGGCTGAAGCGCGATCTCAAGGCTGGGCGAGTGCAGATTCACGGGCTCCTGCTCGATCCGCCGGAGTACCTGCTCACCGCCAAGGTCTTCGACCTCCTGCTGGCGGTGCCGAAGTACGGCCGCGTGAAGGTGAATCGCATCCTCACCCACTGCCGTATCTCGCCGAGCAAGACCATCGGCGGGCTCTCCCAGCGCCAGCGCGACGAGCTCGTCTCGTACCTGCGGCGATAGGCGCGCGGGCCACCCCGATCCTCGTCATCACGGGGCCCTCGGGCGTCGGCAAGGGCACGCTCATCAAGGCCTTGCTGGAGCGCGTACCAGGGCTCGAGCTGGCGGTCTCGGCCACCACACGGGCCCCGCGTCCGGGAGAGGTGAACGGTGTGGACTATCACTTCCTGAGTCGCGCCGACTTCGAGCAGCGCGTGGCCGCCGGTGAGTTCGTGGAGCACGCCGTGTACGCGGGGAACTGCTACGGGACGCTGCGAAGCGAGCTCGAGCGACCCGCCCAGGGGGTGGTGCTCGAGATCGACGTCCAGGGCGCCCGCCAGGTGCGCGACGCGCTCCCGGAGGCGAGACTGGTGTTCATCGAGCCGCCGTCGTTCGACGAGCTGCTCGCGCGGCTGACCCGGCGCGGGTCGGATTCGGCGCAGGAGATCGAGCAGCGGCTGGCCGCCGCCCACGACGAGATCACGGCGGCGGGGGAGTTCGACCATCGCGTGGTCAACGACGACCTCGAGCGCGCCGCAGCGGAGCTGGCGGAGCTTGCCGCTACCATGGGCCCCTCGTGATCAAGCCCCGACTGGACAAGCTCCTCGAGCGGGTGGACTCCCACTACGCCTGCGTCCTGGTGGCCGCCAAGCGCGCCCGCCAGATCAACTCGTACTACCACAACCTCGGCGAGGGGACCTTCGACGAGTACCCGCCGCCGATGGTGGAGACGGGCTCGAAGAACTACCTGAAGATCTCCCTGGAGGAGATCGCCGCCGGGAAGATCAAGTACCGCTACAGGTAACGGGTTTCAAATGGCGCGCATCCTGCTCGGAGTGACCGGCGGGATCGCCGCCTACAAGGCTGTCGAGCTGGTGCGCCTGGCCTCCAGGGCGGGCCACGCGGTCAGGGTCATCCAGACCCTGCAGAGCCTCAACTTCGTCGGCCGGGCGAGCTTTGCGGGGATCACGGGATCGCCGGTGCTCGTCGACGAGTTCGAGCCCGACCCGGCCCGCGGCGCGTTCCCCGGGGAGGCCATGCCCGACCACGACCCGATCTCGCATCTCGAGCTGGTGGCGCGCTGCGACGTCCTCTGCGTGGCGCCCGCGTCCGCCAACACGCTCGCCAAGCTGGCGGGCGGCCACGCCGACAACCTGCTGACGAGCGCTGCGCTCGCGAGCGTCGCACCGCTTGTGCTGGCGCCGGCGATGAACAGCCGCATGTGGGAGCACCCGGCCACGCGCCACAACCTCGACACGCTGCGCGCCCGAGGAGCTCGTGTGGTGGAGCCCGGCACGGGCGCGCTGGCCGCGAAGGGCGAATGGGGCGTTGGCAGGCTGGCCGAGCCGGCGCAGATCCTCGAGGCGGTCGAGGCCACCCTGCCTGCGGGCGGCCCGCTTGACGGGCTGCGCGTTCTCGTCACGGCCGGCGGCACGCGCGAGCCGATCGACTCGGTGCGCTACATGGGCAACCGCTCGTCCGGGCGCATGGGCCTCGCGCTCGCCGCCGAGGCGGCGCGCCGCGGCGCGGACGTGACGCTCGTCTGCGCAAACGTGACGCTGGCGCGGCCGGAGGGCGTGAAGACGCTTGACGTGGAGACGGCGGCGGAGCTCGAGCGGGCCGTGCTCGACGAGTTCCCGGCCGCCGACGTGCTCGTGATGGCCGCAGCCCCCGCGGACTTCCGGCCGGCGCAGCCCGAGCACACCAAGATCTCGAAGAGCGGGCGCCGCGGCCTCGTCGTGCAGCTGGAGCCCACCCCGGACATCGTCGCCGCCGCGGCCGCCACGCGGCGCTCCGACCAGATCCTGATCGGCTTCGCCGCAGAGCACGGGCCGGGCGCGCTCGAGCGCGGCCGCGAGAAGCTCGAGCGCAAGCGGCTTGACGCCGTGGTGGTCAACGACATCTCGCGCGCGGACATCGGCTTCGACAGCTCCGACAACGAGGTCACGATCGTGAGCCCCGGCGGCGAGCGGACGGTGCCGCGCGGGCCAAAGCCGGCCGTGGCCGCGGCCATCCTCGACGAGGTTGAGCGGCTCAGAGCGAGCGCCGCCGCTGCCACCGGCCTGGAGGGTGAGGCGTGAGCGCCGATGACGCATACGAGCTGTTCAAGAAGGGCAGCGAGCTGCTCGAGCGCGGCGACTTCATGGCCGCCGCGGTGCCGCTCGAGCGCGCCCGCTCGCTCGAGCCTGACAAGGGCTCGATCCGCGAGGCGCTCGGGCGCGCGTACTTCCGCTCCGCGCGCTTCGACAAGGCGGCCGAGGAGTTCGCCGCGCTGGTCGAGCGCTACCCGGTGAACGACTACGCCCATTTCTGCCTCGGCCGCTCGCTCGAGAAGACCGGCCGCACCGCCGAGGCGCGCAAGCACGCCGCCCTCGCGGCCTGCATGCGCCCCGACCGCAAGGACTACGCGGCCTTCCGCGAGCGCCTGCGCGCGGCGTAGGCGTCACGCGTCGCGGCGGGGCGGGCGAGCGGATAGGCCGGCGGCGCAGATGCGAGCCCTCGTCCAGCGGGTGAGCGAGGCCGCCGTGACGGTCGACGCCCGCGAGGTCGCGCGCATCGGCCCGGGGCTGCTCGTGCTGCTCGGCGTGCGTCGCGGCGACGGCGCCGCCGAGGCGGACCGGCTCGCACACAAGCTCGAACGGCTGCGCGTGTTCGCGGATGCGGAGGGCCGGATGAACCGGTCCGTGCGCGAGGTGGGTGGGGAGATCCTCGTGGTCTCGCAGTTCACCCTCTACGGCGACGCGAGCAGGGGCAACCGCCCGAGCTACGTTCAGGCGGCGCCGCCCGATCAAGCCGAGCCGCTCTATGAGCGCGTGCGCGAGCGGCTCGCGGCCGTGGGCGGCGAGTTCGGCGCGGCGATGAGCGTCTCCCTGGTGAACGACGGGCCGGTGACGCTGCTGCTCGAGGCGTAGGCTGGTCGCTCCGGCGGCGTTGAGGAGAGCGATGAACGAGACCCAGGCGGCGGGGGTGCGGGCGATCTGCGAGACGGCCGTGCCTCGCATCGAGCGCCCGGAGGACCCCGACGGCTTCTGGGCGCGCAGCGGCGCCGACGTGGGGGCGCCCGAGGCGCTCGCCGAGGCGATCGACTCCATGTCGCCCGACCAGCGCGAGGGGCCTTGCCGCCGGGCTGCCGCGCTGGCGCCGGGGTGACGACGTGGAGCGCTTCATCGAGCCCCTCCAGAGCGTGCCGCTGAGAGCCGGCGGCTTCAGGCTGTTCGCCGCCCACCAGATGGGCCGCTGCCGAATGGGCGCCGACCCGCGGACGAGCGTCGCGAACCCGTACGGCGAGCTGCACGACGCGCCGGGCGTCTGGATCGGCGACGCGAGCGCGTTCCCAACGGCCTCCGGAACCAACCCGATGATCACGGTCATGGCGCTCGCCGGCCGCACCGGCGAGGCCATCAAGGCCACCAGCCCGGCAGCCACCGCCTCGGCGTCCGCGTAGCTCGGGCCGTCCGGTGTCTGCAGCTCTGAGCGGGGTCCCGCGGGCGCCTCGCGCGGCGCCCTGGCGGGCGGACCGATGCATATACTGGCTCTCGCTAGGACTTTCAGTCGTACGCGTCCCCGCGGGGCCGCGCCTGGAGGTGGGCTTCGCAGCCCACCTTTTTTTCTGAGCTGATGCAGAACGACCCCCTTCAAACGGACATCGAGCAGCGCCTCGCCACCGCCGAGCCCGGCGTGGAGGTGCTGTCGTGCGAGAAGGTCGGCGCCGAGCGGCTGCGGCTCTTCATCGACCACCCCGACGGCGTGTCGCTCGCGCTCTGCGAACGGGTGACGAGGCACCTGAGCGACCTGCTGCTCGAATGGGGTCTCGAGGTCTCCTCGCCGGGGCCCGAGCGTCCGCTCACGAAGCCCGACCACTTCCGCCACTTCCTCGGCCGGCGCGCGCGAGTGCGGCTGCGCCAGCCGCGGGACGGCCACAGGAGCTTCACCGGGGAGCTCGTGGGGGCCAGCGACAGCGAGATCACCGTGGCCGCCGGTGACGGGATCGTCTCGATCCCCTACTCGGAGATCAATCGAAGCAACCTGCTCGAGGGGGAAGGATGACAAAGGAGATCGTCGAGGCCGTCGGGGTCCTGGAGCGCGAGAAGGGAATCTCGGCGGACCGCCTGATGGCCGCGCTGGAGGACGCGCTGCTGTCGGCGTACAAGAAGACCCCGGAAGCCGCCAAGTACGCGCGCGTCGAGGTGGACCGCGCGAGCGGCGACTTCCGCGTGTACGAGCTGATCCTGCCGGCGGAGCTCGAGGACCAGCTGCTCGACGAGGTGGAGGAGGAGGCCGGCGAGCCCACCGTCGACCCGGAGACCGGCGAGATGGTCTACCCAGAGGCGCCCGAGATCGACCAGGAGCGCCTGCTCCAGTACCGCGACCAGATCGAGGAGCGCGACGCCACCCCCGACGACTTCGGGCGGATAGCCGCGCAGACCGCCAAGCAGGTGATCCTCCAACGGATCCGCGAGGCCGAGCGCGACAACGTCTTCGACGAGTACGAGAACCGCCTCGGCGAGCTGATCACGGGGATCGTGCAGCAGTCGGACTCGCGCTACACGCTCGTGCAGCTGCGCGAGCGGGTGGAGGCGCTGCTCCCGCGCGGGGAGCAGGTGCACGGCGAGCGCTACGACCACGGTCAGCGCGTCAAGGCGATCATCACCGATGTCTCGAACCAGGCGAAGGGGCCGTCGATCATCGTCTCGCGGCGCTCGCCCGAGCTGATCCGCGCGCTGTTCGAGCTCGAGGTGCCGGAGATTGCCGACGGCCTGGTCGAGATCCAGAACGTGGCGCGCGAGCCGGGCTACCGCTCGAAGATCGCGGTCATCTCGCATGCCTCCGGGGTCGATCCGGTGGGCGCCTGCGTGGGCCCGCGAGGCTCGCGGGTGCGCATGGTCGTATCGGAGCTGCGTGGCGAGAAGATCGACATCATCCCGTTCAACGAGGAGCCGGCGCGCTTCGTCGCGAAGGCCCTGTCGCCGGCGCGGGTGCGCGAGGTGCTCGTGGACGACGAGGCCAAGCAGGCCACCGTGATCGTCCCGGACGACCAGCTCTCGCTCGCCATCGGGAAGGACGGGCTGAACGCCCGGCTCGCGGCGCGGCTGACGGGTTGGCGCGTGGACATCCGCTCGGAGACCGAGTTCGCCGAGGAAGAGGCGGAGATGGGCTACCAGGAGGAGGAGGTCTCGGGCCGCTGCGCCGCGATCCTCGCCAACGGCAAGCGCTGCCCGAACGCCTCGCTGCCGGGTTCGCGCTACTGCGGGCTGCCCGCCCACCAGGAGCTCGAGGGCACCGGCTCTGATTACCTGGTGCCGCCGGAAGAGGGCGGCGATCCGGGTGACGAGCAGCCGGCCGGGGAAGAGCCGACCGGGGAGCAGCCGGCCGGGGAGCAGCCGGCCGGGGAGGAGCTCGTCGGGGAGGGGTTGGCCGGGGAGGAGCTCGTCGGGGAGGGGTTGGCCGGTGAGCAGCTCGCCGGGGCGCAGCTCGCAGGTGAGGAGCCGCCCGCGGAGGCGCCGCTCGACGAGCTGCCGGACGCGGAGGTGGCAGCCGATGAGCCGGTGGCCACGGAAGCCGCAGCCGAGGAGGTCGGCGAGGATCCGCTGGCGGAGGAGCTCGCGGCCGTGGAGTCGCCCGGCGAGCAGGCCGAGCAGCCCGTGGCCGAGCCGGCAGAGCAGACCGCGGCCGGGCCCGCCGCCGAGGTGGGCGAGCCGGCCGCCGAGCCTGCCGTCGAGGAGGGCGATCGACCGTAGGCCCGAGCCGTCGCTGCGTTGGCTGCGGTCGCTCGCTTCCGAGGAACGGCCTGCTGCGGCTGGTGCGCGATCGCGAGGGGCGGGTGGTTGCGGACCCTTCCGGCCGGGCGGAAGGGCGCGGCGCTTACGTCTGCGACGACCCGGGCTGCGCCGCTAGTCTCGGCTCCGGGCGCCCGCTCGCCCGCTCGTTCCGAGCGCCCGTGACCCTCGACCAGGAGACCTTAGACTTCATCGGCCAATGGCAAAGAAGCGCGTCCACGAGATAGCGAAGCAGCGCGGCATCCCCTCGAAGGAGGCGCTCGCGATCCTGCAGAAGGCCGGACTCAAGGTCACGGCCGCCGCCTCCAGCGTCGAAGAGGCGGACGCTGCGCGCGCTTTTGGCAACGGGGCCGGCGCTGCCGCAGACGAGCCGGTGGCGGAGCGCCCGGCCGACGACACGCCGGCAACGGGCGCCCCGGCGGCAAAGGCCCCCACGAAGGAGGCCGACGGGGCGGAGGCACCCGCGGGGACGAGCGACGGCGTGC
>DASQNF010000173.1:0-1946 GCA_035645115.1 Thermoleophilaceae bacterium | reverse complement strand
GTGGTGGACGAGATCTACCAGCTCTTCCTCGATCTCGACGCAAACGAGGAGCAGATCGAGTTCCCGATCGTCTACACGAACGCGCGGGCGGGCTGGGCCGCGCTCGAGGAGGGTGTCGAGGGAACCGACCTGCGCCCGCTGTTGGACCTGCTCGTGGAGCGCATCCCGGCGCCGGTGCACGATCCCCTGCATCCGCTCCAGGCGCGCGTCACCAACCTCGACGCCGACCCGTACGTGGGCCGACTCGCGCTCTGCCGCGTCCACCACGGCGCGATCGGGAAGGGCCAGACGGTGGCGTGGTGCCGGCACGGCGGCGAGATCGAGACCGTCAAGATCTCAGAGCTCTACGTCCGGGAGGGTCTCGAGCGGCGCGCCGCGGACGAAGCCGGGCCGGGCGAGATCATCGCGCTTGCCGGGATCCCGGGGATCACGATCGGCGAGACGATCGCCGACCTCGAGGACCCCCGGCCGCTGCCCGTGATCGCGGTGGAGGAGCCGGCGCTCGGGGTCACGGTCGGGATCAACAGCTCGCCGCTCGCGGGGCAGTCGGGCACGAGGCTGACCGCGCGCATGGTGAGCGACCGCCTCCAGCAGGAGCTCGTGGGCAACGTGGCGATCCGGGTGCTCGAGACCGAGCGCCGCGACACCTGGGAGGTGCAGGGGCGCGGCGAGCTGCAGCTCGCCGTGCTGGTCGAGGCGATGCGTCGGGAGGGCTTCGAGCTGACGGTGGGCAAGCCGCAGGTGGTGACGCGGGAGATCGACGGGAAGCTGCACGAGCCGATCGAGCGGCTCTCCATCGACGTGCCCGAGGACTTCCTCGGCGTGGTCACCCAGATGCTGGCACTGCGCAAGGGCCGGATGGAGAACATGGTCAACCACGGCACCGGCTGGGTCCGGCTCGAGTACCTCGTGCCCACCCGCGGGCTGATCGGCATCCGCACGGAGTTCCTCACCGAGACGCGCGGCTCCGGGATCCTGCACTCGGTCTTCGAGCGCTACGAGCCGTGGCAGGGCGAGATCCGAACGCGACCCACCGGCTCGCTCGTGGCCGACCGGCGCGGGCCGACCGCCACCTTCGCCCTGCTCAAGCTGCAGGAGCGCGGACAGCTGTTCGTGGGGCCGGGGGAGGAGGTCTACGAGGGGATGGTCGTGGGCGAGAACGCCCGTTCGGACGATCTCGATGTCAACGCCGTGCGCGAGAAGAAGCTCACCAACATGCGTGCGGCGGGATCGGACGAGACGATCAAGCTCGTGCCCGCCCACCGGCTCTCGCTCGACCAGGCGCTCGAGTTCATCCGCGAGGACGAATGCGTGGAGGTCACGCCGGACGCCGTGCGGCTGCGCAAGCTGGTGCTCGACGTGGTGGAGCGACAGAAGCACGCACGCAGGCTCAAGCGCGAGCCGGAGCCCGCCCCGTCGCGTTAGGGACGCGCGCTGTGGTGGGCGCCCGCGGCGCCTAGGGCACCCAGCGGTCGCCGGCGGGCGTGACCATCAGCTCGTGGGTGTAGGCGCGCGGGCGCTGGTTGGCCAGGTACTCGACGGCCTCGGCAATCAGCTGCTGGTCGGCGAGCGCGTTCCTGGGCTGCTCGCTCGCGTAGCTCGCGGTCTTCGGCGAATCGATCGTGGCGTCCACGATGAGAAGCGCCACGTGGATCTCCTCCTCACGCAGCTCCTGGGCCGCGGCGTGGACCATCGCCCGCGTGGCCTGTGCTCCCGCGGACCAGAGCCCGCGCCCCGGCATCGCCCGCCGCGACGATCCTCCCGTGACCTGCACCAGCGTGCCGCCGGCGCCCGACTCGCGCAGCGCGCGCACGCCGGTCGAGAGGAACACGAACGCCTGCTCGGCAACGGCTGCCGCCCAGCCCCTGAAGCCCTCGAGGCTGGCCTCGGCGATCGGGCCCCCGCCGAAGCCCGCGCCGTCGTCGGGCGGCCGGCTTGCGCTCACG
>DASQNF010000172.1:0-24102 GCA_035645115.1 Thermoleophilaceae bacterium | reverse complement strand
AGGCGCAGCACCCGCTGCCGGCGCCGTGCGCGAACCGAGAGCGTGGGCGGGGTGGTGTCGGCGAGCGGAGGCGCCGGCAGGCTCGCGGGCGGGAGCGCGGCGCCTGCACCCGGCACGCCCACGTCGAGCCTGAGGACCTTCCCGAGCAGCGAGCCGAGGTTCTGAGCGTCTCCCTCGGGGTCGCCCTGAGTGCCGCCGTCCCCCGTCGAGAGGTAGAGCATGCGGTCCGGCCCGAACAGGAGCTGGCCGCCGTTGTGGTTGTCCGCCTGGTCGTGCTGGATCGTCAGCAGCGGCCGCCGGGTGGCAACCTCGGAGCGCTCCGGGGCGATGCCTGTGCGGGTGAACTCGTCGAGCTGGAGATCGCCGCCGTTGTCGGTATAGAACGCGAACACGCGCCCGCTCGTGGCGTAGTCGGGCGCCACGGCCATGGCGAGCAGGCCCTGCTCGCCGCCGGTCCGCACGAGGCTCGTGAGGTCGAGGAACACACTGCCGTCGAGGTTCACGATGCGACCGCCCAGCTCGACCACGAACAACCGCTCGGGGTCGCCCGCCGGCGCGGCCACGCCCACCGGCTGGTTGAAGTCGCGCACCTTGACGTCGTCCAGTGCCGAGCCGCTCTGCACGAGCCGGTAGAGACCGCCGTTGAGCGAGGTGGCGTAGAGCCGGCCGATCCCGTCCTCGCCGAGCCCGGACACCGCGGCGATGTTCGCCGCCGTCATCTCCTCGGGCAGCGTGGCGCCCGCGTTCAGGAGCCGCAGCCCGGTGTTGAACCGGCCGTACACGTAGCGCCCGGCCAAGCCAGGGAGCGTGGGGTCGCGGATCACGTAGCCGCCGATCACCACGTCCGAGCTGCTCGGGTACTCGAACGCCGGCGCCACGTCGTCGGGCGGGTCGCAGCTCTGCACGTGGTCCGTCCCGGAGAAGCAGTTCCAGCCCAGGTTGGCGCCCGCCGCGGAGAGCGCGGGCAGGAAGGTGATCTCCTCCTTCGAGCCGCCGACGTCACCCACGTAGACGTGGCCGCTCAGGCGGTCGAACGACCAGCGGTACGGGTTGCGCATCCCGTACATCCAGACCTCCGGCGCCGCACCGGGTGTGCTCACGAACGGGTTGTCGGGCGGGATCGTGTACGGGGCCTGCGCCGCGCCCGTGGCCGGGGCGAGGAGCTGCGGGGCGCAGAGGACGATCAGCAGGAGTCCGAGACGCCGCATCCGCGTACGGACGCCGCTACTCCCGTAGCTGCGAGACATGACAGTCCCCCGGGTCCTTGTCCTCGCGCCAGCGCAGCAGCTTCGCGCCGTGGCGGATCCGCTGCCCGGTTATGTGGTCGAACGCCACCTCCACCACCAGCTCCGGGCGCAGCCCCTCCCAGATCAGCTCCTCCTCGGACTTCCAGCGGCTCGGCTCGCCGTGGCCGCGCTCGCCGGTGCGGTAGGGCTCGAGCTTCTCGAGGAACTCGCGCTTCTGCTTGGCGCGGAAGCTCGATGTGTGTCCGACCACGTGCAGCCGGCGGTCGTCGTCGTACATGCCGAGGATCAGCGAGCCCACGGTTCCCTCCTCCTTGCCGAAGCGGAAGGCGCTCACCACCGCGTCCGCGGTACGGACGCGCTTGATCTTGCACATGCCGGTGCGCTCACCGGGCCGGTAGGGGGCGTCCGCCTGCTTGGCGATCACGCCCTCGCCCGTGCCGGCGAGCCACTCGCCGGCGGCGTCGAGATCGGGGGTCATCGGGGTGAGCACCACCGGGTCGGCCACCATCGCCGCCAGGCGCTCGCGGCGCTCCTCGTAGCCGAGCTCCAGCAGCAGCTCGTCGCCGAGCGCCAGCAGGTCGAAGGCCACGAGGTCGGCCGGCGTCTCCTCGCGCAGCCGCTCGACGCGCGAGGCGGCGGGGTGGATCCGCTGCGAGAGCAGGTCGAACTCCTGGATGCCGTCCACGGTCACGACCATCTCGCCGTCGAGCACGAAGCGCTCGTGGGGCAGCGCGAGCGCCTGCTCGACGATCTCGGGGAAGTAGCGGTTCATCGGCTTGCCGTTGCGGCTCTGGACGTGGACGCCGTCACCGTCGCGGAACACGATCGCCCGGAAGCCGTCCCACTTGGGCTCGTAGCGCCAGTCCTCGCCCTCGGGCAGCTCCTTTGCAGTCTTGGCGAGCTGGGGCGGGACGGGAGGGGCGAGCGGCAGGGACACGGCCGGAAAGCTATCCGGCCCCGCCTCCCGCGGTGGAGATGGGCCTCTGCGGCCGAGCTCGGCGCCGGTAGGATCAGTTCCCATGTCCCACGAGCAGGTGAGCGTCGCCGAGGAGGAGTACCTCCAGATCATCTACTGGCTCCAGGAGGCGGGGCTGCCGATCACCGGGGCGAACATCGCCCGGGCGATGCAGGTCTCGGCGCCCACCGTGCACGAGATGATCGGCCGGCTCGAGGCCGACGGCTACGTGACCCGCGCCAGCGACAAGTCGCTCGCGTTCACGGAGGCGGGCAAGGAGCACGCAACCCAGATCGTGCGTCGCCACCGGCTGATCGAGCGCTTCCTGACGGACGTGTTCGACATCCCCTGGGACCAGGTGCACGAGGAGGCGGAGCGGCTCGAGCACTGGATGTCGCCCGTGGTCGAGGAGCGCATGCTGCGCGCGATCGGGGACTCCAAGACCTGCCCGCACGGGCACCCGATCTTCGAGGGCGATCGCGAGATGGGCGTGCCGCTGGCCGACGTCGAGGAGGGCGCGCAAGTGCGGGTGTTGCGCTTCGAGAACGAGGCGGAGGACCTGCTCCACTACCTCAAGGCGAGCGGCCTCACGCCCGGCCTCGAGGGGACGCTCGCACACGCGAGCGAGGACGAGGTGGTGCTCGACTCGGACGGCGCGAGCCACGCCGTCACGCGCAGCGTGGCGGAGACGGTCTCCGTGGTGGCCGACCCCTCGCCACCGCCGCGCGTGGCGCTGCCGGACCAGCTCGTGTTGGGCCGCGAGCGCTACGGGCGCTAGCGGCGCGCCTTCAGGTCGTAGTACAGGAGCGTCGAGAACAGCGCCGCGAACGGCGCCGTCACGCTCTCGGCCACGATCGAGCCGATCAGCGCCCACACCGCTTCGTCGGTGCTCGTGGCGATCGCGGTGAACGGGGCGCTGAGCACGAAGGCCGGGATCGCCACGGCGAGGTTGATCAGGACCACCAGGCCGAAGGTGCGCCACCAGAACCCCCGCACCACCTCGCTCGAGCGCGTCAGCGCGTCCGGCCCGCGGGCGGCGTCGATCACCACCGTTTGCGGCACGAAGAACCAGCGCACGGCCAGGTAGACGCCGGGCACGACGAGCAGCAGGAAGCCGACCGCGATGCCGAGCGCGGCGAGCAGCACGGCGAAGAACAGCGGGGTGAACGCCTCGAAGCCGGAGACGAAGGCCCGCCCCGCGCCGACCCGCTCGCCGGCGGCCACCGACCTGAGCGCGTGGATGCAGATGGCCGTGACGATCGGCGTCACGACGAGGAACGTGATCACCGTCGGCACGGCCGCCTCCGCTAGCGTCGGGGAGTCGTCGTAGTCGGCCGTCAGCTTCTCGAGGCCCACGCCCTCCACCGCCAGGAACACCGGCACCACCACCGCCGCCGAGAGCGGGATGAACACCCGCGCGTGCCTTGCGTAGACGGCGAAGGAGTCGCGGAAGAGCGCGCCGATGTCGCGCGCACGCGCGAGCTCGAGCCTCACGCGGCGGCCCCGGCCAGCTCGCGGTAGGCATCCGCCACGCGCGCGATGCCCTCCTCGATCTGGTCGGGTGGCACGGCGGAGTAGGCGAGTCGCAACGAGCTCTCGCCGCCCTCGATCAGGAAGTCCGTGCCCTTGACGAACACGACACCGCGCTCCCCGGCGCCGGCCTCCAGCCGGGCCACGTCGCTGCCCTCCGGGAGGTCGACCCAGAGGAAGTAGCCGCCCTCCGGCGTCACGAAGCGCGCGTCGGGGAGATGGCGGCCGAGTGCCCGGCAGGTGGCGTCGCGACGCTCGCGCAGCGCGTCCTTGACCGTCGGGATCGTGCGCTCGAGCGCGCCCGAGTGGCAGAACTCGGCCACGATCGCCTGGGCGACCATGTTCGGCGAGATGTACGTCTGGGTGCCGAGCCTGCGGATGCTCCCGATCAGATCGCCGGACCCCACCAGATAGCCCACCCGGATGCCCGGGCAGATCGTCTTCGAGAACGACGAGGCGTACACCACCCGGCCCTCGCCTCCGTCGAGCTCCAGCATCGTCGGGCTCGGATCGCCCTCGAAGCGCAGCTCGACGTACGGGTCGTCCTCAAAGATCGTGAAGCCGTGCTCGCCGGCAAGCTCGAGCAGGCGCCGCCGCTTCTCGAGCGACAGCGTGCAGCCGGCGGGGTTCTGGAAGTTGGGGATGATGTGCGCGAGCCTGGGCCGGGCGCCGGCGTCGAGGGCGGCGGCCAGCGCGTCCACGTCGATGCCGTCCGCCTCCAGCGGGATCGCGAGGAGCTCGGCGCCGAGATTGCGGAGCGAGAGCAGCGTGCGGTCGTAGGTGGGCGCCTCCACCACCACCAGGTTCCCGGGCTCGACCAGCCGCTGGAACAAGAAGGCGTCCGCCTGCATGGAGCCGTTGGTGGCCACGAGCTGCCCCGGCTCGACTCCGTGCTTGGCCCCGAGCCACTCGAGCAGTCGCGGGTAGCCCGCCGAGGTGCCGTACGCGAACGCCCCGCCCGGGTCGCGCTCGAACGCCCGATCCGCGGCGGCGCGCAGCTCGTCGACGGCGATGATGTCGAGCGAGGGGGCGCCGCGCGAGAGCGAGATGTTGGTCAGCTCGGCCACCCAGCGGCCACGATACCGGGGCGGCTCCGATGGGCGGCCGCCCCGGGGCTACCCGGGCCGGCGCTGCCTCAGCGCTTCAGCTCGATCTCGACGAATACCGCTTCCCGGTCGCTGCCGCTCACCACGTCGTGGTCGGTGCCCGCTGTCCCGAGATAGGGGGAGCCCGCGACCTGCTCCAGCCCGCGCACGGAGCCGTCGGCGCCGGTGACCACGAACGTCCCGCCCGTGACCGGGACCACGAGGTAGTCGAACTCGTGGCGATGGCGGCCCGTCGCGGCCCCGGCCAGCTCGAACGTCCAGGTGGTCACGCGGACCCGATCGTCGTCCACGTTGACGACCGCGCGTGCCGGTGTCATCCCCGATCCTCTCGTCGCGGCGTCGCGGAGAGCGCGGCAGACGACGCCAGCGCCCCTTCCTCGGACAGGTCGAGGCCGCGACCGCGGACCGGCGAGGACTGCATGATCGACGTGGTGGTCTGCCCGAGCGCCACGAAGTGGTCGATCAGCTCCTCGAGGTGCTCGATGTCGCGCACGTGGGCCTGGATGAAGTAGCAGTCCTCGCCTGTGATGCGGTGGCATTCCACCACCTCCGGCGTCCGCTCGGCCAGGCTCGCCACGTTCTGCAGCTGGCCGGGCGCCGGCCGGACGCGGATGATCGTCGTGAGGGCGAGGCCGAGCGCCCGCGGCTCGATCTCCGCCCGGTAGCCCCGGATCACGCCCTGCCGCTCGAGGCGCTGGAGCCGCTCGGAGACGGCGGGAGAGGAGAGCCCGACGCGCCTGCCGAGCTCCGCGATCGTGAGCCGGGCGTCCTCCTGCAGCTCGCGCAACAGACGGAGGTTCGTCAGGTCCAGCGACCCTTCATCGGCGTATCGGCCATTCTGCCTGTCGTTGTTAGGCATGTCGGCCAATATACCTTGCTCTGGCCATGTGAACATCCGGCCAGGGCCGTCAGTCTGGCGTGATGCCGAAACGCCGAGCGGCCGAGGCCGTGCCGCCGCACCTCTACTTCGTCGTCAGCGCCGTGTTCCACTACCTCGGTCCGGCGTTCGCCGTGCTGCTGTTCGCCAGGGTGGAGGTGCTCGGCGTGGCGTGGCTGCGGATCGCATCCGCGGCCCTGGTGTTCGCGATCTGGCGTCGGCCGTGGCGGGTGCTCGCGCGCCTCGACCGCCCGGGACGGCGCCTGCTGGTGGCGTGGGGAACGGTGCTCGCGCTCATGAACGCCTGCTTCTATATCTCGATCGACCGGCTCCCGCTCGGCACGGTGGCCGCGATCGAGTTCCTGCCCGTGATCGCGCTCGCGGCGCTCGGCGCGCGCTCGCTGCGCAACGCGGCCGCGCTGCTGCTCGCCGTCCCGGGGGTGTACCTGCTCACCGACGTGCGCCTCGAGGGCGAGCAGCTGGGAGTGGCCTTCGCGTTCGCCAACGCAATCCTGTTCGCGCTCTACATCGTCCTCGCCCATCGCGTTGCGCGTCACCCCGCGCTCGAGGGCGTCGACGGGCTCGCTGCCTCGATGCTGATCGCGGCCGTCGTGGTGACCCCGCTGGGGGGCTGGGAGGTGCTCCCCGCCCTCTCCGACCCCACGGCCCTGCTCGCGGGCGTGGGAGTGGGCCTGTGCTCGTCGGTGGTCCCCTACGTGAGCGACCAGCTCGCCATGCGCCGGCTCGCTCGCTCGACCTACGCGCTCATGGTCTCGCTGCTCCCGGCCACGGCCACCGTGATCGGCATACTCGTGCTCGCACAGGTGCCGTCCTGGATCGAGGTCACCGGCGTGGCGCTCGTGATCGCGGGAGTGGCCCTCCACCGGGAGGGCGCGGACGAGCGGGCTACTCGTAGACGATCAGGTCCGGCTGGGGGCGCAGGCCGAGCACCCGCTTCGGCTGCATGAGGTTCACGTCCTCCTCGTAGAAGAGCTTGAAACCGTTGAAGCGGTCCCGCCGGGCGCGGGTGAGCTGCCTGTACTTGGAGACCTTGTTCGGACGGTCGCCGAAGCCATCGACGTTCACCACGAGCGCCACGCCGGGGTGGCGCTCGAGCTGGTCCTCCGCCTCGATCATGTCCTCCGTGAAGCGGTGGACCACGAGCAGCTTCTGGGGGAGCCGGTGGCGGCGCACGATCTCCGACAGGTAGCGGGAGACCACGTTCACCTCGTCCGCGTGCGTCGAGCCGATCTCCTGCCCGGGCAGCTGCGGGGGGTCCATGCTCCACTCCGGGTCGAGCGCCAGCGAGACGTCGGGCTCCTTCAGGAACGGCTCCAGCGCCTTCGCCTCCTGCGCAAACGACGCGTAGCCGGGCTGGATGTCGAGCAGCAGCAGCATGTCGTGGGCCCGGGCCGCGCGCAGGTAGCGGCGAATCGTGGAAGGGTCCTGGCGCAGCGCGTGGTCGCCGCCGTCGCCCGCCTCGCTCGTCACGATCGTCGCGATCAGCTCAAAGGCCGGGAGCACCGGGCGCCCGGCGCGCGCGTAGGGCCGGGCCTGCCGCTCGAGGCGGCGGGCGGCCTGGCGCGGCGAGCCGATCCCGAGCGTGCCTAGCTCGCGATCCTGGGGCGCGCCGTAGAACGCGACGACGCGACTGTCCGGCAGGATCCGCCGCCCGCCGCGAGGCAGCTCGACGGGCCGCGGCTCGGAGGCCTTGGGCGCCTCCTCCTCGGTCCCGCCCGCCGCCATCAGGCTGCCGCCCACCACGCCCAGCACGACGAGCAGCGCGACCATGCAGATCGCGAAGAGCCGCCGCTGGCGCCGGACACGCCGGCACGCCTCCTCGCGACGGCTGAGGCGAGCCGCTTGGTCCATGGGCGATGTCTAGCAGTGCGGCTCGCGCCGGCCTCGACTCATGCAGGGCGGCGGTGAGTCACTGGGGGGACACCGCAACGCCGAGTGAGTCGGCGCCGAGGAACTTGGGGGTCCCGTCCTCGTAGAACACGTCGAGCTCGGTGATCGTGAAGCCGGCCGACCTCAGCAGGGCTGGCACCGACCGCGTGAGGTGGCAGCCCCCGAAGACGCGCTTCTGCACAGGCTCGAGACGATGCTGCCAGCGGCGCACGGGCTCGTCCGGCGCAAGCCCGTGCTCGAGGAAGTGCAGCGCCCCTCCCGGCCTGAGGACGCGGCGCAGCTCGGAGAGCGCGGCCACCACGTCCGGGATCGTGCACATCGTCCACGTGGAGAGGGCAGATTGGAAGCTGTCGTCGGCGAAGGGCAACCTCTGGCCATCTAGTCCCGCCCGCTCAACGGGTACGCTCGCCGCCTTCACGCGCTTCTCGGCCAGCTTCCAGGCGGTGTGGGCCGGCTCGACAGCGGCCACCCGGGTAACGGCCCGCGGATAGTGCGGGACGTTCAGCCCCGAACCGAAGCCGAGCTCCAGGACCTCCCCCTCGAGTCCCGCGCAGACGCGTTTTCGCAGCGGCTCGACGGCCTTCAGCCCGCACGCCAGGTTGATGACGCGGGGGAGGACCTGCTCGCCATAGAGACCCATGTGGCTCCTTTTCATCCGTGAGCTTGTGGGGAGGCGCAGTATGCCCGGTGCGCACCCGCCCGCCGCGGAGGACTGCGGGTTCACCGGACCCCGGGCCGTCCGGCGAGGATCGACTCCAACGGCCTCGTGTTGACCACGGCTGCGGCAGGCGCCCAGCCGCGCCGCGCGGTGGCCACCGAGAGCGACATGTTCCATAGCCCGCGAACGGAGTGGGCGTCGGTCGAGCACACGATCTGCACGCCCGCTCGCAGGGCGTCGCGGACGTGCTCGCCGCGAAGGTCGAGGCGGTCCGGGAGGCCGTTGACCTCCAGCGCCACCTGCTCCTCGAGCGCCACCTCGAACACGCGCTCCAGGTCGAGCGCGTTCTCCGGGCGCCGGTTGATGATCCGGCCCTTCGGGTGGCTGAGGCAGCGCACGTGGGGGTTGCGAAGCGCCTCCTCGACGCGCTTGGTCAGCTCGAGCCGCGGCATGCGCTGGCCACCGTGCACGCTCGCCTGGACCCACTCGAGCTCCGCGAGCACGTCGTCCGGGAGGTCGAGCCTTCCGTCCGGGAGGATGTCGCACTCGGTCCCCCGCAGGACTCGGAACGGCGCCAGCAGCTCGTTGGCGGCCGCGACCTCCTCGGCCTGCCGGCGCACCTCGTCGGCGCCGAGGCCGCGGACGGCGCCCACGGCGGGCGTGTGGTCGCAGATCGCGAGGTAGTCGTAGCCGTGCTCGCGGGCGGCTCGGCCCATCTCCTCGACGCTCGCCCTGCCGTCCGACCAGGTGGTGTGGCAGTGCAGGTCTCCACGGATCTCCTCCACCTGGACGAGGGCCGGCGGCTCGCCGCGGAACGGCCGCTCGCGCAGCTCCGGTGGACACCAGGGCAGCTCGAGCGCGCGGTAGAGCGCCTGTTCGTCGGCAGCGTCGGGGAGCGGCTCGAGCGCCTCGACGTACGCGGCCGACCCCGTCGCGCGCATCAGCGCCGTGCCGAAGCGCTCCGGCTCGACGGCCACGAGCTCCACCGCCACGCCCTCGACCGTGACGCCCAGCGCGCGCCGCTCGCCGCGTTCCACCACCGTGACGATCTGCGGCAACGCGGCGAAGCGCGCCAGCAGCGAGCCCGGCTCGGGTGCGGCGCAGACCACCGCCAGCTGCTCGCAGGAGTCGCGCCAGCGCCGCACGTCGCCGGCCGGCTCGCCGCCGAGGGCGGCCGCGATCCCTCCCACGAGCGCCCGGGCGCGACCGAGCAGGAGACCGCGGCGCGCGCGCGGCTCCGCCTCGCGTGCCAACGCCTCGAGGAGCCGCGCCTCGGTCTTTGGGCCGACCCCGGGAGCGCTCTGCAAGCGCCCCGCGAGAGCCGCCTCGCGGAGCTCCTGCGCGTTGCGAACCCCAAGCGCGCGCGCCAGCTCCACCGAGCGCTTCGCGCTCAGGCCGAGGTAGCGACCCAGGCCGACGAGATCGGGCGCGAGCTCGCGCTCGAGCTCAGCCAGCTCGGCGATCTCGCCGGTCTCGACGAGCTCGCGCAGCCGCGCCTCGATCCCCGGGCCGATCCCACGCAGCTCGCGCACCCGCCCCGTCCGCACGAGCTCGGAGACCGGGGCCGCCACGACGCGGATCGTCTCGACCGCGCGCCGGTAGGCGCGCGCCATGTACGGGTTCGCGTCGGCCAGCTCCAGGAGCGACGCGAACGCCTCCAGCCGATCGGCGATCCGCGGGTTGTCCACCGGCCGTAGTGTGCCCGCGCCGGCCACCTCACCCGGGGCGAGGCCGAGCGCGTTCCACCCCCGACATCGCCCTTGACTAACGGATTATATTGATCTAAACCGTAAGAAAGGAGCACAAGGCATGGCGGATCAGAGGACGCTCGAGCTGGTCGTCTACAGGCTCACCGAGGGCGCCACCCGGGATGGGTTCCTCGCCACCCACCGGGCCGCGTCGGAGTGGATGCAGCGGCAGTCCGGGTTCATCTCGCACGAGTTGAGCTACGCCGCCGACGGCGAGCGCTGGGTCGAGCTGGTCTGGTGGCAGAGCCGCGAGCACGCCGAGGCCGCCGCACGCGCGGCGATGTCGTCCGACTCCTGCGCGCCGATGTTCGCGCTGATCGACATGGAGTCCGCGCTCATGTTGCACGCCGAGCCGGCGATCCCACCGTCGACGGCCGAGCGCGGGGAAGTCGAGGCCTGAGCCGGCGCCGCGAGGCACGGGCCGCCCGATGCTGCGTGTGACCTGGGAGTGGCTCGGGCAGGATCCGGCGCTCGACCTCGCCAACACGGTCGCCGTCGTGGACGGCGAGGAGCGCGACCTGATCGAGGGCGCCGCCGAGTATCGGCGTTGGGCGGAGGCCGAGGCGTCTGCGCTGGATCTCGACCATGAAGAGGCGGCGGCGCTGCTGGCCGCGCGCTCACCCGTGCTCGGCCTGCGGCCGGCGCTGCGAGCGCTCGTCGGCGCGGCCGCCGCCGGGCGCCCACCGCCCCGCCGCGCGGTCGCCGAGCTCAACCGGGCAAGCCGCGCAGCGCCCGAGTGGATCGAGCTCGACCCGGCCACGGGGCGAGTCCGCCGAGCCACCCGCGCTCGCGCGGGCGAGCGGATCCTCGCGACCTATGCGCGTGCGGCGATCGCGCTTGTGGCCGACGCGCCCGCCGAGATCCGCGCCTGCCCCGCGCCGTCCTGCGGCATGTTCTACCGGCCCGGGCGCAGCGACCAGCACTGGTGCTCCCCGCAATGCGGCGCGCGCGCCCGCGTAGCGCGCCACTACCGCGCGCACAGGGGCGAGCGCGAGCGCCGACGCTGAGGAGCCGTGCTTCGCTCCCCCGTGCGCGAGCATTACCGGCATGCGCGACGACATCATCGAACTGCTCTCCGGCCTGGTTGCGATCGACTCCGTGAACCCGTCGCTCGTGGAGGGAGGCGCCGGGGAGGCGCAGATCGCCGCGTTCATCTCGGACTGGGCCCGCGAAGCCGGGCTCGAGGCGGAGCTGCTCGAGGAGACGCCGGGGCGGCCGAGCGCGATCGTTCGGGCGCGCGGGAGCGGCGGGGGTCGCACGCTCCTGCTGTGCGGTCACACCGACACGGTCAACGTGGAGGGGATGAGCGACCCGCACGCGCCGCGCCTAGAGCGGGACCGCCTCCATGGCCGCGGCGCCTACGACATGAAGGCGGGGGTGACCGCGGCGCTGATCGCCTGCCGCGAGGCGGCGCGGCTCGGTCTGGCCGGCGACGTCGTGGTCGCCGCGGTGGCCGACGAGGAGCACGCCAGCATCGGTGTCCAGGAGGCGCTGCGCGCGGTGGGCGCCGACGCCGCGATCGTCACCGAGCCGACCGAGCTCGAGGTGGCCATCGCTCACAAGGGCTTCGTGTGGGCGGAGATCGAGGTGAGCGGCCGGGCGGCGCACGGGTCTCGCCCGCAGCTCGGCACGGACGCGATCGTCAAGGCCGGGCCGGTCCTCACCGCGATCGGCGAGCTCGACGCGGCGCTCGGCGGGCGGACCCACCCGCTGGTCGGTCGCGGCTCGATCCACGCTTCGGTGATCTCGGGCGGCGTCGAGCTCTCGAGCTACCCGGCGCGCTGTGTGATCGGCCTCGAGCGGCGCACGCTCCCCGGCGAGACCGGGGAGCAAGTGGAGGCCGAGCTCGACTCGCTGCTCGCGCGCTGCCGGGCGGCCGACGAGGATCTGGTGGTGGAACGGCGGACGCTGCTCGTCCGTGAGCCGTTCGAGGTCGCGCGCGACGAGGAGATCGTCGTGGCCGTGGCCACGGCGGCCGCGGAGGCCGACGGCGGCGTGCATCCGATCGCTGGCGCGAGCTACTGGGCGGACTCCGCGTTCATCGCCGCCGCCGGGATCCCCACGGTGGTCTACGGTCCGCGCGGCGAGGGAGCGCACGAGCCCGTGGAGTGGGTCAGCATCGGCGACACCGAGACGGTGGCGCGCACGCTCGTGACCGTCGCGTCGCGGATCTGCGCGTGAGCCCGGCTCGCAGCCGCGGGTCGCGGTGTGGAGCGCCGGCATCCGCTACTTCGTGAAGACGCTGTAGTGGCCGAGCAGGCGGCCCACGCGCCGCTCCGGGCGAAGGCCGGCGGCTTCGGCCCGCCGCTCGAGCCGGGCCGGTGGGACCCAGTGAGGATCGCCGAAGAGCTCGCCCACCACCAGGCGGCCGCCGGCCTCAGCACGCGCGCAAGCTCGCGCAGCGCAGCGCCTACGCAGGCGGGGGCGTCAGGCGATGACCTTGACGGCGCTCGCGAAGCCGGTGCCAAGCGTGTTCTGGAGCCCTATGTGGAGCAGGCCGAGGGCCTCGAGCTCACGCGCGCGCTTCTGGGGACCGACGTCGATCGGGTTCAGCCCTACGTCGCGCGCCAGCGTGGCCACGGTCGCCTTGGCGTCGTCGTCGTCGCCGGCGATCAGAACGTCTAGCTCGTGGCCCGCCACCTCGCCCGCGCTCAGCGTGTTCGCGAAGGTGGTGTTGAACGCCTTGACGAACCGCGCTCCGCTGCCGAGTGCGGCGAGCTCCTGCGTCGCCGACCCGTCGGGCGGGACCACGAGGCCGTCGTAGCTCTCGTTCACGGGGTTGGTGATGTCCACGACGACCTTGTCGGCGAGCTGGTCGCCGTAGCGCCCCACGGCGTCGCGGGCGTCCGGGTAATAGACGGCGAGCACCACGACGTCGCCTGCGATCGGGTCGTCCGTGACGGCGGTCTTGACGGAGCCATCCGCGCCGAGGTCGGCCACCACCGCCTCGGCGCGCGGGGAGTCCTTGCCAACCACGGTGAGCGTGTGACCTCCGGCGAGCACGCGGCTGCCGATGCCGCGGGCCATCTTGCCGGTGCCGACGATCGTGACCTCCATGCTGTCCCTCCTGGCCGATCCGAATGGGATGAGAGCGGCGAACCCGCCTCTCACCTATACCCGTGGCCGCCCGCGACGCCTCGCGCGGGAAGTGGACGCGCCGGCTACACCCTCGTGCCGAGGATCTCGACCGCGATCTCCGCCACCTGGGTGGGGTTGCGGCCAACCCGCACTCCCTTGACCTCGAGCGCCTCCGCCTTCGCCGCGGCCGTGCCCTTCGAGCCGGACACGATCGCGCCGGCGTGGCCCATGGTCTTGCCGGGCGGCGCGGTGAACCCGGCGATGTAGGCGAGCACCGGCTTGGAGACGCTCGCGGCGATGTACTCCGCCGCCTCCTCCTCCGCCGAGCCGCCGATCTCCCCACACATCACGATCAGCTCGGTCTGGGGATCTGCCTCGAAGAGCTCGATGATGTCGACGAAGCTCGAGCCGGGCACGGGATCGCCGCCGATGCCGACGATCGACGAGTTGCCGAAGCCGCCCTGAGCCAGCTCGTTGCCAATCTGATAGGTGAGCGTGCCCGAGCGCGACACGAGCCCGACGTTGCCCTCCTTGAAGAACTGCGCCGGGATGATCCCCACGTTCGCCTTGCCCGGCGAGAGGATGCCAGGGCAGTTCGGGCCCACCAGGCGCGTCCTGCCGCGCCTCAGGTGGTTGTAGACCTTGAGCTCGTCGTGCGCGGGGATGCCCTCGGTGATCGCGATCACGAGCTCGATGCCGGCGTCGGCGGCCTCGAGGATCGAGTCCGCCGCGAACCGGGGCGGGACGAAGATCATCGCCGTGTTCGCGGCGGTCTCGGCGACAGCGGCGTGGAAGGTGTCGAACACCGGGATCCCATCCACGTCCTGGCCGCCCTTCCCGGGCGTGACACCGGAGATCACCTGGGTGCCGTAGTCGCGGTTGCGCAGGCTGTGGAAGGTGCCCTCGCGGCCGGTTATGCCGGACACGCAGAGTCGCGTGTCGGTGTCCACCAGGATCGCCATCAGGCGGACGCGCCGGCCAGCTCGACTACCTTCTTCGCCGCGCCGAGCATGGTCGCCTCGGCGTACACGTTCGGCAGCTCGGCCTCGGCCAGCAGCGCGCGGCCCTCCGCGTCGTTGGTGCCGTCGAGGCGCACCACGAACGGCACGTCCGGCTTGACCTGCTCGAACGCCTCGATCAGGCCGCGGGCCACCTCGTCGCAGCGCGTGATGCCGCCGAAGATGTTGAACAGCACGGCGCTCACCTTGTCGTCCGAGAGGATCACCTCCACGGCGCTCGTGATCGCCTCGGCCTTCGAGCCGCCGCCGGCGTCGAGAAAGTTGGCGGGCTTGCCGCCCGCCTGAGCCACCACGTCGAGCGTGGACATCACGAGCCCGGCGCCGTTGCCGAGGATGCCCACGTTGCCGTCGAGCTTCACGTAGGTGAGCCCGCGCTCCTCGGCCATCCGCTCCTGCGGATCCTCGTTCGAGAGGTCGCGCAGCTCGGCCACGTCGGGGTGGCGGTAGAGCGCGTTGGCATCGATGGTGACCTTGGCGTCGAGCGCCACCACCTCGCGCGCTTTGGTGATCAGCAGCGGGTTGACCTCGACGAGCGTCGCGTCCTCCCGGACGAACACGTCGTAGAGCTTGGACAGCATCGCGCCCACCGGGCGGACCGTGTCCGGCGCGATGCCGGACTCGAAGGCGAGCCGGCGTCCGTGGAAGTCCTGGAAGCCGATCAGCGGGTCCACCTGCAGCATCCGCATCGCCTCGGGGTCCTTGTCGGCCACCTCCTCCACGTCCATGCCGCCCATGCGCGAGAGCATCGCCATCGGCTGCTTGGCGGCGCGGTCGAACACGATTGCGGCGTAGTACTCCTCGTCGATCTCGCTCGCCTTCTCGACGTACACCTCGTGCACGGTGAAGCCGCGGATGTCCATCCCGAGGATCGCCTCGGCGTGCCGCTCCGCCTCGGAGCGGTCGTTCGCCAGCTTGATGCCGCCCGCCTTGCCGCGACCGCCGATCTGGACCTGCGCCTTGATCACCACCGGGAAGCCGAGCTGCTCCGCGGCCTCGACCGCCTCGCCCACCGCCGCCGCGGCCCGGCCGTCCGGAACAGGGACCCCGTGCTTCCTGAAGAGCTGCTTTCCCTGGTATTCGAGGAGGTCCATGCGGGGTAGATAGGATGCGCGCCGCGCCACGGGGGGCGAGGGGGCGCTCCGGTCACCGGCGGCGGCGCCGCACCCTATCGAAAGATTTCATGGCCCTTCCGAAAGAAGTCAAGTTCGTCACGTTCGATTGCTACGGCACGCTGATCGACTGGGAGACGGGAGTCCACGAGGCGTTTCAGAAGGAGGCCGACCGGGACGGCTTCACGATTGACCGCGATGTCCTGATACCGCGCTTCATCGAGATCCAGCGCGATATCCAGCGCGGCTCCTACGAGCTCTACGCCGAGGTGCTGCGGCGCACCGCCGTGCGCGTGGCGGGCGAGCTCGGCTGGGAGCTCGAGCCCTCGCGCTCGAACTTCCTGCCGAACAGCGTGCCCTCGTGGCAGCCCTTCCGTGAGACCAACGCGCAGCTCGAGCGCTTCGCCAAGAAGTACGAGGTCGGGATCCTCTCGAACATCGACGACAAGCTGCTCGGCGCCACCCGGCGCCATTT
Source organism: Thermoleophilaceae bacterium (assembly GCA_035645115.1). Lineage (GTDB taxonomy): Bacteria > Actinomycetota > Thermoleophilia > Solirubrobacterales > Thermoleophilaceae > JACVRW01. Next base: position 8,389 of record DASQNF010000172.1, on the reverse strand, counting down.
CCGCACGGACTTCGACCTCGTGGTCACCGCCCAGCAGGTGCGCAGCTACAAGCCCGACCCGGCGCACTTCAAGGAGTGCGCGCGCCGGATCGAGGGCACGAAACGCAACTGGGTGCACATCGCCTCGGGGTACCCGACGGACGTGGAGCCCTGCATCCAGGCGAAGGTCCCGGTGATCTGGGTGAACCGGCGCGGCGAGGAGGCCGACGGCAAGAAGCCCGAGGCCGAGGTCAAGACCTTCCGCGACGCGGGCAAGCTGCTGAAGGCCGCTTGAGGGCGCTCGCGGTCCACCGCGACGCCCTGGTCGTCACGAGCGCGCTATGGCAGACCAACGCGGTGGTGCTCAGGGCCGCCGGCGAGGCGCTCCTGGTCGACTCGCCCTATCTGCCGAGCGAGCTCGACGCGCTTCCGGGCGTGCTCGCCGGCGCCGGCTTCGAGCCGGACGGCCTGCTGGCCACGCACGCCGACTTCGACCACCTGCTCGGGCGGCTCGCCTATCCGGGCATGTCGCTCGGCGTGGGCGAGTCGACCGCCGAGCGGCTGCGGCGCTCGCCGGGCGCCGCCCAGCGCGAACTGCGCGCCAGCGACGTCCAGCTCTACGTGGAGCGCCCCCGGCCGCTCGCTCTCGGCCAGCTTCAGGCGCTGCCGGTGCCGGGCCGGATCGAGCTGGGGGAGGGGGAGCGGGCGGTCGAGCTCGAGCTGCACCCCGCCGAGGGGCACACCGCGGACGGGATGGCGCTGCTGGCGCGCGAGCTCGGAGTGCTCTGCGTGGGCGACTACCTCTCGGACGTGGAGATCCCGATGATCTCGGCGGGCGGGTCGCTCGCGGCCTACCGCGCGACGCTCGAGCGGCTGCGGCCGCTGGTGGAGGCCGCCGCGGTGGTGGTGCCCGGGCACGGAGCGGCCCACTCCAGCGCGGACGCGCTGCGGCTGCTCGAGCAGGACCTCGACTACCTGGCCGCGCTGGAGCGCGGCGAGTCGCGGGTCCGGCTGCCCGCGGGCCGGGACTCTGCGGAGCAGCGCCGGATCCACGCGGCGAACGTGGAGCGCGCGGCGCCGGGCTGAGCGGCGGCGGGCCGGCCGGCCCTACGCGGCGGCCGGGCGCTCGATCACGAGCTTGCGCTCGGGAGCGGCCACCGCCTCCGGCGCCTCATCCCACCCCACCACCCGGCTCGTGACCAGCTCGGGCCGCAGGCGCCCCTCCACCACCAGCTCCAGGATCCGCGGGACCACGGGCCGCGCCTGGGCGCGGCCGATGTGGAAGTGCACGCCGCTCGTGTACATCTCCAGCAGCGGCACCGGTGTCTCGGGCTCGAAGACGATGCCCGTGCTCGTGCACTCGCCGCCGGGCTCGGTCGAGCGCAGGGCGCAGGCGAGGCTCTCGCGGCTCGCGCCGCAGTCAACCGTGACCGGGAACGGTCCGAGCGACCGCGGTGGGTCGCCCTGCTCGACCCGCGCGCCGAGCTCCTCGGCGATGCGCAGCCGCTCCGGGTCGCTGTCGAGGTAGGTCACGTCCTCGGCGCCGAGCGCGAGCGCGGCGTCCACCGCGTAGAGGGCGATGCTGGGCGCGCCGCCGCCCAGGATCAGCACCGGCGCACCCGGCCTGCGCTCGAGCGGCCCGGCGACCGTGCGCCAGCCGTCCGGGATGTTGTCGCTGGCGCTCGCCACCTGCGCCGGCGCGACTCCCGCCGGCAGCTCCACCAGCATGTGGTCGGCGAACGGCACGCGCACGAGGTCGGAGAGCGCGCCGCCCCAGTCGCCTCCGAACTGCCCGAACCCGAAGCTGGACAGGCGCGGGACCGTGAGGCAGTCGCCGGTCTGGCCGCGCGCGCAGCGCTCGCACTGTCCGCAGGAGATCTGGAACGGCACCACGGCCCTCGCGCCAGCTTCGAGCTCGACCATGTCGCCCGTGGCCACCACCTCGGCCACGAACTCGTGGCCCATCGCGATCGGCGTGGGGAACGGCGCCCGGCCGCTGAGGATCGGCTGGTCGAGGTCGCAGAGCGCCACCGCCAGCGGGCGCACGAGCGCGTCGGTGGCCTCGCGGAGCGTCGGATCCGGCACGTCGAGCCACTCCACCCGGCGCTCCTCGGTCAGCGTCAGCTGGCGCATGCCGATACCGCGGGCGGCGCTACTTGATCACGGCGATCCTGTCGCCCGTGGTGATCGCGCCGCCCTCGGACACGCCGAGCTCCTCGACCGTCCCCGCCGAGGGGGCTGTGATCTCGTTCTCCATCTTCATCGCCTCGATCACGCAGACGAGCGCACCCTCCTCCACCTGGGCCCCCTGCTCCACCGCCACCTTGAGGACGGTGCCCTGGATCGGCGAGATCAGCTCGCCGGGCGCGCCCTCGACGCCACCGCCGCTCTTGCGCTCGCGGCGGGGCGCCTTGCGAGTCGTCGGCCCGGCGCCGTTCGGCGCGGCGTCGGCCGCGCCGATCACCTTGACCTCGAACTTGCGGCCGGACACCTCGACCGCGTACTCCCGCTCCACCCGCTCGGCCGCGTCCGCCTCGGCGGGCGCGGCGGGGAAGGCGGGGAAGGCGAGCTGCTTCAGCCAGTCCCGGTCCTCCACGAGGTCGCGGCAGGTCTCGCCGTTGCGCCACTGCTCGCTGGCGAGCAGCGCCTTGTGGAACGGGATCAGCGTCTGGAGGCCGCCGATCTCGTACTCGCCGAGCGCGCGCAGCATGCGCCGGGTGGAGGCCTCGCGGTCCACGTCCCAGACGATCAGCTTGGCGATCATGGGGTCGTAGAGCGGGAGCACCTCGTAGCCCTCCTGGGCGCCCGAGTCCACGCGCACGAACGGGCCCGCCGGCTCGCGGTAGGCGCCCACCCGTCCCGGTGCGGGCGCGAAGCGCTTGGACGCGTCCTCGGCGTTGATCCGGCACTCGATCGCGTGGCCGCGGATCTCCACGTCCTCCTGGCCGTAGGCGAGCGGCTCGCCGGCGGCGATCTTCACCTGCTCGCGCACGATGTCGATGCCGGTGACCATCTCAGTCACGCAGTGCTCCACCTGCACGCGGGTGTTCATCTCGAGGAAGAAGTACTCGCCGTCCTGCAGGAGGCCCTCGATCGTGCCGGCGGAGCGGTACCCCACGGCCCGCGCCGCCTCCGTGCCGATGCCCCCGATCCGCTCGCGCAGCTCGGGGTCGACCGCGGGCGCCGGCGACTCCTCGATCAGCTTCTGGTGGCGGCGCTGGACCGAGCAGTCGCGCTCGTAGAGATGGATCACGTTGCCCTGAGAGTCGGCCAGCACCTGCACCTCCACGTGGCGCGGGTCGGGCAGGTAGCGCTCGAGGTAGACGGTGGCGTCCGAGAAAAACTTCTCGCCCTCGCGCGCGGCGCCCTCGAAGGCGGCCTCGAGCTCGCCCTCGCTCTCGGCCACGCGGAAGCCCTTGCCGCCGCCACCGCCCGCCGCCTTGATCGCCACCGGGTAGCCCACCGACTCGTCGACGATCCGGCGGGCGTCCTCCACGGACTCCACCGGGTCGGTGGTGCCAGGGACGATCGGGACGCCGGCGTCCCGCATGATCTCGCGCGCCCGGGTCTTCGACCCCATCGCGTCGATGGCGCTCGCGGGCGGTCCGATGAAGACGATCTCCGCCTCCTCGCAGGCGCGGGCGAAGGCGGCGTTCTCGGCGAGGAACCCGTAGCCCGGGTGGATCGCCTCGGCGCCGGACCGGCGCGCCACCTCCAGGATCTTCTCGACCGCGAGGTAGCTCTCGGTGGCGGGGCCGGGGCCGAGCAGGTAGGCCTCGCCCGCGCGGCGGACGTGGGGAGCGTCGCGATCGGGCTCCGAGTACACGGCCACGCTCTCGATTCCCAGCTCCTCGAGCGTCCGCATGACCCGGATCGCGATCTCGCCGCGGTTTGCGACCAGGACCTTCTCGAACATTGGGGGCGGGGAGGTTATTCGATGGGCAGCTCGGCTAGGCGAGCATCCTGCCCACCAGCCCGGCGTGGGCGGCCACCTCGCCCGCGAAGTCCGCGAAGTCGCGCGCGTAGAGCTGCTGGGGCCCGTCGCAGAGCGCCGCCTCCGGGTCCTCGGCCACCTCCACGATGATCCCGTCCGCCCCCACCGCGGCGGCCGCCCGCGAGAGCGGTCCCACCAGGCGGCGGTCGCCCGACGCGTGCGAGGGGTCGACGATCACGGGCAGGTGGGTGTGCAGCTTGAGCCAGGGGACTGCGCCAAGGTCGAGCGTGAAGCGCATCGCGGTGTCGAACGTTCGGATGCCGCGCTCGCAGAGGATCACCCGCTCATTGCCCTCCTTGAGCACGTAGTCGGCCGCCTGCAGCAACTCTTCGAGCGTGGAGGACAGCCCGCGCTTGAGCAGCACGGGCTTGCCGAGCTTGCCGACCACCTCGAGCAGGCCGTAGTTCTGCATGTTGCGCGCGCCCACCTGCACCACGTCGACCGCCGCCTGCGCGAAGTCGTCTGCCAGCTCCGCGGAGGTCATCTCGCTCACGATCGGAAGGCCCGTCTCCTCGCGGACGTCGGCGAGGATCGCGAGCCCCTCGCTACCGAGACCCTGGAACGAGAACGGCGAGGTGCGCGGCTTGTAGGCGCCGCCGCGCAGGAGCGAGGCGCCCGCGGCCGCCACGGCACGGGCGACGCCGAAGGTCTGCTCGCGCGTCTCGACCGTGCACGGCCCGGCGATCAGGCAGAACGTGTCCGGCGCGCCCACCCGCCGCCCGTTCACCTCGACCACGGTCGCCGCGTGGTGCGACAGCTCCGAGGACGCCAGCTTGTACGGCCGCGAGATCGGGATCACCTGATCCACGCCGGGCAGGCCCTCGAGCCCGAGCTCGCGCACCCCCTCCGGATCGCCGATCGCGCCGATCGCCGTGGTGAGCTCGCCCGGCATCACCTTCGCGTGCACGCCGCGCGCCTCGAGCTTCGCCACCACGGCTTCGATCTGGGACGCGGTGGCCTCGGGTGTCATCACCACCATCACGCCTGGGGAGAGCCCACGGCGCGCCTGCTGCGCAGCATCGTCACCACGAGCAGGACCATCACCGCCACGGGGAAGGGCAGGATCACGATCAGCGGCAGGTCGAGCCCCGCCTTGATCAGCAGCGCGAGGCCTGCGCCGATCAGCACCACCGCGAGCGTTGTGCGCAGCACGGCCGGCTCCACGCGCACCGACCAGTGGCTTCCGAGCCACACGCCCGGCACCGAGCCGATCAGGATGTTGCCGGCCAGGCCGAAGTCCACGTTGCCGGCGAACACGTGCGCGATCCCCGCCGCCCACAGCAGGATCGCCGCGTGGAAGACGTCCGTTCCCACCACGCGCCTGGGGGAGAGCCGGAACAGCAGGATCAGCCCCACCGCGATCAGCGCGCCCGAGCCGGCCGAGGTCACGCCGAGCACGAAGCCGACGCACACACCCAGCGCCACGGCCGCCACCTTATGGCGACGCTCCAGGTCGATCGTGTCGCGCTCGCGCTCGTGCATGCGCCTGAGGAAGGCGCGGATGAGCGTGGCCGCGCCCGTGAGCAGCAGGGCGCCGGCGAGGATCGCGAGCAGCAGGTCGTCGAACTCGCGGCCCGCGGCCTCCTCGAGCAGGTCGAGCACCCAAACGCCGCAGATCGCCGCCGGCACCGAGCCGAGCGCCATCCAGCTCGAGAGCCGGCCGTCCACCGTCTTCTGGCGCCAGTGCTTGAAGCCGCCCACGGTCTTGGTCACCGCGGCGTAGGCGAGGTCGGTGCCGATCGCCGTGATCGGCGTGACCCCGAACACGAGGATCAGCATCGGCGTCATCAGCGAGCCGCCGCCGATCCCCGTCATCCCGACGAGGATGCCCACGCCGAGGCCGAAGCCGATCAGCGCGAAGTCCACGGGCTAGAGCCTAGGTGACCGGCAGGCCGTCACGCGGATCGGCCTCCTGCAGCCCGCTCACAGCACCATCCCCGCGCCGACGGTGTCGTTGGTGGACTCGTCGATGAGGATGAAGCTCCCGGTGGCGCGGTTGCGGCGGTACTGGTCGAGGAAGAGCGGGGCGGAGAGGCGCAGCTTCAGGCGCCCGATCTCGTTCAACCCGAGTCCGGCGGCGGACTCGTCGCGGTGGAGGCTGTTCACGTCGATCCGGTAGCGCAGGGTGTCGGCCTTGGCGAGCACGGTGCGCGTGGTGTGCTTGATGCGGTAGCGCCCGGCAGCCTGGAGCGGGCGCTCGGCCATCCAGCAGACCATCGCCTCGAGCTCGCGCGCCTCCACCGGCCGGTTCTGCGGCCGGCAGATCATGTCCCCGCGCGAGACGTCCACCTCGTCCTCGAGCCGCAGCGTCACGGACTGCGGCGGGAACGTCTCCTCCTGCTCGCCGTCGAAGGTGTCGATCCCGGCGATGCGCGTCTCGATCCCCGAGGGCAGCACCACCACCTCGTCACCCACGCGGAAGACCCCGGAGGCCACCTCGCCCGCATAGCCGCGGTAGTCGTGGTGCTCGTCCGACATCGGCCGCACGACCCACTGCACGGGGAAGCGCGCGTCCTGCAGGTTGCGGTCGGACGCCACGTGCACGTGCTCGAGGTGGTAGAGCAACGAGGAGCCCTCGTACCAGTCCATGTGCGCCGAGCGCTCGACCACGTTGTCGCCGTGCAGGGCGCAGATCGGGATGAACGTCACGTCCTGGATGTCGAGCTTGGCGGCCCAGCCGCTGAACTCGGCGCAGATCGAGTCGAACACCTCCTGGTCCCAGTCGACGAGGTCCATCTTGTTCACGCACACCACCAGGTGCGGGATGCGCAGCAGCGAGGCGATGAAGGCGTGGCGGCGCGACTGCTCGAGAACGCCCTTGCGCGCGTCCACGAGGATCAAGGCGAGGTCGGCCGTGGAGGCGCCCGTGACCATGTTGCGCGTGTACTGCTCGTGGCCCGGCGTGTCGGCGATGATGAACTTGCGCCGGGGCGTGTGGAAGTAGCGGTAGGCCACGTCGATCGTGATGCCCTGCTCGCGCTCCGCGCGCAGGCCGTCGGTGAGCAGGGCGAGGTTCACGTAGCCGTCGCCGCGCTGCTCCGAGGTGCGCTCGACGTGCTCGAGCTGGTCCTCGAAGATCGACTTGGTGTCGTACAGCAGGCGCCCGATCAGGGTCGACTTGCCGTCGTCCACCGAGCCGGCGGTGGCGAAGCGGACCAGCTCCGAACGGCGGGCGGCCAGCGGCCGCCCGTTGGTGGCCGCCCCCGGGGCCACGCCTAGCGTCGCTCCCGCGGCGCCATCAAAAGTAGCCCTCTTTCTTGCGGTCCTCCATCGCGGCCTCCGAGATGCGGTCGTCAGCGCGCGTCTCGCCGCGCTCGGTGATCCGGGTGGCGGCGATCTCCGTGACCACCTCCTCGAGCGTGGCCGCGGTGGAGCGCACGGCGCCGGTGCAGCTCATGTCGCCCACCGTGCGGAAGCGCACCGACTCGTGGAAGGTCTGCTCGCTCGGCATCAGCTCGACGAACTCGGAGTTCGCGTACAGCATGCCGTCGCGCTTGAAGACCTCGCGCATGTGGGCGAAGTAGATCGACGGCAGCTCGAGGCCCTCCTCGGCGATGTACTGCCAGACGTCGAGCTCGGTCCAGTTCGAGAGCGGGAACACGCGCACGTGCTCGCCCGGCTTGACGTGGCCGTTGTAGAGGTTCCAGAGCTCGGGCCGCTGCGCCTTCGGGTCCCACTGGCCGAAGTCGTCGCGGAACGAGAGGATGCGCTCCTTCGCGCGGGCGCGCTCCTCGTCGCGGCGGGCCCCGCCGAACGCGGCCTTGAAGCCGTGGCGCTCGATCGCGTCGAGCAGGGTCACGGACTGCAGTCGGTTGCGCGAGGCGCGCGGGCCGCTCTCCTCCACCACCCGGCCCTTGTCGATCGAGTCCTGCACCGAGGCCACGATCAGGCGAGCGTCGAGCTCCTCGACCATGCGGTCGCGGTACTCGATCACCTCCGGGAAGTTGTGCCCGGTGTCCACGTGCATGACGGGGAACGGCAGGGCGGCCGGCCAGAACGCCTTGCGCGCGAGGTGGAGCAGGACGGCGGAGTCCTTGCCGCCGGAGAAGAGCAGCACGCCGCGCTCGAGCTCGGCGGCCACCTCGCGAATCACGTGGATGGCCTCGGACTCGAGCGCCCGGAGGTGTGTGATCTCGTACCCCATCTCCTCGCGCGAGAGCATACGCACGGCGTCGGCCCGCGCGGGAAGCGCGAGCTCGGCCTCCGCAGAGGCGGCGGTTGTGGTCATGCGTGCAGTCCGCACTCGGTCTTCTCTTGCCCGGCCCAGCGGCCCTAGCGGCCGTTGCCCGGCAGGGTGCAGGGGGCGCATCCGATCGACTCATACCCCCGGTCGTGGAGCGGATGGTAGGGGAGATCGTTCTCGTTACGTAGCGCCAGACGTCCTCATTCATCAGTCGGCGAGCGGATTGAACCTTT
>DASQNF010000171.1:0-3708 GCA_035645115.1 Thermoleophilaceae bacterium | reverse complement strand
GCCTACGCCTGCTGAGTGGCCAGCTGCAGCGCCGCCTGGCGCGTCTGCTCGAAGTGACGCTCCTGGATCGGCCGCGCCCACTCCGCCAGCTCGCGCACCTGCTGCTCGCCCTGCTTCTCGCTCATCGCGCCCACGATCTCCACGTGCCCGAGCTCGCCCGCCTCGGCCATGATCATGAACTCGAGGCCGTCGAGGGCGTCGGCGTCGTCGCCGAGGTACTCCTTTTGCATCGCCTCGGCCTCCTTCTTGGTCTCGCGGGCCTTCTCGGCGAGCGCCGTCTTCTTCCCCTCGCGCTCCTCGGCCAGCTGGGTGCAGCGCTGCTCGGTCTCGGCCGCCTCCGCGTGCATCTGCTCGAGCAGGCCGGCGATCTCCTTGTCCTCGACCATGCCGCTGACCTTCTTCGTCAGGCCCTGGGCCGCCTGGGCCAGACCCATCACCTCGGCCAGCTTCTCCTCGAGCTCCGTCAACTCAGCCATCTCGCTCCTCCTCGGTCGATTGTGTGGGGTCGAGGCCGCTGCTACCCGAGTTCCGCCGAGCGGAATCGGGTCGCGAGCCCTGCGGCCCGGCGACAGGCCGCCTGCGCCCCCCGCGTCCCGTCAGGCCCGCGGCCTGCGGCAGCGGACCTGGTATACCGACGTGAACCCGCTGCGGAAGCCGTTGCGCGCAACGCGCAGGTAGAGGCGCCAGACGCGCAGCCGCTCGGGCCCGATCAGGCGGAGGGCCTCGTCACGGCGCTCGTCGACGTTTTGCGCCCAGTGCTCGAGCGTGGTGACGTAGTCGCCCTCGAGCTCCTCGACGTGGGCCGTGGCGAGGCCCGCTCGCTCGAGGGCGAACTGGATGCGGGACAGGTGAAGCGGCGCGGCGTCGGGGAACACGTAGCGCTCCGAGAACGGGCCGGCCTCTGGCTCGCCGTGGCGCAGTCGGGAGATCCCGTGGTTGAGCATCCTCCCCCCGGGCTTGACCATGCGCGCGACCCGCTCCGCGTACACGTCGATCTGCGCGGAGCCGACGTGCTCCACCATGCCGATGCTGGCCACCGCGTCGAACGGGGGGTCGGCGAGCTCGCGGTAGTCGGCCACGCGGATCTCCACGCGCTCGCCGAGGCCGAGCTCGGAGGTGCGCCGGCGGGCCAGCGCGGCCTGCGGCTCTGAGAGCGTGATGGCCACCACGTGCACGCCGTGCTTCGCGGCGGCGTGGATCGCGAAGCTCCCCCAGCCGCAGCCAACGTCGAGCACCCGCTGGCCGGGCTCGAGCGCGAGCTTCTGGCAGACGAGCTCGAGCTTCGCCTCCTGGGCCTCCTCGAGCGTGCTCGCGCCACGCGACCAGAGCGCGCAGCTGTAGGTCATCGAGTCGCCGAGCATGAGCCTGAAGAACTCGTTCGAGACGTCGTAGTGGTGGCGCACGGCGCGGGCGTCGCGCTCGCGGCTGTGCCGGCGCCCGCGCGGCTGCAGCTCCGATGCCGGCGGCTTGGGCGGCGGCGTGAGCCCGCAGGCCCGGGCGGCGGCGAGCGCCAGCCGCGCCTGCGCGCGCCGGTCGAGCGGCGGCGGGTTCCATTCACCGAGCAGGGCGAGCACGGCCTCCAGGTCGTCGACCTCCAGCTCGCCCGACACGTAGGCGCGTCCGAGTCCGAGCTGGCCCGGCGCACGCAGCGCGTGCGCCAGCGCCTGCGGGGAGCGCACGCTGAACATAGGGCCGCCATCGACGTCCGTGGCCGGTACGACGCTGCCGTCCCAGAACTCGATCGAGAAGGGTCGCTCCGGAAACGCGGCGGCGAGCTCGCGCCGCAACGGGCCGGTGTCCGAGAGGAGGACCACGCGCGGCAAGCTACTTCACCCGGCCCTGCGGCAGTCCACGCTGGTCGGACCCGCTGGGCGAGCCGCCGCGGGCTCGAGGCGGGCGTACCCTCGCCCCATGCAACGCATCTACCCGATACTCATCTACGAGGACTGTCCCGCGGCGATCGAGTTCCTCGAGCGTGCATTCGGCTTCGAGCGGCACGCTGTCCACGAGGGCGAGGCCGGCGCGGTCGTGCACGGCGAGCTGCGGCTCGGCGACGAGCTGATCATGGTCAGCTCCGCGAGCGAGGGTGACGAGCGCTTCAACCAGGTGGTGGGCAACTACTGCCTTTACATCGCGGTCGACGACCCGGACGCCCACCACGATCGCGCCAGGGCGGCCGGCGCGGCGATCGACCGCGAGCTCGAGGACCAGGACTACGGCTCGCGCGACTACACGGCCCGCGACCCGGAGGGCAACCTCTGGAGCTTCGGGACCTACCGGCCCGAGCTGTAGCCTCGCGGGGGCGCTGGCAGGCCCCGTAACGGCCGTCAGGCGGCTGCGGGCACCCGCGCCGGCGTGCGCTCGCGCAACACCGTGAGAGCGCCCGCACGCGGGCTCACGGTGATGCTGCGCCGGCGGGTGCGCTCGTGGGCGACGCCAGGGCTGATGCGGCTGGTTGCGAGCACGGCCCTCAGCACGATCTTCATCTCGAGCTGGGCGAAGCTCGCGCCGAGGCAGCGCCGGCGCCCGCCGCCGAACGGGATCCAGGTGTAGGTGCCGGGCGGGGTGTCGAGGAAGCGCTCGGGGCGGAATGCGTAGGGGTCCGGGTAGATCGCCGCGTCGTGGTGGATCAGGTAGGCGTTGGCGGCGAGCGCGACGCCCGCCGGGTAGGTCCAGCCGCCGATCTCGACGGGCTCCATCACGAGCCGCGGCGCCGAGTTCGGCAACACCGGCCGGCGGCGGAGCGTCTCCTGGACGGTGGCGGTGAGGTAGGCGTCGCCGTTGCCGTCGTCGATCTCCGCGCTGAGCCGCTCGAGCACCGCCGGCGTTCGGCTGAGGCGCTCGAAGGCCCAGGAGAGCTCCGAGGCGGTGGTCTCGTGGCCGGCCACGAGCAGGGTCATCAGCTCGTCGCGCAGCTCGCGCTCCGACATCGGCGAGCCGTCCTCGTGACGGGCAGCCAGCAGCATGCCGAGGACGTCGTCGCGCTCCTCGCCGCCGTCGCGGCGGCGCTCGTCGATCAGCTCGAAGAGCAGCCGGTCGGTCTCCTCGCGGTCGCGGAGGAACTGGCGCCAGCGCCGGCCGCGCTGCAGCGCGGGCACCAACGACATCGGGCTGGCGCCCGTCTCGAGGATCCCGGTGAGGAGCGTGCGCAGGCGCTCGAAGCGCCCACCCGGATCCACTCCGAACACCGCTCGCAGGATGATCTCGAGCGTCAGCGCCTGAAGGCGCCCGTGCAGCTCCACCGGCTCGCCCCGGGGCCAGCCGGCCACCTCGCGCTCGGCCACCTCGGCCACGAGCCCGCTGAGGCGCTCCATCCTCTCCCCGTGGAAGGCGGGCAGCATCAGCTTGCGCTGGCTCAGGTGCTGGCCCTCGTCCAGCAGGATCACCGAGTGCTTGCCCACCACCGGCTCGAGCACGCGCGCGCCCTCGCCCGGGTGCAGCACCTCGGGCGGAGCGGTGAAGATCTCCCGGACGACGGCCGGATCGGCGATGTGCACGAACGGCGGCGTCTGGAGGAACAGCAGCGTGAAGCGATTGCCGTAGCGGGCGCGGCAGCGCTCGAACAGCGGGATCGGCCGCGTCCACCAGGCCACCGTCTGGACGGCGGCGGGCGAGCGCGGGCCGGGCGGAAGCTGCGACCTCATCGGGGGCGCTTGCCCTAGAGGCCCCTCACGCCCCTGGTGAATGCGGTGTAGGACGGCTTCTTCC
>DASQNF010000170.1:0-3693 GCA_035645115.1 Thermoleophilaceae bacterium | reverse complement strand
GGGCGTCGAGTTCATCGCGATCAACACGGACATGCAGTCGCTCGAAGGCTCTTCCGCGGGCACGCGCATGCACATCGGAAGCGAGATCACTCGCGGGCTCGGCTCGGGGTCGAACCCCGACCTCGGCCGCTCCGCGGCACTGGAGGACTACGACCGCCTCAAGGGCCTCCTCAAGGGCGCCGACATGGTGTTCATCACTGCCGGCGCGGGCGGGGGCACCGGCACCGGCGCGGCGCCGATCGTGGCGCGCATCTCACGCGAGGTCGGCGCGCTCACGGTGGGCATCATCACTAAGCCGTTCTCGTTCGAGGGGGCGCGCCGCAGCGCCCAGGCGGACCAGGGCGTGGAGGAGCTCGCCCGCGAGGTCGACACGCTGATCGTGATCCCGAACTCGCGGCTGTTGTCGGTGCTCGACAAGTCCACCTCGATGGTCGAGGCATTCCGCGTCGCGGACGACGTGCTCCGCCAGGGAGTGCAGGGGATCTCCGACCTGATCACGCTGCCGGGGCTGATCAACCTCGACTTCGCGGACGTCCGCACGATCATGGCCGAGGCCGGGCAGGCGCTGCTCGGGATCGGCATGGGCACGGGCGAGCGCCGCGCGATGGACGCGGTGGAGCACGCGATCGAGTCGCCGCTGCTCGAGACCTCACTGGAGGGGGCGCGCTCGATCCTGCTGTCGGTCACGGGCGGGCGCGACCTGTCGCTCTGGGAGGTCAACGAGGCCGCGAAGGCGGTGGCCGAGGCGGCCCACCCGGACGCCAACATCATCTTCGGGGCGATGGTCGACGAGAAGGTCGAGGACCAGGTGTGGGTGACCGTCGTGGCCACCGGCTACGGCGACCGGCCCGTGCACCGCGCGCTCCCGCGCGGCGAGGGGCGCTCGATCCCGGCCGACGCCGAGCCAAAGGTGCGGCGCACCCGCGAGCGCTCGAGCGCCGGCACGCTGGCCGACGTCGACGTGCCAGAGTTCATGCCGCGCTGAGCGCGGGGTACGCGCCCGCGCGCCCGCGAGTTCCGTTCACCCGGCGCGGTGTGTCCGCATTCCCCGGTTGCGCAAGCCCCTCCTTGGGTGGGCCCCGGATAGGGTGGCCGGATGCGTGGAGTGGTCGCCGCCGGCCATCCCCTGACGGCGGAAGCGGGGGCGGAGGTGCTGAGGGCGGGCGGTAACGCCGTCGACGCCGCGGTGGGCGCGGTGCTGATGTCGTTCGTGGCGGAGTCGCCGCTCACGGGTCCCGGGGCGGGCGGGTTCATGCTCGTGCACACCGGCGGCGAGAGCCACCTGCTCGACTTCTTCGTGGCGGCGCCCGGGCGCGGCGACGAGGAGCGCGAGCCGGGTGACCTCACGCCGGTCGACGTCCGCTTCTCGGAGGACGCGGTCCAGCGCTTCAACGTCGGCCCCTCCTCCTGCGGCGCCTACGGCACGCCGCTCGGCATGGCGGCCGCGCTCGAGCGCTTCGGCACGGCCGCGCTGGCCGACCTGGCCGGGCCGGCGGCGCGGGCCGCGCGCGGAGGCGTCGAGGTGGTGCCGATGCAAGCCTTCTTGTTTCGCATCCTCGAGCCGATCATGCGCTCGACCCCCGAGTGCGCGGAGATCTACGCGCCGGGCGGCAGGCTGCTGGGCGAGGGTGAGACGATCCGGCTCCCCGAGCTCGGCGACCTGCTCGAGCGCCTCGGCGCTGAGGGGCCCGGGTTCCTGTACGGCGGCGATGTGGCGGCGGCTGTCTCGAGCTGGGTGCTCGAGCGCGGCGGCCTGCTCACGCGCGACGACCTCGCGACCTACGAGGTGATCGAGCGCCCGCCGGCGGCGGTGACCTACCGCGGGCGCCAGGTGCTCACCAACCCGCCGCCATCGTCGGGGGGGATCCTGATCGCCGACGCCCTCGGGATCCTCGAGCGGCTCGATCGCCCCCACGACCCGTTCGTGCTCACGGAGGTGATCGCCTCCACCAACCGGGCCCGTGACGAGGAGTTCCTGAGCGGCCTCGCCACCGAGGGCTACCTCGAGCGCTTCCTCGCCAAGGACGCGCTCGACACCGTGGCCACCGAGGTGCGCTCCCGGCTCGGCAACACCACGCACATCGCCGTGATGGACGCCGAGGGCGGCTGTGCGAGCGTCACCTGCTCGAACGGGTCCTGCTCGGGAGTGGTCGTGCCGGGCACGGGGATGCACCTCAACAACATGCTCGGCGAGCACGACCTGAACCCGCTCGGCTTCCATCGCCACGAGCCGGGGGCGCGGGTGACGAGCATGATGGCGCCCACGGTGGTGCTGCGCGACGGACGGCCCGAGGTGGCGCTCGGGAGCGCGGGCTCGAACCGGATCCGCTCGGCGATCATCCAGACGGTGCTCGGGATCGTGGACCACGGGCTGCCGGCGCAGGAGGCGGTGTCGCGCCCGCGCATCCACGTGGAGGGTCGCGAGGTGGACGCCGAGCCCGGCGTGGAGGAGCCGGCCCTCGAGCGCCTCCAGGCCGCGGGCTGGAGCGTGCGCCGCTGGGAGCGCCAGAATCTGTTCTTCGGCGGCGTGCAGGCGGTGGCGCGCAACCCGCAGACGGGCGAGCTCACCGGCGGCGGCGATCCGCGCCGCGGCGGCGTGGCCACGCGCGTGGACTGAGCGCCGATGGCTTGAAGCTCCCTCCCCGGCGTGGCCACGCGCGTGGTCTGAGCGCCCGGCCCGGCGCGAGCGACCCTGGCCGGCGCCGCCGGGCGGACTCGATTAGCGCATGCTGCCGTTGCCCGCGGCGCGCTCGGCCGCCCGCTCGGCCAGGCGGATTCGCTCGAGCGCCTCGGCGAAGAGCTGGTCGAGCCGCTGCAGGCGCTCCTGCTCGGAGCGCAGCTCGAGCAGCTCCTGCTTCGCATCGTCGGCCACCTCGAGCGTCGCCGCCATGCCGTACGCGTCGAGGCCGGCGAGCACATCGGGCTCCGGGCGCGACTCCGACACCTCCTCCACGAGGTCGCCGTAGCGTGCGCGGGCCCGCTCGAGCGCCGCGTCGTCCGCCGCCTCGCCGTCCCCGTCATCGTCCTCGAGCAGCTCGACGTCGCCGGCCGGGTAGGGCAGCTCCTCGATCTTGCGCAGCAGCCGGAACGGGCTGGCGCCCTCGACGAGGATGTTGAGCCGGCCGTCCTCGAAGCGCTCTAGCACGCGCGCGATGCGCGCGGAGCAGCCCACCTCCTTGAGGCCGTCGTCCGAGAGCCAGACGATCCCGAACTCGGACTCACCCTCGAGGCACTCCCCGATCATCAGCTTGTAGCGGTCCTCGAAGATGTGCAGCGGCACGAGCTCGTGTGGCAGCAGCACCAGGCCGAGCGGGAACAGGGGGAAGCGCTCGCGCGACTTCGCCATCCCGCCCAAGGCTAGCTGCGCGACCGCTCCCGGGTCCGCTACAACCCGGACATGCACGGGCCCGATGGCCGTGGGAGGCGCGCCATCAGCCGCCGGCACTTCCTCGCCTCCGGCGCGCTCGCCTCGCCGGCTGCCCTGCGCGCGGCCTTGGAGGCGCCGGTGCGGGCGGGTGAGGGACCTTACGGGCCGCTCGGGCCGCCCGACGCGCGCGGGCTGATGCTGCCGCCCGGATTTCGCTCGCGCGAGATCGCACGCGGCGGCGCGCAGGTGGCGGATGCGCCGTTCTCGCTGCCGATCTGGCCGGACGGTTAGGCGGTGTTCGGGACCAGGGACGGCGGCTGGATCCT
>DASQNF010000169.1:0-7517 GCA_035645115.1 Thermoleophilaceae bacterium | reverse complement strand
GCCTCGTGATCGGTCTGCTCACCGCGCTCGTGCTCTGGCGCGGGATCGGGCCGCGCGCGCTTGCGCTGGCCGCCGGCGTCCTGCTCGCGGGCGTGGTGCCGCTGCTCTACGCGATCCTGCTGCCGGAGGACCGCGGCGGCTTCAACAGCACCTATGCAGCGGACCTGATCGCCGCCCACTGGGTGGCGCTGGCCGCCTGCGTGCTGCTCGCGCTCGCGCTCTGGCGCACGCTCGTCGGCGCCCGTCCGGGCGCGGTCAGTACGGCCAGGGGCCGAAGCGGTGGCCGAGCAGGCGAGCCAGCGGGCGCAGGCGCGCCAGCAGCGCGGCCTTGACGAGCAGGTTGCGGATGAACCAGGGCAGCTCCGCGAGCTGGCGAACGGCGTTGCGGCGCCGCGCCGTCCCGCTCAGGCGCTCGCGCCGGTATTCCGCGAGCGAGCCCGTGCGGCCCGCGTAGCGAAAGCGCGCCCCGAACACGGTGAGGCGCAGCAGCGCGAGCGTCACGCCCAGCGACGACCAGGCGTCGTGGACCAGCAGCGTTCCGCCGGCCGGGACGCGGGCGCCCCAGCCGGCGATGTCGTCGCGCGCCGGGCGGTAGCGGTGCGCGCCGTCCACGTAGAGCAGCTCCACCGAGCCATCGAATGCGCCGAGCGCCTCGCGCGAGGGCAACCGCACGTGGCGCACGGCGCCGGCCACGCCCGCCCGGCGCAGGTTCGCGTGGAAGGCCTCGTGATCCCGCTCGCCGCGCGCGGGCTGAGCCGCGATCTCCTGCGGCCCGCGGTCGCCTCCGCCGTGCGGGTCGATGGCGGTGATCTCCACGCCCGCGGGGGCGGCCAGCGCCAGCACGATCGTCGATCGTGCGCGAAAGCTCCCGATCTCGACGATCCGGGCCGGCGGGCGCAGCTCCGCGGCGCGCTCGTATAGCCGCCGTGCCTGATCGTCGCTGAGCCAGCCCTCCACCCCCGCAACGGCGCGCATGGCGCGCTCGAAGCCGTCCGCGCTCACGCGCGCATTCTGATCGACTACGGTCCCCGGCCTGCGCCCGACCCCCGCACACGGTCCCCCGCGGCGGGCGCCGCAGCGCCTGCTTCGCCGGCTGCGCCGCCATCCCGCGCACGCGGCCGCGCTGATGTTCGGGCTCCTGTCGCTGCTGTTCGTGGCGCCGGCGCTCGTGCCCGGCCGCGTGCTCTCGAGCTCGGACTCGTTCTGGTTCCAGTCGCCCTGGAACGCCTCGATCCCGGCGGGGCTCGAGCGCCCCGCGAACCCCGACGCCGACGACGCCCCCGGCCAGTTCCACCAGTTCATCCAGTTCACGAAGCGCGAGCTGCCGGACGTGCCGCTCTGGAACCCCCACCTGATGAGCGGTCGCCCGCTCGTGGCGAACGCCCAGTCGGCGCTGCTCTCGCCGTTCACGCTGCCTTCCTACGTCCTGCCGTTCTACGCCTCGCTGGCGCTGGTGGCTGCGCTCAAGCTGTTCGCGGCGTCGTTCGGTGGGTGGCTGCTCGGGCGTGCGCTCGGGATGAGCTTCGCCGGCGCGTCGATTGCCGGGCTGGCGTACGGGTTCAGCCTCTGGCTCGTTACCTGGCTGCCGTTCCCGCATGCCTCGGCGTGGGCGCTGATGCCGCTCCTCCTCTGGCTCACCGACCGCCTGAGCGCGCGTCCGAGCCTCGGCCGCACGGCGGCGTTCGCCGCAGGCGGCGCGGCGGTGCTGGCGGCGGGCCACCCGGAGTCCGCCTTCCACGTCTATCTCGCCGGTGCGGCCTTCCTGGCGCTGCGGCTCGTGCAGCGCCGCGCCACGGGGGTCCGGCGCCCGCTGCTCGCGTTCTGCGCCGGGGTGGGCTGGGCGGCCGCGCTGGCGGCGGCGGTGCTGCTCCCGCTCGCCGAGCTGATCGCGCTCTCGGCCGACATCCACCAGCGCGCCGGCTCGGCCGCCGCCCAGAGCCTGCCGCCCCGCTACCTGCTCGAGCTGGCCCTGTACGACTACTGGGGCCGCGGGACCGGCACGGCGATCGACCGCTTCCTGCTCGCGCGGGCGCTCTACGGCGGCGCGCTCACGCTGATGCTGGCGGCAGCCGCGCTGATCGTGCGCCCCACGCGCGAGCGGCTCGCTCTCGCCGGATTCGGCGCCCTCTGCCTCGCGGTGGTGTTCGCGATCCCGCCGCTGTTCCAGATCGTCACCGCCTTGCCGGTGTTCGGCAGCGGGCACAACACGCGACTCAGCGTGCTGTTCATGCTCTGCCTGGCGCTGCTGGCCGGGTTCGGCGCCGACGAGCTGTGCGGACGGGTCGACCGGCGCCGCGCGCGCCTGGTGCTCGCCGTGGCGGCCGCGCTGCTCCTGGCGCCGGCGGCCTGGGTGATCGGTGGCGGCAAGGCCGGCCTCGAGCTGCTGGGCGGCGCGCTCGAGGTGGCCTGGGGCCTCGCCGCGCCGCCCGCGCTCCGGCATCCGGACGCCGGCGACACGATCCGGCTGGCCTCCCTGCTCGTATGGATCCCGCTGGCGGGCGCGGCGCTCGCCCTGCTGGCCGGGCGCCTCAGCGGCCGGCTCGCGGGCGGGGCCTTCGCCGCACTCGCCGTCGCGCTGCTCGCGCTCGACCTGTTCCGCGCCGGCATGGGATACAACCCGGCCATCGACGCCGACCACGCCACGCAGCCCGCCACCGGCGCGATCCGCTACCTCCGGGAGCGCCGGCCGCGGCGCTTCGTGACAACCGCGCAGCGCGTGCCGGCGCCGTGGAACGTGGTGGCCATGCGCTTCGGCCTCCACGAGGCACGCGGCTACGACCTGCCCGTGGAGCGCCGCTACGACGCGCTCTGGCGCCGGGAGGTGTCCCCCGAGTTCCCCGAGCAGGACGCTCAGGAGATCGGCTCGATCCCGCTCTCGGTGCCTAGCGTGGACGCGCGGCGGCTGCGCACGCTCAGCCTGCTCGGCGTGGCGGACGTGATGCAGCCCGCAGGCGACCCGCCGCTCGAGGCGCCCGGACTCGAGCTCGCCTACGAGGGCGAGGACGCGCGCGTGTATGCCAACCGTCGCGCGCTGCCGCGCACCTGGGTGGTGGCGGGGCAGACGCCGGTGGCCGGCGCGGACGCCGCGCTGCGCGCCGTCACGGAGCCCGGCTTCGAGCCGCTCCGCAGCGCGGTGGTCGAGGAGCCGCTGCGCGGCCTGCCTCGCGCGGAGGCCGACCCGGCGGGGCGTGCTCGCATCGTCGAGTACGAGCCCGACCGCTTGCTGCTCGAGTCCACGAGCTCGCGGGCGGGCCTGCTCGTGCTCTCGGACTCCTGGTACCCGGGCTGGAAGGCGCGCGTGGAGGGACGGGACGAGCGCGTCGAGCGCGTGGACTACGTGCTGCGCGGGGTGCGCGTGCCGGCCGGCCGCGCCACGGTCGAGCTGCGCTACGAGCCGCTCTCCTGGCGGCTCGGCTGGCTCCTCAGCCTGTCGGCGCTGGCGGCGCTGCCGGCAGCGGCTCTGCGCGCGCGGCTGCGCTCCGGAAGGAGAGCGTGAGCACCACGAGCGCGCACGCCAGTTGGAGCACGAACAGCGCGAGTGCCACCTCGGTGAGCTGCGCACCGATCCCGGCCAGCAGCACCACCTCCATCGCGGCGGCGGCGCCCAGCACCCAGAGGAAGCTCGCCCGCCCGAGGGCGAGCAGGTACTGCACCGACAGGTAGGCGCACGCGAGCAGGCCCATCGCGAGGCCGAGCCACGGGAGCGCCCCGGACGCCTCGGTGAGGTCGTCCCCGAACACCGCGCCCAGGAGCGGCTCGGCGGCCAGCGCGTAGATCAGCACCATCGGGATGCCCGCGGCCACGATCAGGGCGAGCGTGCGGACCAGGATCGGGCGGGCGTCCACCCCGGTCTTGGCGCGGCGCGCCGCCTCGGGCAGCAGGTAGAGCCCGAGCCCCACGGCCACCCAGATGATCGCCTTGGCCGCCACGGCCGCCACCGCGTAGGAGCCGGCGGCGCTCTCGCTGGCCTCGTGCTTGACCACGATCACGTGCAGCTCCTGGAGCGCGAACAGCAGCGTGAGCCCGATCACCGGCACCCAGGCGCCGCTCAAGAGCTCGCGCAGCCGCGGCTCGCGCCGCGCCGGGTCGCGCGGCGGCAGGCGCCGGGCGAGCGCCGGCGCGAGCGCGAGCGCCATCACGCCGATGGAGAGCGCGCTGCCGAGGAAGGCACCGGTCACGTCGAGCCCGGCCGCAACCAGCACGAGCCCGAACAACAGGCGCGTGCCCGCCTCGCCGACGATCGAGAAGCCCACCAGGCGGTAGCGCTCGAAGCCCTGCAGCGCGCCGCGCTCCACCGACAGCAGCATCCACAGCATCGCCGTCAGGGGCACCGCGGCGGCCGCCCAGACCTCGTCGACGTTGACGAGCGCTCCGAACAGGTCGCGCAGCGGGATGGCGATCAGCGCCACCGCCACGGTGGCCACGCCGATTCGGGCCAGCCACCTGCTCACACCGGCGCCCGCACCGGCGTCGCCGGCCGCCACCGCCCGGCTCACCTCGCGCGCGGCGGCGATCTGCAGCGCCGAGCCGGGGACCATGAGGATGATGAAGGCCGAGACGAGCGCGGCCAGCGAGCCGTAGCCGCCGGCGCCGAGCACGCGCGCGAAGACGATCGTGAACGCGAGCGCGATCACGTTGCTCGCGATCACCGCGGCGGCCAGGCCGGCGGCCCGCCCGGTGTCGGAGCGGGCCAGGCCCTCGAGCCGGCCCGGCCGCTCCGCGGCGGCGGCCCGCTCGCCCTCCAGCACGTCGAGGTTGAGGCGCGCCGTTCGCTCCCAGGTGAACTCGCGGGCCCGCTCGAGCGCGTTTCGCCCAAGCCGCTCGCGCAGCTCCGGGTCGCGCACCAGCCGGCGCGTCTTCTCGGCGAGCTCCTCGGGCTCGAGCGCGAGCAGCCCGGTCTCCTCGTCGAGGATCGACTCCGGCAGGCCGCCCACGGCCATCGCCGCGCTCGGGGTTGCGCAGGCCGCGGCCTCCATCACCGTCAGGCACCAGCCCTCGGCGGACGAGGCGGTGAGGTTGACCCAGCTGGAGCGGAGCAGCTCGATCTTCTTCGCCTCGGACACGTGGCCGTGCATGCGCACCCGCCCGCTGAGCCCGCGGCGCTCGATCTCGGCCTCGATCGCCTCGCGGTGGTCGCCGTCACCGGCCATCTCGAGGCGCGCCTCGGGGATCTGCTCGAGCACGTCGAGCAGCAGCTCGATGCGCTTGTAGCGCTTGAGCCGGCCGAGGTAGAGCAGGGTGGGGTCGGGGGCGCGCTCGCCGCCGGGCGTGTAGGCGCCCAGGTCCACCCCGACGTAGTTCATCTCGATGCGCTCCTGCGGAATGCCGGTGGCGGCGATGTCGTGCGCGGCCGCCTGCGAGATCGTGAGGAAGCGCGAGCCGCGATAGAGGTAGCGCAGCGGGGCGGTCTCGAGCAGGAACGCGGCGAGCGCACCCTTGCGGCCCATCTCGCGCACGTAGTGGTCGCGGTGGATGTGGTGCACGAGCGTCACGCGCGGGGTTCGACACCAGAGCGGCGTGAGGAATGTGATGCCGTTCACCACCTCGAGCGTCACGTCGGCGTCCGGCACTAGGCCGCGCCACTGGCGCCAGATCGCGCGCGGGAACACGGTGGAACGGCCACCGAGCCGGTGGATCGTGAGCTCCCCGTGACGCTCGTGCGGATCGCCCCCGGCGTAGCCGCACGCGATCACCGACACGCGGTGGCCCCAGGCGAGCCACCGCGACACCTGCCCGTAGAGGTTGGTGCCCGTGCCGCCGCCCTGGGGGTGGGTCCAGTCGCGGTCGCTCAGCACGAGGATGTGCACGGTCCCAAGCTATAGCGTCCCCGGGCGGTGAGCGACTCGCCGTTGCTGTCGGTGGTGGTGCCCGTGCTGGACGAGGAGGACAACCTCCCGGAGCTGCACGAGCGCCTGCGTGCGGCCACCCGGGAGCTCGTCGGCGAGGTCGAGATCGTGTACGTGGACGACGGCTCGAGCGACCGCTCGGCCGCGCTGATCGAAGCGCGCGCCGGCGCCGAGCCCGGGGTCGTGCTGGTGCAGCTCTCGCGCAACTACGGGATGGAGGTGGCGATGTCCGCTGGCCTCGACCACGCGGCCGGGGACTACGTGGTCCTGATCCACGCCGACCTCCAGGATCCCCCCGAGCTGATCCCGCAGATGCTCGAGGCGGCGCGCGCGAGCGGCGCCGACGTGGTCTACACGCGCCGCATCGGGCGCCAGGAGAGCGCCGTCAAGCGCGGCCTCGCCACCGCCTTCTACAAGCTCATGGAGCGGCTCGCGCGCGTGCCCTACCAGGGCCAGGCGGGCGACTTTCGGCTGATCTCCCGGCGCGTGGTCGAGGCCGTGCGCCAGATGCCGGAGCGCCACCGCTTCCTGCGCGGGATGGTCGCCTGGGTGGGCTTCAAGCAGGTGCCGATCGAGTACGAGCGGACCGGCCGCGCTCATGGCCGCGGCGCCTCCTATCCGCAGCTGTTCCGGCTGGCGCTGGAGGCGCTCACCGCGTACTCGGACGTGCCGCTGTCGCTCGCCACGATCGCCGGCACGGTCACCGCGGTGCTCAGCGCTGCGGGCGGCATCGTGGTGGCCGCGCTCACGCTGGCCGGGGTTGTGGACACCACCACCCAGTCGTTCGTGCTGATCGCGCTGCTGTTCCTCGGAGGTGTCCAGCTGATCACGGTCGGGATCATCGGCCGCTACCTCGCGCGGGTCCACGAGGAGTCGCTCGAGCGCCCGCTCTACCTGCTCGAGCGCGTGGTCTCGGCCCGGGAGGCGCGGCCGGCGCCCAGCGACCCGGCGCCGCGTGCCCAGGCGCGGCGAGCCGGCCTGCGAGCGGGCGCCGGCGAGCACCCCACATCCGCGCCGTGAGCGCATCGGTGGTCCGCGGTCCCGACGGCCGAAGGCGCTGCGCCTGGGCGGTCTCGGCGCCCGACTACGTGCGCTACCACGACGAGGAGTGGGGCCGACCTGTCACCGACGACCGCGGCGTGTACGAGCGCCTCGTGCTCGAGGGCTTCCAGTCCGGGCTCTCGTGGCTCACGATCCTGCGCAAGCGCGAGGGCTTCCGCGCCGCCTTCGCCAACTTCGAGATCGAGGTCGTGGCGGGCTTCGGCGAGGGCGACGTGGAGCGCCTGCTCGGCGACGCCGGCATTGTTCGCCACCGCGGCAAGATCGAGGCTGCGATCCAGAACGCGCGCGCCGCCGCGGCGCTCGACGGCTCGCTGGCTGAGCTGGTCTGGTCCTTCGCGCCGGCGCGCCCCCGACCCGCCCCGCGCGCCATGGACGAGCTGCCGGCGCTCACGCCCGAGTCGAGCGCGCTCAGCAAGGAGCTCAAGCGGCGCGGCTTTGGATTCGTCGGGCCGACCACCGCCTACGCCGCGATGCAGGCCTGCGGGGTCGTGAACGACCACCTGGCCGGCTGCTGGGCCCGCGCCCAGGTGGAAAGCGCCCTCCAGGGACTATCCTCGCCCGGGGATGGATGAACGCGTTCTCACCGAGCGCCTCATCACCTACGACACG
>DASQNF010000168.1:0-4510 GCA_035645115.1 Thermoleophilaceae bacterium | reverse complement strand
AGCACCGGGCCGACGAGCGGGCCGGCGGCGACAGACACGCGCGTGGGTGCTTCCACGCCGTTCATGCGAGCCCCAGTGCGGGTGTTCCGCGAGCGCGGCGGAAGGACATCGTCAGGCGGCTGCCGGCGGACGCCGAGCGCTCGATCTTGACGGAGTCGGTCAGCGCCGCGATCAGCGGCAACCCCAGCCCCGGTCCCGAGGTGTCCGGGCTCGGCTCGACGCCGCGACCGGCATCGGCCACGATCACCTCGAGCGCAGCGCCGTCAGACCGCACGGTGACGTCGATCGTTCCGTCGCCGTCGGAGTAGGCGTGCCGGACCACGTTCGTGCACGCCTCCGAGACGGCGAGCCGGATGTCCTCGGTCAGCGCGGGTGGCAGCCCGAGCGCCTCGGAGACGGCTCCGAGCACGTGCCGCACGACCGCGACGTTCTCGGGTCGTGCGGGGAGGGTGAGGCGGATGTCCGAGTCGAGCACGACCGGCGCCTCCAAGGACGTTGCATGACCGATCATCTGAAGTCCTGGGTTTACCCGCCCGTCCGGGGCGCTAACCGGCAGCGTGCCAGCCGGCGCCCGCGCGGTGAGCCGTGGGCCGACCGGGTAGGCAGCCACGATGGCACGCACGACGATCCAGGTCTCAGCTCCACCGGAGGCTGTCTTCGCAGTTCTCTCGGACCCTTTCACCTACGCCCAGTGGGTCGTCGGCTGCAAGGAGATCCGGCGCGTGGACGGCGACTGGCCCGAGCCCGGGGCCACGTTCCACCATTCCGTCGGGCTCGGCCCGATCACCGTTCGCGACACGACTTCCGTGGAGGCGTGCGAGCCGGGCCGGCGGCTGGTGCTGCGGGCGCGCGCGCGGCCGACGGGCGTCGCGCGCGTCGAGTTCGAGCTCGCCGGGCGCGACGGTGGCACCGAGGTCATCCAGTCCGAGCGCCCGATCGAGGGCCCGCCCGCCCGGCTGCACAATCCCGTGCAGGACTGGCTGATCGACCGTCGCAACCGCGAAGGGCTGCGGCGCCTCAAGCAGCTCGTGGAGCGGCGCTGAGCGGCTGCCGCTCGGGCGACTCCTGCGCGGCGGTAGCGCGGGCGCAGAGCAGCGAGAACGCCGACTGCATGAAGTCGTTGCCGGCCGAGGCGGCCAGCACCGTGGTCGCGGCGCGACCGGCCGCCGGCGAGTGCATGCGCAGCGCCACGAGCCCGAGCGCGCTCCAGGCGCCCATGCAGCGTGTGCAGTTCATCAGCTCGCCCACGGCGTAGCGGAGGCGCGTGCCGCGCGGTCGCCTGCCCTCCGCGCGCTCCTCGAGGAACGGCTGGCGCATCCAGCTTTCCACCTTCTCGTGCACGATCAGCTTCGACAAGGCGAACGTCGCCGCCGCCAGCGGAGCCAGCTCGGCGGGCGGGATCGGCTCGCGATCGCGCGCGGTGTAGACGAGGCTTCCCAGCAGCGCGCCGTAGACGGTCGAGAGCGCGGCGTAGTCGGCGGCCTCGGTCGGTGTCTGCTCGACAGGTTCCACGGGCTCTAGATCGACGGGGGCTGCGGGTCAGGGGGCAGTGGCCCCGGATCGGGCGTCGGGGTCGGCGGCGACGGGTCGGGGCCTGGGGGTGTGGGTCCGGGTGGTCGAGGCGTCATGTGCAGCAGGGAGGTACCCACGCGCGCGCGGCCGAAACGAACCGAGGCGCCCACTGGGCGCCTCGGTCACTAGGAGGAGGGTGTTGCGCCACCGGGTGATGTGGAGGCATCCGGAACGACTCGGCGCGACGGCACATTGATTCCCGCGCTGACCGGCGCCAAAACACGGCACCTCAAGATGTTCTCAACAAGAGCTGAACACGGCGGGGCGCGATGCGCCCCGCCGGTTCATACGTCGCGATCTGCCAACCGCTCGGAGGCGGGCCGCGGCTGCTCGGCCTCGAAGTCGAGCCGCTCGGCGCCCTCGCCCTCGCCGGGCCGCGCCGTATGAGCGGCCGCGTCAGGGTCGATGCGCCGCTGACGCTTGCTCGTATCCGGGTCTTCAGGGTCAGACTCCGTGACGCCCTCCGCGCTCTGCTCGCCCGCGAGCTCCGAGGTGTCGCCGAGCGGCGTGTCGTCCGTGCCGATCCCCGGAGCGCCGTCGCCCTTGGCCGCGGCACCTTGCTTCTTGGTCGCGTTGAGCACCATGAACGCCACGAAACCGCCGATCAGGAGGATGACGAGCACCGCCGGGATCACGTACTCCATGCGCGCTCGGCTACCCCTCGCCCCGCGGCGCCAAACGGAGCGCGGCGCCGCGCAGGTTTGCCGGGCGCCCGAGGCGTGGAAGACGGCATGACCCGACCGAGAGGATCACGATGGCGATCTCAGCGACCTTCACCGTCGACCGCGCCGTGAGCCGGCGCCAGAGCGCAGGGGCCAGGACGTGACGCGGCCCCCTGCGGCGATCCTCGACATCGACGGCACGCTGGTGGACACGAACTACCACCACGCCCTCGCATGGTTCCGCGCCTTCGGACGACTCGGGCTCACGCTGCCGCTCTACCGCGTGCACCGTCACATCGGGATGGGCGGTGATCAGCTGGTGGGAGCGCTCGCGGGCGACGAGTTCGAGCGCCGGCACGGGGACGAGGTGAGGGCACTCGAAGGCGACCTGTACATGGAGCTGATCGACGAGGTGCGCCCGCTCGAGGGCGCGCGCGAGCTGCTGGCCGTGCTCAAGGACCGAGGCCATGCGGTGGTGCTCGCGTCCTCGGCCAAGCAGCACGAGGTCGAGCACTACGTCGAGCTGCTCGACGCACACGACCTCGCCGACGGGTGGACGACCTCGGCGGACGTGGAGCGGACCAAGCCCGAGCCGGACCTGGTCAAGGCGGCGGTCGTGAAGGCAGGCGGCGACGAGGCGGTCATGGTCGGGGACTCGACGTGGGACTTCAAGGCGGCCCAGCGCGCCGGCGTGGCGACGATCGGCGTGCTCACCGGCGGCTTCTCCGAGCAGGAGCTGCGCGCGGCGGGGGCGAGCTGCGTCTTCGAGCGGATCGAGGACCTGCGCCGGCATCTCGACGAAACCGCGCTGCGCGCCGTTTGAGTCAGGAGGCTGACGGGCAGCCACGGGTCTGTGGGCGGAGCGGATCGCTGCTAGACATGCCTCCGGTGCCCTCGAGCCCTGGGACGCACAGCGCCGTTGCACCCGGCGCGTCCGCGAGCAGCGCGCTCCGGGCGGACGAGGACCGCAGGCTGCTGGTGCGCTACCACCGCTACGGCGACCAGGCCGCGCGCGAGGCGCTCGTCCAGCGCCTGCTGCCCCTCGCCCGCCGGATGGCGCGCCGCTACCGCCGCTCGGACGAGCCGCTCGATGATCTCGTCCAGGTCGCGGCCCTCGGCCTGATCAAGGCGATCGACCGCTTCGACCCCGCGCGCGAGACGGCGTTCTCCTCCTATGCGGTCCCGACGATGCTCGGCGAGCTCAAGCGCTACTTCCGCGACAACGGCTGGGCCGTGCATGTGCCGCGCGGGATGCAGGAGCGCGTGATGCGTGTCGACAGCGCCGTCAAGGACCTGTCGCGGCGCAAAGGCCGCTCGCCCTCGGCCGACGAGGTGGCCGAGGTGCTCTCGCTCAGCCCGGAGCAGGTGCTCGAGGCGATGGAGGCGGCCGGCGCCTACGACGCGATCTCGCTCGAGGCGCATCGCTTCGGGGACGACGGCGACGGCGAGAGCTACGCGGAGTCGATCGGCGTCGAGGACGGCCGCTTCGAGCTGGTCGAGTACGGGGCGACGATCGCGTCGACGCTCGCCGCGCTGCCGGCCCGTGACCGGGTCGTGCTGCACCTGCGCTTCGTCGAGGACCTCACGCAGGCCGAGATCGCCGACCGGGTCGGCCTCTCCCAGATGCACGTCTCACGGCTGATCCGCCGCGCGCTAGAGCGGCTGCGGACGGTTGCCGAGCATGCGGCCTAGCGCCGGGCCGGGATCCGGTCTGTCGAAAATGTGACACGCAACTTGTTTCGCGGTCGGCGCTTCTCGGAGAACCGCTTCTCCGCATGAACGTGCTCGGCATCAATGCTGTCTTCCACGACCCGGCCGCCGCGCTCGTGGTCGACGGTGTCACCGTGGCCGCAGCGGAGGAGGAGCGCTTCTCGCGTCGCAAGCACGGCAAGCCGCCCGTCGCGTTCTCGACCTGGGAGCTGCCCGAGCAGGCGATGGCCTGGTGCCTGGAGCACGCCGGCATCGAGCCGGCCGACCTCGATGCCGTCGCCTACTCCTACGACCCCGACCTGGCGTTCCAGCCCAACGGTGACATCACCGCCGCCGAGTGGGAGGGCCTGCGCACGCTCTACGCGCGCCGCGCGCCGCTGTTCCTGCGCTCGGCGCTGCCCGGCCTCGATCCGAGCTGCGTGCGCTGGGTGCCCCACCACGTCGCGCATGCCGCCTCCGCGACGTTCGGGTCCGGCTTCGATCCCTGCAGCGTGCTGGTGCTCGACGGCCGCGGCGAGCGCGCGTCGCACCTCGCGGGGCGGTCGGTCCGAGGCGAGCTGGAGGTG
>DASQNF010000167.1:0-9746 GCA_035645115.1 Thermoleophilaceae bacterium | reverse complement strand
CCCTCGTCGCCGAGCTCGGGCTCCGCCGCAGCCAGGGCGCTGCGCAGCTCCCCCGGCGCGGGACGGCGCGCGGGATCGATGTCGAGGGCCGCGTCGATCGCGTCGCAGAGCTCGATCGGGAGGTCGCGGCGCAGCGCGGCGAGTGACGGCAGCGGGCGCCCGAGGCGCCGCGCGGTGGCCGCGGGGCCGCCGGCCCGGACCGGGTTGCGGCCAGTCCAGCACTCGTAGAGCGTGAGCGCGAGCGAGTACACGTCGCTCGCTCCCGAGACGCGGGCCCCCTCCGCCTGCTCGGGCGCCATGTAGGCGAGCGTGCCCACCACGTCCCCGGTGCGCGTGAGCGGGTCCCCGCTCACCACGTGCGCGACGCCGAAGTCCGCGAGCTTTGCGAAGCCCACTCCGGCGGCGGGCTCGGCCACCACCATCACGTTCTGGGGCTTGACGTCGCGGTGGATCACCCCGCGCGCATGGGCGTGCTCGAGCGCCTCGCAGAGCGCAGCGCCGATCCGGGCCACGTCGCGGTCCGCGAGCGCACCGGCGTGCAGCAGCTCGGCGAGCGTTCGGCCCCGAACCAGCTCGGACACGAGGTAGACGTCGTGGGCGTCGGACGCCAGCTCGTAGATGCCCACGATCGCCGGGTGGCTCAGGCGCGCGGCGGCGCGCGCCTCGCGCTCGACCCGCTCCTCGCCGGCGCCCCGCTCGCGCGGGATCGCCTTCACCGCCACCTCGCGCTCGAGCTTCTCGTCCCACGCCATCCAGACCACGCCGAAGCCGCCCGCGCCGAGCCGCCGCTCGAGGCGGTAGCGACCGAGCACGACCCTGGGCCCGGGAGCGCCCGGCAGCCTTTCGGTAGGGTCGGATCCGCCCAGGGCCAGGGTGCCGGGCTCGTCCGTCGTACTCGTCTCGGAGCGTTTCATGCCAGTTGCGTGTTCGGTCTACGAAGAGCGCGTCCTGCCCTCCGTTCATACTCCGCACCCAAGCGCCAGTCGCGTCCCTCGCACGCCAGGAGCGATTCTCTGTCCTTCCTCGACGAACCGGACGAGCCCGTAGGCAGTCGCACGCGGCGCCGGCCGCCGGGCGGCCCGTCCACCGACCGCCAGACGCTGATGGTCCGCAGGACGATAGCCGCCGTCGGCGTGCTGATCCTGGTGATCCTGCTGGTGCTCTTCTTCCGGGGCTGCCTCGACGCCCGCAAGGAGCGCTCGATCAAGGACTACTCCTCGCAGTCGGCGGAGCTCGTGGACCAGTCCAAGCAGCACGGCGAGACGCTCTTCCAGCTGCTCAGCGAGCCCGGCGACCAAGGCCAGGCGATCGACCGCACGAACGCGCTCAACGGGCTGCGGGTGGAGTCCGCCAGCCTCGTGGACCGCGCCCGCGACCTCGACGTGCCGGACGAGGTCTCGAGCGCTCAGGGCTACTTCGTGGACGCGCTCGAGCTGCGGCGCGACGCGCTCGCCCGGGTTGCGGACCAGCTGCCGGGCGCGCTGGCCGATCAGGAGCGCCGCCAGAGCACCGAGAGCATCGCGGGCGTGATGCAGGTGTTCCTCGCGAGCGACGTCCTGCTCGCCGCGCGCTACAAGCCGAGCCTCGAGGCGGCCCTGCGAGAGGAGGAGCTCGACGACGAGGTGGCCCTCCCGCGGGACGGGCGGCTGCGCCTCGTGCCGGGCCCCGAGTGGATCGACCCGGGGTTCGTGGCCGATCAGGTCGAGGGCATCCGCTCCGGCGCAGGCGCCGGCGGGGATGCCGCTCCGGGCCTGCACGGCAACGGCCTCGGCACGGTCAGCCTCGGCGGCGTGGCGCTCACCCCCGGCGCCGGCGCCACCGTGCCGCTGGCCGACGACCTCGCCTTCGAGATCCAGGTGACCAACCAGGGCGAGAACAACGAGACCGACGTGGGCGTGAGGGTGAGCGTCGGCCAGGGGGACGAGGCCGACACCCTGGAGGAGTCGATCGACACGATCGCCGTTGGCGAGACGAAGACCGTGACGATCCCGCTCGGCAAGCGGCCGCCGACCGGCCAGAACGTGCCGATCAACGTCCTGGTGGAGCCCGTGCCCGGCGAGGAGAAGACCGACAACAACGAGGCGGACTTCACCGTCATCTTCACGGGATAGGCCCCCAGGCGTCGCCCGTAAGAGGCGGGCGTACGCGGCTTTGCCCGCGATACCCTGGCCCGCGTGGACGAGCTGACGACGACCGAGGGGATCGTGGCGCTCGCGGCGGCCGCCGTGGCCCTGATCGCCTTCATCTGGGTGGCCGTGCTCGCGCTGAAGGTGCGTCGCCTGCGAGCCGCCCAGAAGACCCTGCTCGGCACCGCCGGCGAGACGGACCTCATCGGGCACGCCTCGACCCTGCAGGAGGCCTTCGTACAGCTGCGCGACTGGGTCGAGGAGACGGCGGCGGGGCTCGAGGACCGCGTGGCCGGGGCCGAGCGGCGCATGGACGGCTGCGTGGCGCACACCTCGCTGGTTCGCTACGACGCCTTGAACGAGCTCTCCGGCCGGCAGTCGAGCACGCTCGCGCTGCTCGACTCACGCAGGTCGGGAGTGGTGATCTCCTCGATCCTGCACCGCGACCAGGCGCGCTTCTACGTAAAGCAGGTGCGCCACGGGACCCCCGAGCTCGAGCTGTCCCCCGAGGAGCAGGAGGCCGTGGAGGCCGCCATGGTCGGCACGCGCTGATGCGCGTGGCATACCTCGGTCCGGCCGGGACCTACAGCGAGGAGGCGCTGCAGGCGTCGGCGCCGGGCGCCGCCACCGGGATCCCGTACCCGACGATCCACGAGGCCGTGATGGCTGTGCAGGAGGGCGCGGTCGAGCGCGCCGTGGTCCCGATCGAGAACGCGCTCGAGGGAGGCGTGGCGGTCACGCTCGACACGCTCGCGACCGAGGCCACCGGTGTCCGGATCGCATCCGAGGTCGTGCACCCGATCCGGCACTGCCTGATCGCACAGGACCCGCTCTCGCTCCGGGACGTGCGGCGCGTGTTCTCCCACCCCCAGGCCAGCGCCCAGTGCGCGCGCTTCCTGCGCGAGCGGCTGCCCGGCGCCGAGCGGGTGGTGGCGCTCTCGACCGCCGACGCCGTGCGCTCGATCGCCGAGTCCCACGAGCCGGTGGCCGCGCTCGGCTCGCGGCTCGCGGCGGAGCTCTACGGCTGCGTCGTGCTCGCCGAGGACGCGGGCGACCATCCGGACAACGTCACCCGCTTCGTCTGGCTGGCCCCCGCGGCGGAGGCGCCCGGCGAGGCTGGGCCGGAGGCCAAGACGACCGTCGTCTTCTGGGGCGGCGGCGACCGGTCGCCGGGCTGGCTCGTGGACGTGCTCGGCGAACTCTCGAGCCGGAGCGTCAACCTCACCCGCATCGAGTCGCGCCCGCGCCGCACCGGGCTCGGTCATTACATGTTCTTCGCAGACCTCGAGGGCGGCGCGGACTGGCCACCCGTGAGCGAGGCCCTGCGCGCGCTGGCCGCACACGTGGACGAGCTGCGGGTGCTGGGGTCGTACTCGGCGCTCGGCGGCTGACCCGTACTCGACTTCGCCTGAGGACGTACTCGGGGCTCGGCGGCTGCCCGCGTCCTCGGCCACGGGCGGGCGCCCGAGTCGACTGCCGGGTCCCTGGCTAAACTGCCCCTACCGTGGCGGCGTGCGCGGAGATCACCTACGTGACCGAGGCGGGTGACTCGGAACCAGGCCATGCCGTGGCGCTGCACGGGACCGGCCGGTCCACGCAGCGCGGCTCCTCGTCCGGCCGGGTGCTCGTCCTGAACGCCTCCTACGAGCCGATCAACGTCTGCACCGTCAGGCGCGCCGCCGTCCTGATCCTGAAGAACCGCGCCGAGGTGCTCGAGAAGGGCGACTGGGCGCTGCACGCCGAGAGCTTCACGCTGCCGCGGCCCGTGGTGATCCGGCTGCTCACCTACGTCCGCATCCCGCGTGACGCCCACCGCCGCAAGATCACGCGCCGGGCGGTGTTCGCGCGCGACCGCTGGACCTGCCAGTACTGCGGTCACGAGCGCGGCCACCTCACCGTCGACCACGTTATCCCGCGCTGCAAGGGCGGCGCCTCGACGTGGGAGAACATCGTCACCTGCTGCGCGCCCTGCAACCGCCGCAAGGGCGACCGCCTGCCCGCACAGGCGAACATGGTGCCCGCGCGCAGGCCAAAGGCGCCCAACCCGTCGATCTTCATCCACGTTGCCGCGCCGTCGATCCCGGCGGCCTGGGAGCGGTACCTGGTGGTGGCCAAGCGGTGAGCCACCCGCCCCCCGGGCCACCCCCTCCGGATCTCCCCCCGGAGGAGCCGATTCCGGTCGTGCGCCAGCAGGTGGTGCTCGACGAGAACGCCGAGCCCGCGACGGTGGGCGAGCTGCGCAGCGTGCGTCGCTGGCTGCTCGTGACCTTGGTCTGGGCGGTGGCGGCCACCGCCATCGCGGTGATCGCGCTCGTGTCAACCGAGGACGACGAGGACGACGAGCGCGCCGCCAATCGCCGCACCGCCGGCGAGGTCGCGCGGGTGCAGGAGCAGCTGAACGAGCGAGTGGGCGACCTCGAGGCGCGCGTCGCCAAGACGCCGAGGGCGGGCGAGGTGCCGAGCCGCGACGACGTACGGGCGCTCGACCAGCGCGTCCGCAAGGTCGAGAGCGCCTCGGGCTCGAGCTCGGCCGGGGTCGACGAAGTCACCGGCCGCGTCGACGAGCTCGACGCCCGGCTCGCCGAGCTCGAGGACCGGGTCGCGGCCGTCGAGGCCGAGCCGGACGAGCCTCCGCCCTAACGGCCCAGGGCCTGCCCAAGCCCCCGCGCCCTGGCAGCCCGGCGCCCCGGGCCTGCGAGCCCCGCGGCCCCGCTAGCCCGGCGCCCTGGGCCCCGCGCGGGCTCGCACCTTGCAGGCCGGCCATTGGCCCGGCAGAAGCCCAGCCCGCGCCCTCGCAGCCGACGTCCGGCCCGCGAGCTCCACCGCCCCGCGCCCGCCGCCCGGGCTTCGCCCACCCCGGTCCCCTTCCCGACCCCCCGGTCTGCTTCAATGCCGGTACCAGGGAAAGGAGGTGGTCCGAGCTTTGACTGACAGATTTCTTGGGACCCTGGAGGTGTCCGGCCGCTAGACCGGAGCTGGGCCCCGTGTAGCGGAGTCCAACCGTGACATCGTCGGCGGTTCTGGCCGGGAGTGGTCCCTCTGGCCGCAGAGACCCGCCGATCGCGTCCAGCAAAGCGACATGCCGAGGGGCGCCCGCGAGGGCGCCCCTCGTGCGTCACTCCTCTTCGTGCTCGCCGCCCCCGGAACCGTCGTCGAGGGCGTCGTCGTCGAGGTCTACCTCGTCGGGGTCCAGCTCGGCAAGGTCGGCCGGCCGCGCGTCCGCGTCGACACGTTCGTCCGCCGCGAGGATCTCCTCGTCGCCGAGGACGTCTCCGCCGGCCGCCAGCACCTTTGCCGCGACCTGTGCCGAGGTCTCCTCGGAGGTCTCCATCACGAGCGCCACCGCGCTCACGATGTCGTCCCCACGCAGGTTCATCACTCGCACTCCCTGGGCCGGCCGGCCCTGCTTCGAGATCCCCTTGACCCCGGTGCGCTGGACCATGCCGTTCTGCGAGATGAACACGAGGTCGTAGTGCTCGCGCACGATCAGCGCGCCCGCCACGCCACCCTTCTTCTCGGTCAGGCCGATCGTCTTCACCCCCATGGAGCCGCGCCCCTTGACGGGGTACTCCTCGATCGGCGTGCGCTTCCCGTAGCCGTTCTCGGTGACCACCAGCAGCTCGGTGTCAGGGCGCACCACGTCCATCGCCAGCACGCGGTTGTCGCCGCGCGCGACGTTCATGCCTCGCACTCCGCCGGTGTCGCGTCCCATCGGGCGCACCTGGTCCTCGTTGAAGCGCGCCGCCTGGCCCGAGCGCGCCACCATGATGATGTCGTCGTCGCCGCTCGTGCGGCGGACCGCAACCAGCTCGTCGTCGCCGCGGATCTTGATCGCGATGATCCCGTCCGCCTTGATCGGCGTGTTGTAGGCGCCGAACTCGGTCTTCTTGATCTGGCCCTGGCGGGTGGCGAAGACCAGGAACTTGCCCTCGTTGAAATCGCGCGTGGCCTGCACGGCCTGCACGCGCTCGCCCTCGCGCAGCGGTAGCAGGTTCACGAGCGCGCGGCCCTTGGCTGTCCGCGACGCCTCGGGCAGCTCGTAGACCTTTTGGCGGTAGACCTTTCCGCGGTTGGTGAAGAACAGCAGGTAGTCGTGGGTCGAGCAGACGAACAGGTGCTCGATCCAGTCCTCCTCCTTCATGTCCATCCCCACCACGCCCAGGCCGCCGCGGTGCTGCTGGCGGTAGGTGGCGAGCGGCAGCGTCTTGATGTAGCCCGAGTGCGTGATCGAGATGACCATCTGCTGGTCGGCGATCAGGTCCTCGATGTCGATCTCGTCCTCGGAGTGCGTGATCTCCGTGCGCCGCTCGTCGCCGTAGCTGTCCCTGATCTCGAGCAGCTCGTCCTTGATCAGCGCCATGACCCGGGCCTCGTCGCCGAGGATCTCGCGCAGCTCCGTGATCCGCTCGAGCGTGTCCGCGTGCTCCTGCCTGACCTTGTCCGCCTCGAGCGCCGTCAGGCGAGCCAGCCGCATGTCGAGGATCGCCTGGGCCTGCACGCGTGTGAGCTCGAAGCGCTCGATCAGGCCGTCGCGAGCGCTCTCGGGGTCGCTCGAGCCGCGGATCAGCTCGATCACCGCGTCGATGTCCCGGATCGCTATCAGCAGCCCCTCGAGGATGTGCAGGCGCGCCTCGCGCTCGCGCAGCTCGTGCTTGGTGCGACGCACGATCACTTCGCGCTGGTGGTCGACGTAGTTCTTGACGATCGGCAGCAGGCCGAGGGTGCGCGGCACCCCGT
The DNA here is from genome assembly GCA_035645115.1 of Thermoleophilaceae bacterium. GTDB lineage: Bacteria > Actinomycetota > Thermoleophilia > Solirubrobacterales > Thermoleophilaceae > JACVRW01. The sequence continues at coordinate 2,883 of DASQNF010000167.1, read as the reverse complement.
CGACGAGCGCGACCATGTTCACGCCGAAGGTGGCCTGCAGCTGGGTGTGCTTGTAGAGCTTGTTCAGCACGACCTTCGGGATCGCGTCGCGCTTCAGCTCGATGACCAGGCGGATGCCCGACTTGTCGGACTCGTCGCGCAGGTCCGAGATCTCCTTGAGCCGCCCGGTGAGGACCTGCTCGGCGATCTTCTTGATCAGGCCACTGCCGTCTCCGCGGCCGTCGCCCTTGGAGACCTGGTAGGGCAGCTCGGTGACGATGATCGCCTCCTTGCCCTGGCGCAGCGGCTCGATGTGCGCGCGCCCGCGCACGATCACGCGCCCGCGGCCGGTCTCGTAGGCGTCGCGGATGCCGCTGTAGCCGACGATGATCCCGCCGGTGGGGAAGTCAGGGCCCTTCAGGTGCCGCATCAGCCCGGCCACCTCGATGTCCGGGTCGTCGATGAAGGCGACCGTGGCGTCGATCGCCTCGCGCAGGTTGTGCGGCGGGATGTTGGTGGCCATGCCGACCGCGATCCCCGACGAGCCGTTGACCAGCAGGTTGGGGAACCGCGACGGCAGCACGAGCGGCTCCTGGCGCGACTCGTCGTAGTTCGGCGCGAAGTCCACGGTGTCCGCATCGATGTCGCGCAGCATCTCCGTGGCCAGTCGCGTGAGCCGCGCCTCTGTGTAGCGGTAGGCCGCCGGCGGGTCGCTGTCGATCGAGCCGAAGTTGCCCTGCGGCTCCACGAGCGGATAGCGCATCGCGAAGTCCTGGGCGAGACGCACGAGCGTGTCGTAGATCGCGGAGTCGCCGTGCGGGTGGTAGCGGCCCATGACGTCCCCGACCGTCGACGCCGACTTCCGGAACGGCCGGTTCGGCTGCAGGCCGTTCTCGTGCATCGTGTAGAGCACGCGCCGGTGCACCGGCTTGAGGCCGTCGCGCACATCCGGCAGCGCACGCCCCACGATCACGCTCATCGCGTAGTCGAGGTAGGAGGAGCGCATCTCCTCCTCGAGCCCGCGCGGCTCGATGTTCCCGCCTGTCAGCTGGTCGATGCTCATGGTCGGCTACCCACCTAGACGTCCAGGTTCGTGACTTCGCCGGCGTGGTTCTCGATGAACTCGCGCCGCGGCTCGACGTTGTCACCCATCAGCATCGAGAAGATCTGGTCGGTGCCGCTCGCGTCGTCGATCGTGACCAGCTGGAGCGTGCGCCGCTCCGGGTCCATGGTCGTGTCGAAGAGCTGGTCGGCGTTCATCTCGCCGAGGCCCTTGAAGCGCTGGAGGGGGACGCCGTCGCGCGCCACCTCGAGGACCTTGGTGCGCAGCTCCTCGAACGAGAGCGCGTCCGCCTCGCGCTTGCCGAGCACAACCCGGAAGGGTGGCGTGCCGGCGAGCCCCTCGAGCTCTTTGTGGATCTTCGCGAAGCCGATGTACTCGGGCCTCGCGAACAGCGCGCGCCTGAGCCGGTATGTCTTTGCCGTGCCGGTCTTGCGTTCGACCACGCGGGCCACGATCTCCTCGTCGTTCTCCTCCACAAGCTCGGTCTCGTAGGGCTCGCCCTCCGGGTCGTCGGCCTTCAGGATCGCCACCACCGCCTCGGGGCTGTCCGCGCCCTCGTCGAGGATCGTGGACTCCTCGAGGAACGTGATCGGGTCGTGGCCGTAGGCCGCGCGCAACGCCGAGGCCCAGCCCTCGTACTGCTTGAGCAGCCTTCCGTACTTCTGCCAGCGCGCGTGGGTGAGGCTGAAGGCCGAGCTCGCGACGCCCGCGCGCGGGCGGTCGCTGATCTCCATCTTCTCGAGCTTGTCGCGCAGCAGGACCTCCTCGAGCTCGGACTCCTTTTCGATGTAGATGTCCTGCTTGCCGGACTTGATCTTGTAGAGCGGGGGCTTGGCGATGTACACGTAGCCCTCTTCGATCAGCTGCGGCATCTCCCGGTAGAGGAAGGTCAGGACGAGCGTGCGGATGTGAGCGCCGTCGACGTCGGCGTCGGTCATCACCACCACCTTGTGGTAGCGCGCCTTCTCGATGTCGAACTCCTCGCGGATCCCGGTGCCGATCGCCGTGATCAGCGCCTGGATCTCCTTGTTCGAGAGCACCTTGTCGATGCGGTTCTTCTCGACGTTGATGATCTTCCCGCGCAGCGGCAGGATCGCCTGGGTGTTGCGGTCGCGGCCCTGCTTGGCGGAGCCGCCGGCGGAGTCGCCCTCGACGATGAAGATCTCGGCGAGCGCCGGGTCGCGCACGCTGCAGTCGGCGAGCTTGCCCGGCAGGGTGGAGTTCTCGAGCGCAGACTTGCGGCGGGTCAGGTCGCGCGCCTTGCGGGCGGCATCGCGCGCGCGGGCGGCGTCCACCGCCTTGCGGATCACCACACGGCCCTCACCGGGATGCTCTTCGAGGAACTCCGCCAGGCCCTTGTTGATCGCGGCCTGGACGAACCCCTCCACCGGCGGGTTGCCGAGCTTCGTCTTGGTCTGGCCCTCGAACTGCGGGTCGCGGATCTTCACGGAGATGATCGCCGTCAGGCCCTCGCGGACGTCCTCGCCCTGGAGGTTCGGGTCCTTCTCCTTGAGCTCGCCCGTCTGGCGGGCGTACGCGTTGATCGTGCGCGTGAGCGCCGAGCGGAAGCCGGACAGGTGGGTGCCGCCCTCGTGCGTGTTGATGTTGTTCGCGAACGAGAGCAGGGCCTCCTGGTAGGAGCGGTTCCACTGCATGGCCACCTCGACCTCGCCGATCTCGCTCTCGTCGGCGATGTAGACGACCTTGTCGTTGAGCGGCTCGCGCGTGCCCTGGCTGTGGAGGTACTTGACGAAGTCGACGATCCCGCCCTCGTACTGGAAGCTCGTCTCGAAGGGCTCGCCGCGCTCGTCGCGGAAGTCGAGCCGCAGGCCGCGGGTGAG
>DASQNF010000166.1:0-3960 GCA_035645115.1 Thermoleophilaceae bacterium | reverse complement strand
GTTCGCGGCGGCCTCATGGCCACCTCGCTCGGCTCGGGCACGGCGGGGTCGAAGCTGCGCACGGCCCGGTCTCCGGTGACCACGATCAGCTCGCCTGCGGCCACGCCGGGCGCCCCGGCGAGCAGGCACAGCGCCGCGAGGGCGAGCGCCGGCGCGAGCGCCGGCGGGCGCGCCCTGTGCGTGGTCGAGCCTCCGAGGTACCCCATCCGGTTATCCAACCTGCCCGACCTTCTCGAGTTGCGCTTTGTTCCAGCTAGGCTGCGCCGCCTATGCGCCGCGTGTCGTTGCTCCTGCTGTTCGCCACGTTCGCGCTCGGCTCCTGCGGGGGCGGCGGCGGCAAGGAGGACGTGGAGGACCTGCTCGACCGCGCGTTCAGCGAGTCGATCCGGAGCGCCGACCTCGAGCTCGACGCCGAGCTCGAGCTGAACGGCAGCGCCTCGCTCGACCGGCCCGTGCGCATCACCGCCAAGGGGCCGTTCCGCTCGAACGAGAACAAGCTGCCGTCCGTGGACCTCGAGCTGAAGGTGGGCACCGACGGCGCCGGACAGACCGTCACCACCGGCTTCCTCTCCACCGGCGACCGCGCTTTCGTGAAGTTCCAGGACGTCTACTACGAGCAGCCCGAGGCGGAGGTCAGGCGCGCCAACCGGGCGATCGCCAAGAACAGCAAGCGCGAGAGCTCGCTGCGCGCGCTCGGGCTCGACCCGCGCTCATGGCTCTCCGAGGCGAAGGAGGAGGGCGAGGAGGAGGTGGCGGGGGTCGAGGTGCGCCACGTCTCCGGCAGGCTCGACGTGGAGGCCCTGATGCGCAACCTCAACGAGTTCGTGCGCAAGTCGGGCTCGGCGCTCGGCGGCGCAACCGGCCAGGCCGCACCGGATCCGCTCAGCGCCGAGGACATCAGTCGGATCGGCGACGTGGTCAAGGACCCGAGGTTCCAGGTCTACGTCGGCAAGGACGACGACATCATCAGGCGCGTGTCGGGCCGCATCGAGTTCGAGGTCCCCGAGGCGAGCCGCGCAGAGCTCGGCGGGATCGAGTCGGGCTCGATCCAGTTCGAGGTCGAGATGGCGAACGTGAACGGCGACCAGGAGATCGAGGCGCCGGCGAACGCCCGTCCGATGTCCGATCTCACCACCTTGCTCGGGGGAGGCGGGAGCCTGCCCGGGCTCGGCGCGCAGGAGCCGGCTGCGCCCGACACGGGAGCCGGCGGCGCTCCGCCCGACAGCGGCGCCGGCGCTACCCCCGAAACCGAGGACTTCCGCGAGTACGCCGAATGCCTCGACGAGGCGCGCCCGGAGGACACGGACGCCCTACAGCGCTGCGCCGAGCTGCTCGAGCGGCCCTAGCGAGCGTCCAGGGCGGGGGCGGCCTTGCGCAGGTCGCGCTGCGGGTCGATCGCCCAGCGCCCGGCCACGGCGGCGAGCTCGCCGTCGATCGCCCAGCGGTCCGGCAGCTCGTGGCCCTCGTGATCGGGGGTGGCGCCCTTGAGCAGCATCGAGCCGCGGTTGTCCCCGATCGCGCGGATCGCGTCGACCTCCTCCGCGGACAGCAGCGGGCCCGCCGGCACGGCCGCGAGCTCGGCGCGCTTGCGCTCGATCGGCTTCGCGTCCGGGCCGGGCTCCTGGATCAGGGTGGGCGCCACGCACTCCACGGCCTCGTGCGTCAGGTTCCAGGCGCAGGCGAGCCCGAGCGGGGTCAGCCCGTGCCGCTCGGCGATCGGTCGCAGGCGCTCGAGCTTCTCGCGCCCGGCCTCGACCCAGCCCTCAGGCCGGAAGCGGCGGTGGTCGCCGGGCGGAAACGCGTGACCGGGGAGCACGTCGTCGTGGAAGAGCCCGCCGTAGTCGACCACTCGCGTGATCACCTTGACGTGGTGGCGGGCGGCCGCGCCGAGCGCGAGCTCGCCCGGCCAGGGCTCGAAGGGGTTCAGGATCAGCATCGCCCAGTCGATGAGCTCGCCGTAGCGCTCGAAGCACCCGATCAGGTCGAGCGTGAAGCCGTTGGCCGGCCCGGGCGCCACGCCGAGCATGCGCGTGAGGCCCTGGTCGCGCAGCTCGCGCAAAGCCTCCCATACCGCTTCGGACTCGAAGCCGCGCCGGTCGGGGTTGTGGAGGAGGAGCAGGTCGAACGAGTCGACGCCGCAGCGCTCGAGGCTGCGCTCCACGGCCATGCGCAGGTAGCCGGCGTAGCCGTCGGGAGCGCGCAGGCGTGGGTCCGTGAAGCGCGGGTAGCCCTTCGCGCCCTCGCGCCCGCCCTCGTAGAAGTCGTGGCCGACGGCGCCCGCGAGCGCGTAGCCGCCGCGCGGCACGCCTTCCAGGGCGCGGCCGAGCAGGGAGTCGGCCGCGCCGGCGCCGTAGGCGTCGGCCGTCAGCACCGAGCGAATCGGGCCGCCGGGGCGCACCAGCGCCTCGAAGCGCTCGTCGTCGATCGGCTCCCCGAAGCTCATGAAGCGCCCGCCGCTCCAGGTCCCGATGGCCAGGTGACCCAGCATGCCCCCACTCTAAGGTCCCCGAAATGGAGATCGGGTCCGTAGCCCCCTGGGCGGCGCTCGTCGGCGCGCTCGTCCTCTTCCTCTGGCTCGACCTGCACTTCTTCGCGCGCGGGCGCGAGCCGGACTTCAAGGAGGCCGCCTGGTGGTCGCTGGGCTGGCTCGTGCTCAGCCTGCTCGTGGCCGTCCCGGTGCTGGTCTTCGAGGGCGCCACCGACGCGGTCACCTACACCACCGTCTACCTGATCGAGCGGTCGCTCTCGCTCGACAACCTGTTCGTGTTCCTGCTGCTGTTCGCCTACTTCGGCGTGCCCTACGACCGCCGGCCGCGCCTGCTCTTCTGGGGCATCGTCGCCGCGCTGGCGCTGCGCGGCGTGTTCATCGTGGCGGGCACCGAGCTGATCGAGCGCTTCCACGTCGTGATCTACATCCTGGGCGCCGCGCTGATCGTCCTCGCCTACCGGATCTGGACGGGCGTGAGCGAGAACGTCGACCCGGACAAGAACCTGTTGGTTCGCGCGGTGCGCAAGGTGTTCCCGGTCACGAACGAGTTCCACGGGGGGCGCTGGTTCGTCAAGCAGGATGGCCGCCGGCACACCACGCCCCTGTTCCTCTGCCTGTCGGCAATCGTGTTCGCGGACATCGCCTTCGCGATCGACTCGATCCCGGCTGCCTTCGCCATCACCCGCGACTCGCTGCTGATCTGGATGGGCAACGTCTTCGCGCTGCTCGGCCTGCGAGCCCTGTTCGTGCTCGTTGAGAGCCTGATCGCGCGCTTCCGCTACTTGGACGAGACGATCGCGCTCGTGCTGGGCCTGGTGGGGGTCAAGCTGCTCATCGAGGACCTCGTGAAGGTCGGGCCGGTGGCGAGCCTGGTGGTGATCGCGGTGGCGTTCGCCGTCGGGATCTGGCTCTCGGTGCGGGCCGACCGTCGTGACCCGGACGCCGACCGCAAGCGCGAGGAGCGGATCGAGTCGATGAAGCGCGGCGCCGACCTGCCGGATCCCGGCGCCACCAGCCACGCCGGCGCGGGCCAGGACCGCTAGCGAGAGGGCCGACCGCGCGGTGCGCGGCACGCGGGGGGGCGCGCCACCAAGCACGGCGGCCGGCCAAGGGGCTCAGGCGAAGTAGAACACGAGCCCGAGCACCGCGTACAGCGCGAGCAGCTGCACCCCCTCGAACCAGTTCGACTCGCCCTCCTGGGTCACAAGGTTGGCGATCAGCACCGAGAACAGGAGCGCCCCGAGCTCGTAGCCGTTGAACACGAGCGCCATCGGCTCCGGACCGACCACGAACGACAGCAGCACGAGCAGCGGGGCCACGAACAGCGCGATCTGCGCGCTCGAGCCGATCGCGATGTTCACCGCCAGGTCCATCTTGTCCTTGGCCGCCACCAGCACGGCCACCCAGTGCTCGGCCGCGTTGCCGACGATCGCGACCACGAACACGCCGACGAAGAACTCCGACAGCCCGAT
>DASQNF010000165.1:0-2460 GCA_035645115.1 Thermoleophilaceae bacterium | reverse complement strand
CCCGCGCCAGCTCGAGATCGCCCACCAGCGCGTGCACGTATGCCGCGTCCGCGCCCGCGCTGCCGGCGGAGGCCGCGAGCCGCATCGCCTCCACGGCTCCTGCGCTGTCGCCGGTGAGCTCGCGGTAGTAAGAGGCGCGCGAATAGGCGGCGAGTCCCGGCTTCAGGTCCACCAGCCGCTGCACGGTCGCGGCCGCCCGCTCGTACATGCCGAGCTCCACCTGGGCGTCGAAGACGACAGCGTGCGGCCGGGCCAGGTCCGGAGCGGCGCGCCGGGCATCGAGCCCGAGGCGCAGCTGCGCGGCGAAGTCGTGGCGCAGCCCGGCGAGAGTGGCGGCGCCGATCAGGGCGCCCACGTCGGAGGGGTCGCGGCGCAGGCTGGCGTCGAGCGCGCGCTGCGCCCGCGAGTAGAAGCTCGGGTCGCCGCTCGCGCGCGCGCGAGAAAGATAGGCGTCGCCGAGAGCGGCGTACGCGGCGGCGCTGTCGGGTGCGGCGCGGACCGCAGCCTGCGCGTCGCGGAGGGGGTCTCCCGAGGAGCGGCCGAGGTCGGCGCCGGCCGAGCCGGGTCCGAGGGCGGGCGCCTGAGCCTCGCCACCGTTCAGCAACAGCAGCGCGGCGAGCAGCGCGCAGAATACGGCCACCGGGCCGAGGAGCTTGAAGAGGTTGGGGCGGCTGAGAGTCACCTGTCGGAAAGGGGGAGGCCCCCCGCAGGCGCTCGCCTGCGGGGGGCCGGTTGGAGTCAGCCGCCTGCCGGAACCGGCGGGTGGCCCGGTTCGATCCGCGTAGAGGGACGCGAGTCGAAACCGCTGTCGGGAGCTGCCAGGTACGGGAAGCCGGCCAGGAACGGCTTGTCGTTCTGATCGACCCCGTCGCCGAGCGGCACCGCGTTGCCCTTGAGGATCCCGGCCACGACCTGCAGCTCGATGTCCACCACGTCGTCGCCGAGGCGACGCCCGTTCGGGAACCCGGCGGTGTCCCCGCCGATCACCCCGAAGCGATCCTCCACGTCCGACGGAGGAGTTCCGAGGTTGAGCTTGATCGTGTCGACCGCCGGCGGACCTTTGATCCCCTTGTGCTGGTTCAGGTCGGGTAGGCCCTGGAGCAGCGCCTGCACGATGTCCGTGCGGTCGTCCTCCGGAGCTCCGACCATGAACAGCGCGTTGAGGACCGCCGCGAGCTCGGGCTTGACGACGTACTTGCCGTACAGCTCGGCGTCGCGGTTGGGAGTGGTGCGGTTGAACCGGTCCTTCTGCCCGAGCGGGATCACGACCTCGTTCACCAGCGGGTTGCCGAGCCGCGAGACCTGCACCCACGGGTTGGCTCGGACGCGCCTGCGCGTCGCGTTGGTCACCTGCAGGCGCCGGCGCTCGGTGCTCGACCACACGCCGACCACGGCGTTGCGGGCGGCGGGTCCGGACACGGCCCTGCGGTCCCTGGTCACCAGGCGCTCGGGGATCTGCAGGACGGTGGAGTGGATGTTCATCCCACTGAGGTCGTCCTTGCCCTCACCCTGGTTGCCGGTGAGCTTGCGGATGTTCAGGCCGTCGAAGGTGGCCCCGAGGTCGACGAAGAACGGATCGTCGCGCTGGCCGACGAACACCTTGGTGCCGTCGGAGAGCCTCCGGATCGCCCCGTCCACGAACGTCTGGTAGTTCGGGAACGTCTTGGGACCGATGTTCGGCGGCGCCACCGGCAGGCCGCGGGCGATCGTCCTCTCCCTCAGCTGCACGAGGCGTCCGCGGCGATAGCGGAGCCGCTCGCGGACGATGCTGTAGCGCTGGATCACGTTCAGCTCGCCGTAGTTGTCGGTCCCCGGACCGGCGTAGAGGAACGACTCCCTGTTCCGGATCCTGGTCTTGAACTTGAAGCGGTAGCTGATGTCCGGCCGGCCATCGCCGGTGTTGTCGAGATGCACGTAGTAGCGAGCGCGGTCATCGAAGCCGTGGAAGTTCGGTCCGCTGGCCGGCACCTCGCCGGGTATCCAGTTCGCCGCCACGGTGAGCGCGCCCGGGGCGTCCTTCGCGGTCCACGCGTAGGTGTCCGTGTTGTCGGCCGACGGGTCGAGCGAGATGTTCGGCGCCTCTCGGTGGCTGGAGCCGAAGCCGAGCGGTACCGCGATCGCCACGGCGGCCAGGGCCGCTAGGGCGAGCAGCAACTTGCGCATGTGCGAGTCCTCCTTCTGGGGCGTCAGAGGCGGGGCTCAGTCTCGAGCGCGAGCCTCCCGTTGCCCCTCACTTCGCACCGAAGTGCGATCTGGATCACACATCGACCGGCGCATGTCGTCGAAGCTGGCGTGAGACTTGTCCAGACCGGGGGGGTTGGAGCGAGTGATGGTCATCTTCGAGCCACGTGAGCACGCGATCAGAGCGGACGTAGGCCGCCTGAAGGAGGCGCGCGACTTCGCCGAGCATGCGGCCGCCGAGTTCGGCTTCGACGAGGACGCCCGCTACCAGGTCAAGCT
>DASQNF010000164.1:0-6830 GCA_035645115.1 Thermoleophilaceae bacterium | reverse complement strand
GCCGATGCCGGTCCTGCTGGGCGTCACGCACCGCTTCGTCGACGTCGGCGGCCTGCAGGTGCACGTCGCCGAGGCCGGCCAGGGGGAGCCGCTCGTCCTGCTCCACGGCTGGCCGCAGCACTGGTGGTGCTGGCGACGCCTGATTCCGGCGCTCGCCGCCAGCCACCGGGTGATCGCCCCCGACCTGCGCGGCTGGGGCTGGTCGAGCGCCCCGCCCGGCGACTACGCAAAGGCCGATTTCGCCGCGGACGTCCTCGCCCTGCTCGACTCGGAGGGGATCGGCCGGGCGCACATCATCGGGCACGACTGGGGCGGCTACGCCGCCTTCCTGCTCGCGCTCGGGCACCCCGAGCGCGTGGAGCGCTTGATGGCGCTCGACGTGGCCCCGCCCTGGCGGCAGCGGTCGCGCCTGCGGGCGCGCCGGTTGGCGCTGCCGCTGGTGGGCTCCTACCAGGCCCTGCTCGCCGCGCCGGTGCTCGGACCGCTCGCCCTCGAACACGGGGCGCGCCTCGTGAGCGCCGTGATCCGCGCCGGCAGTGGCGGGGACTTTCGCTGGGAGCATGCGGAGCTCGAGGCATACGCCCGCGTGCTCTCCCACCCGGCGCGGGCGCGCGCCAGCTCGGCCTGCTACCGGACCTTCCTCACGCGCGAGCTGCCGACGATGCTGAGGCGTGGGGACCGCTCCGGCGAGCTGCGCGTGCCCTCGCTGCTCGTGCTCGGCGCCGAGAGCCCGATCACGCGCGTGCTCGATCCGCGACCGGGCCCGAACCTGCGGGTCGAGACCGTGCCCGGCGCGGGCCACTTCCTCCCTGAGGAGGCGCCCGGCGAGCTGCTGCGGCTGGCGGAGGGCTGGCTCGGCGGCGAGACGAGGGCCCAGAGCGCGGTGGGCGCGGGCGCCTGACGCGCACGCGGTCGAAGGCCGACGTTCACCCGTGGCGGCGGGCGCGGTGCGCCCTAGAGTTCCGGGCGGTGAGCGGGAACGGGATACGCTTCGTCCGCCCCGGCGAGGGCGAGCGCGTGGGGAACGTCGAGTTCCTCGCTCTCAGCGAGGACACCCCTCGCTTCAACCTCTCGATCATCACGCTCGCCCCCCACCGCGATGGCCCGGAGCTGCATTCGCACGAGGCGGAGGACGATGCCTTTTACGTGCTCGACGGCGATCTCACGATCCATGGGGACGGGGGCGAGCTCGACGCGCCGGCCGGCACCTTCGTGCTCGTGCCACCGGGCGTGCCGCACACGTTCTCGAACAGGACCGGGCGCGCGGTGCGGATCCTGAACGTCCACGCCCCGGCCGGCTTCGACCTCCGGCTGCGCGCCGGATGAGCGAGCCGCTTCCCACGCCCGACCGGCGCCTGGCCGCGGCCGCCACGCCCGCGACCCGGCCCCGCTTTCGCGGTGTGGTGCACCAGTGGTCCTTCTTCGCGGCGCTCGCCGCCGGGGCGGCGCTGGTGGCCTGGGCGCCGGCGGGGCGCGCCACCGTGGCATGCGCGATCTACTCGGTCGCGCTCGCCGGCCTGCTCGGCACGAGCGCGCTCTACCACCGCGTCACCTGGAGGCCGGCGGTGCGCGCCTGGCTGCGCCGGCTCGACCACGCGATGATCTTCGTGCTGATCGCCGGCACCTACACGCCGTTCGCCCTGCTGGTGCTCGAGGACCCGCTCGGCAGCATCGTGCTCGCGGGCGTCTGGGGCGGGGCGCTGGCCGGGATCGTGTTCACGCTGATCTGGACCGACGCCCCCAAGTGGCTTACGGCGGCTGCCTACCTCGCGCTCGGGTGGTTCGGCATCGTCGCCGTCCCGCAGATCACCGAGCGCACGGGCGCGGGCGCGCTCGCGCTGCTGGCGCTGGGCGGCGCGGCGTACACGGCCGGCGCCGTCGTGTACGCGCGCCGGCGCCCCGACCCGCGCCCGTCCAGCTTCGGCTACCACGAGATCTTCCACGTGCTCGTGGTGGTGGCCGCGGCGGCGCACTTCGCGGCGGTGGCGGCGTTCGCGGTCCCCCAGGCCGGCTAGGTCGGGCCCCCGGCTTCGCGGGCGCCGGCCGCCCCGGCCAACCGCGCCAGCATCCGCCCACTGTCCTGACTGTCCCCGCCCGCTGGCGGGGACAGTCAGGACGGTACGCAGATTCACCCACCGCCGCGAAGCGCCGCGGCGGTGGGGAATCAAACGAGCGCTGCTACTGCAACCAGGCGTCCACCTTGTCGCGGTTCTCCTCCACCCAGTCCTGCCCGGCCTTCTCCGGATCGACCTTGTCGCCGGCGATCGCCTTGGCCACCAGCTCCTGGTCGTCGTTCGTGAGCTTCATCTTCTTCAGCACGTCGACCGCGGGTGAGCCGCTCTCCGCGAACTCCTTGCTGAACAGCTTCTGGATGATCGTCACGTCGTACTCGCACTTGTACTGCTCGGGGTCGCCGCCTGCCTTGGCGTCGTCCTGGCAGTCCTTGTTCGCCTCGGTGCGCGGCGGCAGCTTGACCTCGGCGAGGTCGTACTGCTTGTTCAGGTACTGCGGCGTGTACCAGTAGAACAGCACCGGCTTCTTCTGCTTGTAGAGCTGGCTCCAGCGCGCCACCTGCGCCGGTTCGGCGCCGGCGGTCACGTGCTTGAGGTTGAGGTCGAGCGCCTCGATCAGCTCCTTGTCCTTTTGGACGTAGGACGGGTCGCCGCCCAGGAACATGCCCTGGTCGCCGGACTCGGGCGTCTTGAAGAGGTCCTCCTTGCCCTTCAGCCCCTTCCAGGTCTTGAACTCGGGGTACTCGTCCATCAGGTACTGCGGGATGAACCAGCCGATGTGGCCCTCCACCCCGAGCGGCCCGGCGTTTACGACACTGCCCTGCTGGTCGACGTACTTCTTGTACTCGGCGACGTGCTGCCAGTCCTCGAGCACGACGTCGACCTTGCCGTCCGCCATCGCCTGGAAGACCGGGATCTCCGTGATCTTCGTGATCTCGACCTCGCAGCCGAGGTCCTCCTCGAGCACCGCCTTCGCGATGTAGGTGTTGGCGGTGGAGCCGGCCCAGGCCTGCTCGTTGAGCACGACCTTGCCGCAGTCCTTCTCGGCCGATGCGCCGCCGGAGCCGCCGCCTCCGGCCGGCTCGTCGTCCTTCTCCTCCCCGCACGCCGCCACGAACAGCGCGAGCGCGAGCAGCAGCATGGTCACCAGTGCGGTTCTCCCGCGAGTCCTCTTTCGCTCCATCAAGCATTCCCTCCTCGGGGTCGTAGACCCCATCCGCGCCCCGGCCGGCGGCCGGGACGGTCATGTCGTGAATTCCGGCGTCCCTGGGTCACGCGATCGAGCGCGATGCCGAGCGCCAGGATTGCCAGCGAGGCCACCACTCCCTCGCCGAACTCGTTTCGCTGGAGCCCGCGCGCCACGGCGTCGCCGAGCGCGCCCGAGCCCACCAGCCCCCCGATCACGACCACGGCGAGCACCATGATGATCCCCTGGTTCACGCCCAGCATGATCGAGTCGCGAGCGAGCGGCACCTTCACCTTGGCCAGCACCTGCATGCGCGACGCGCCGAACGCCGCCGCCGCCTCGACGGCGGCGGGCGGCACGTTGCGCAGCCCGTTCGTCACGAGCCTGATGATCACGGGAATCGCGTACAGCACGGACGCGATCACTCCCGGGATGCGCGATACCGGCATCAGGTAGATGAACGGGATGATGTACACGAGCTGTGGGAGCGTCTGCAGCGTGTCGAGCAGCGGGCGCAGCAGGCGCTCGACTCGCTCGCTCTCCGCCGCCCAGATCCCGATCGCGATGCCGAGCAGCACGGCGATGGCGGTGGCCACCAGCACTTGCGAGGCCGTGTCCATCGCCGGGGCCCAAACCCCCATCACGCCGATCGCGGCGAGCAACAGGAAGGTCGTGATCGCGGGGCGGGCCCCGCTGAGGACGAAGGCGAGCGCGGTCAGGCCGGCAAGCACCACGAACCAGGGCGTCTCCATCAGCACCATGCGAAGCGGCTCAAGCGTGTACTCGAGCAGGAAGTTCCCGACCGGCTCGGTGATGCCGAAGATGAACGAGGCCGGGTCCTGCACGTAGTCGAGCGCGTCCTGGATCCAGCCGAGCAGCGTCTCCTCGATCGTGGCGGTGAAGATCGTGGTCGAGGTCTCGAACTCGTCGGGATAGATGTCCTGCGCGCCGAGCGCCTTCGCCACGAGCACGGTCACCACGATCGCGCCGAGCACCGCGAGCGTGGCGACGCGCGCCTTGCGCCTGCCCTTCTCGGTCAGGTGCCGGCGGGTGGGATCGGTGCGCTCGGCGATGGCCGCGGTGGCGCGGTCGAGGGCGATCGCCATGATCACGATCGCGGCGCCGGCCAGCAACGCGAGCGCGGCGTTCGAGTAGAGCCCGTTCGTGACCACGTCGCCGAGCCCGCGCCCGCCGATCAGCCCGGCGATCACCACCAGCGAGAGGGCGAACATGATCGTCTGGTTGACCGACAGGAGCAGCTGGCGCCGGGCCAGCGGCAGCTGGACCTTCGCGAGGGTCTGCGTGCTCGTGGCGCCGAGCGCCTTGGAGGCCTCGACCGAGTCCGGGGTCACCCCCCGGATCCCGAGCGCGGTAATGCGCACCGCCGGGGGGATCGCGTAGATCATCGTGCAGATCACCGCCGCGGCGGGGCCGACCGAGAACAGGATCACCACCGGCATCAGATAGGCGAACGCCGGCACGATCTGCATCGCGTCGAGCACCGGTGTGAGCGCCGCGTACACGCGCTCGTTGCGGCCCGCGACCACCCCGAGCGGCATCCCGATGGCAAGAGAGAGCAGCACGGCCGCGGACATCAGCGACAGCGTCTGGATCGCCTCCTCCCAGAGGCCCATGAGCGCGAACGAGGCGAGCGCGGCGGCCACCACGAGCGCCGCGCGCCAGCCGCCGAAGCGCCACACGACCAGGACCGCCGCCGCGATCACGCCCGGCCAGGTGAGCCAGAGCAGCGCGTCGTTCAGCGCGGTCACGAGCCACTCGGCCAACGCCCTGAAGCCGTCGAAGACGGCGAACACGATGTTGCGGTCCTCAGCGGTGCGCTCGTCGAGGAGCCAGCCCTGTAGGTCGTCGAGCTTGCCCGGAAGCGCCTGCCAGGTGAGCGAGCTGGGCCACGCGAAGTCGTTGCGCAGCAGGAAGAACGCGACCAGGACCAGCGCCACGATCCCGCCCGCCTGTGCCGGCCGGCCCCGCCAGCGCGTGGAGGGCGCCACGAGCGCCGGGGCGCCGAGCCTGCCGCTCGCTACGGCCATCGGCAGCTCAACCTCTGCGCTCGGGCGCCGCCGCCATCGCGGACAGCACGCTGACGCGGTCGACGACCCCCACGCAGCGGCCGTTCTCCATCGCGCGCACGGGCCCGTCGGTGGCGGCCACGGTCTCCACCGCGTCCTGCACGGTCGTCTCCACCGGCAGCTCGGGCCCGCGGGTCCCCTCGCCGGGCTCGGGGTCGCGCATGATCCAGCGCAGGGTGAGCACCTGTGTGCGTGGGATGTCGCGCACGAAGTTCGCCACGTAGTCGTCGGCGGGCGAGCCCACCAGGTCCTCGGGCGTGCCGAGCTGGACGATTGCGCCGTCGCGCATGATCGCGATCCTGTCGCCCACCCGCAGCGCCTCGGGGAGGTCGTGCGTTATGAAGAGCATCGTCTTGCCGGTCTCGCGCTGCAGGCGGATCACCTCGTCCTGCATGTCGCGCCGGATCAGCGGGTCGAGCGCGCTGAAGGGCTCGTCGTAGAGCATCAGCTTGGGGTCGACGGCGAATGCGCGCGCCAGCCCGACGCGCTGCTGCATGCCCCCCGAGAGCTGGTCGGGGAACTGGTTGGCGGCATCCTCGAGCCCCACCAGTCCGAGGATCTCGGTCGCGCGCGCTAGCCGCTCGCCCTTCGGCACGCCCTGGATCTCGAGCCCGAACGCCACGTTGTCGATCACGCGCCGATGGGCGAGCAGGCCGAAGTGCTGGAACACCATCGCGACCGTGTGGCGGCGCAGCTCGCGCAGCTCCCCGGAGTCGGCCGCCATGACGTCCCGGCCGCTGATCTCGATCCTGCCGGCGCTCGGCTCGATCAGGCGGATCAGCGTTCGGATCAAAGTCGACTTGCCCGAGCCGGACAGCCCCATCACCACGAACACCTCGCCGGGGTCGACCTGGATCGACACGTCGCGCACGGCCACCACGCAGCCGGTCTTCGCGCGCAGCTCGGCGCGCGAGAGCTCCGCGTCGGGCGTGCCCACGATGCGGTCGCCGCCCGGCCCGAACACCTTCCAGACGCCGTCGGCGCGCACGACCGGCCGGCCGTCGGCCTCGGTGGATTGGGTCAAGTCGATGGTAGGGACGGCGGCCGGGCCGCCAGCGTCACTCATCTGCGCGCCATGATATATCAGGGCGCAAAGGCACAGTCAGAGCTACATCATCGCCTAATCATCACGGTCTGGAGCTCGGTCAGGGTGTCCATCGGATAGGGGCCGCCCACGCGCCCGATCCCGCTCTCGGATCGCGCCCGCCCGCCCCAGGGGAGGTGCGGCTCCCAGTAGTTGGTGGTCTCGTTGACGTTCACGAGGCCCATGTGGACCGAGTCGGCGTAGCGCAAGCCGGCGGCCAGGTCGGACGTGAAGATCGCCGCCATCAGCCCGAAGCTCTGGGCGTTGGTCTGCTCGATCGCCTCCTCGAGCGACCCGATCGAGACGATCGGCGCGATCGGGCCGAAGGTCTCCTCGGTCACCGCGATCGAGTCGGGCGGCACCTCGTCGAGCACCGTTGGCTGCCAGTAGAGCCGGGTGGGGTAGCCGTCTGCGCGCGCGCCGCCGGTGACCACGGTGGCGCCGCGGTCCACGGCGTCGGC
>DASQNF010000163.1:0-15798 GCA_035645115.1 Thermoleophilaceae bacterium | reverse complement strand
CTCACGTCGCCCTCCACGATCAGCCGCTCGCAGCCCGCGAGCGACGGCGGACCGCTCGCAAAGCGCTCCTCGAACTCCTCCAGGAGCCCGAAGTGATCGGGGTCGAGCTCCACGTGCGGCGGCGCCGCGCCCCGCTCGGCGGTGAGCTCGAGCGTCAAGTCGGCGCTCAGGGCATAGGCGTCGGAGCGCACCACCAGGAGGTCGTTCGTCTTCTTGACCGGCACGAAGCGGCTGCGCGGCGCGTGCACCGCTCCGGCGCCGTCGAAGACGCCGATCGCGGCGCCCATCGCCGTCTCGAGCTGGACCACCGCGGGCGAGGAGGGGTCGGCCGGGTCGACCGTCTTGCGGTTGACGATCATCGGCAGCTCGAGCACCCCGTCGTGCTCCGCGAGCGTGCGCTCGAGCGCACGCAGGTTGACCCAGATGCTGTTGCAGTTGAAGTAGCGGTGGACGCCCACGTCCTCGAAGGTCGCCCGGTCGGAGTCGGGGACCTGCGCCGTCTCGCGCAGCAGCAGCCGGCCGTCGGCGCGCCTGCGCGCCAGGTGCCCGCCCTTCTTGTCGCCCTCGGTGCGGTCGACCACCTCGGACGCGAACGGCAGGCCCTCGGCCGCGAACCAGCCGAGGATGCGCGGCTCGAGCACGGCCCCGAGGTTGTCGGAGTTCGACACGAACAGGTACTCGTAGCCGCGGCCGAGCAGCTCCGCGAGCAGCCCCGTCGAGGCGAGCGCCGCGAACACCTCGCCGTGGCCGGGCGGCGCCCACTCCAGGGCCGGCTCGGCCGGCCAGCTCACCGGCTCGTGGCCGTCGGCCAGCAGCTTGGGGACCTTGCTCTGCAAGAAGTCGAGCGGGAGGTCCTCGACGGCGAGATCCGGGTAGCGCTCGAGCGCCGCGAGCGTGTCGTCTCGCGTGGCGAAGCTGTTCATGAGCAGCAGCGGGAGACGGGCGCCGTGGCGCTCGCGCAGGTGCAGCTGCTGGCGCACGGTGACATCGAGGAACGTGAGCCCGTCCCGCAGCTCGAGCAGCGACTTCGCCTTGGTCATGCCCATGCTCGTGCCGAGGCCACCGTTCAGCTTGAGCACCACGGCGCGCTCGATCGCTCCGGCGTCGCCGGGCGGAAGCGAACCCACCGCAGGCACCTGCCGAAGCGGCTCTATCTCCCGCTCCGGGACGAGCCCCTGCTCCCCGGCCCGCAACCGCTGCTCGTAGCGCGCGAAGGTCGCGATCGCGACCTCCGGCAGCCCCTCACGGCGCATCTTCTCGGTCGCCGCGCTCACGAGCCGATCCTAAAGCGCGCGCGAGGGATGCCCGATACAGAGGCAAGTTCCCGTGACCGATCGACGCCCAGCCTCCATGGCCGCCGTACGCGTGCTGTCCGCGGCAGCCCTCGACGCCCCTGACGCGGCGGCGGTCCTTCGCACGCTCGCGGAGCAGCTCAGCGAGCAGTTCGCGGTCGACCGGGCGGAGGTGATCGAGCGCCTCGACCCGTGGCCGCCGTCAGCCGCCGTCTCGCCGCAGCTCGCCGAGCGCTTCTGCGCAGCCGCCGTGCTGGTTGTGCCGATCGGTGACGGGGAGGACGAACGGCCCGCCGTGGCGCTGCTGAGCGAGCGGCCACGAGAGTTCTCGCCCGGCGAGACCGAGCTGGCCGACACACTCGCCGCCCAGGCCGCCACGGCACTGGCCGTGCTCGAGATGCGCGACCGGCTCGGCCGCCGCGCCGAGCGCCAGGCCGCGCTGGCGCGGGCCGCCGGCGCCCTCAACGCTCGACTCGACCTGCGCGCCGTTCTCGACACGCTCTGCCGCGAGGCCGACCAGGCGCTCGGCGCGGACATGTCCGGCGTCTACCTCGGCAACGGCGACGGCGGCGTGGCAGTGGCCGCGCACGGCATATCTCCGGACTCGGACTGGTGGGGCTGCACGATCCGCCCCGGCGAGGGTGTGGGCGGGCGCGTGCTCGAGAGCGGCGAGCCGGTGGTCACGGTCTCCTACGGGAGGGACGAGCAGATTCCGGGCACCGACGCCATGCAGGGCGTGGTCACGGCCGTGGGGGTCCCGATGCGCTGGGACGGCGAGCTGAAGGGCGCGCTGTCCGTCGGCTTCCTCGACATGCGGCCCCTGGGCGCGGAGGACATCGAGACGCTGCATGCGATCGCGGACCTCGCGGCGGTGGCGTGCAGCAACGCGGAGGCCTTCGAAAAGGCCCAGGCAGCGGCGCGCACCGACTCGCTCACGGGCTTCCTCAACCACGGCGCAATCCAGGTGCGCATCCGCGAGGAGATCTGGCGCGCGCGGCGCTCGGGCGCGGCGCTCACCTGCCTGCTCGCGGACCTGGACAACTTCAAGCCTGTCAACGACCGCCACGGGCATCTGGTAGGAGACGAGCTGCTCGGCAGCATCGCCACCGCGATCGCGGCGGAGTTCCGTCCCTATGACGGCATCGCCCGCTACGGCGGCGACGAGTTCGTCCTCGTGCTCCCCGGCCTCGACGAGGCGGGGGCGCGCGCGGCGGCGGAGCGCCTGCGGGCGGCGGTCGAGACGGCGGGCGCCCGCTTCGGCGATCTCGGCGTGCCCGTCACCTGCTCCCTTGGGATGGCCGAGTGGGGCGAGCCGCTCACCGCCGGCGAGCTGCTCGACCGCGCCGACCGCGCGCTGCTGCTCGCCAAGCGCCGCGGCGGCAACGGCGTCGTCGTGGCCGGAACCGCCACCGAGCGCGACCTCGCCGAGATCGACGCGGACGCCCAGCCCTCGGAGCTCATGACCCGCTTCTGGGACATGGTAAGCCGCTGTGAGCGCCCTCGCCACCTGCTCTACGTGCTCCCTTCCTTCCTCAGCCGCGAGCTCGACTGCGAGGAGGTGGCCGTGTTCGAGCAGGGGTCGAGAGGGCAGGGCCGCTCGCTCGTGCGGCTCGCCACGGCGCGCCCGCCGGGCGACCCGAGCCCGGCGGCCTTCCGCTCCCCGTCCGTGACGCTGGCGGAGGGACTTGCCCGCAAGCTCGGCGGTGGACCGATCTCGCGCGACTCGTTGCCCGAGCTGCAGAGCGCCCTTGAGTTCGCTCCGCAGAACCAGCGCGGTGAGACCCCGAGCGGCTCATACGCCGCTATCGGGCTCGTCCAGCGCGACCGCCTGCAGGGGGTCGTCTTCCTGCGCCACCGCGCCACCGTGTTCCCGCGCTCGACGCTGCGGCTGGCCGAGGTGGTGGCGGGCCAGGCGATGACGGTCCTGCTGGGGCAGTCGGGCGATGGCTCGCGTACCGCGGTGGCTGCCCTCGCGGCGGCGATCGACGCCCGCGACAACTACACGATGCAGCACTCCGAGGAGGTCGTCGGGCTGGCCTGTGAGGTCGCCCGCCGGCTGCGGCTGCCGCCGTCGGAGGTGTCCAAGATCCGCGACGGCGCGACCCTGCACGACGTCGGCAAGGTCGCGATCCCGAACGAGATCCTCTACAAGCCCGGCCCGCTCGAGGAGGCTGAGTGGGAGATCATGCGCGGGCACCCCGTGATCGGGGAGCGGATCCTGCTGAACACCCCCGAGCTCACGCCGATCGCGGCGCTGGTGCGCCACGAGCACGAGCGCTGGGATGGCGCCGGCTATCCGGACGGCCTCAGCGGCGAGGCGATCCCCGTGGGCAGCCGCATCATCTTCGCCTGCGACGCGTACAGCGCCATGATCACCGAGCGGCCCTACCGCGAGCCGAGGTCGCACCAGGAGGCGCTCGCGGAGCTGGAGCGCGGCGCCGGCTCGCAGTTCGACCCGAGCGTGGTCGATGCGCTGCTGCACGTGCTGGCCCTGCGCGACCCGCTCGCCCCGGCCGCCTGAGCCGCGCCGGCCACCGGGCTCGCGCCGGGACCGCCGCACGGCCTGCCGCTCACAGGGCGGCCCGCCGGCGCCGGGCGCCGCGACGCGCCCGAGCCGAGTTGCTCGCCTCAGGCGGCCAGCGCCATCCCGGAGGGGAGATCGAAGCTGTCGGCCACCTCGCTGAGGATGTCGAGCATCGCCTCGGTGGCAGGTGAGCGGTAGCGACCGGCCAGCACCGCCGAGGCGATCCTGCGGGTGGGGGCCCTGCGTCCGAGCGAGCGCACCGCGATGTCCTCGCGGACGTTGGTGAGCGAGAGCGCCGGCAGCAGCGAGACCCCTACCCCGGCCGCGATCAGCCCCTGGACCACGTTGTAGTCGTCCGACTCGTAGCCGATCTTCGGCTCGAAGCCCGCTCCGGCGCAGGCCGCCAGGTGCAGCCGCCCGCAGGGACCCCGGGTGTCGTTCTGTATCCAGACGTCCTCGGCGAAGTCCTCGAGGCGCACGCGCGGCCTGCGCGCGGCCGGATGGTCGCGCGGCATGGCGAGGTACATCGGATCGTCGATCAGGTGGCGCAGCTCCACGCCCTCGTAGAGCCGGTCGAACTCGGGCTGCGAGAGGTCGCGGTACTCGAACACGATCGCCACCTCCAGCTCCGCGGAGCGCAGCATCTGCACCGCCTCCTCGGGCTCCTCTTCGACAAAGGAGAGCTCGACCTCGGGATGGCGCCGGGCGAACAGCGCGATCGCCGGCGGCAGCAGCGAGGCTCCGGCAGTGGGGAACGAGGACAGTCGCACCCGCCCCCCGCGCACGCCCGCGATCGCCTGGAGCTCGGCCTCCGCGGCGGCCAGCCGGGCGATCACCACCTCCGCGTGGGCGACGAGCGCTCGGCCGGCGTCGGTGAGCTGCACGCCCCGGCTGCCGCGGTCGACGAGGGTGGCGTTGGCCTGCCTCTCGAGCGAAGCGATCTGCTGCGAGATGGCGGGCTGGGTGTACGAGAGCGCCTCGGCCGCGGCCGAGAACGAACCGTGCTCCGCCACGGCCTTCAGGACCCTCAGCTGCTTGACGTCGAGCATAACCCGAGCTTATCGCAGGCCTCACACATCTGAATTTGAACTTATGCCCGTCGTGGTCCAAGATGGTTCGAGATCAATCTAACCTTTACCCAGGAGACACGATGACCGACACCACACTCACCATCCGCCGCGCCGCTGCTCGTGACGGGTCCGCCGTAGCCCGGCTGGCCGCGTTGGACGGCTCCTCCCCGCCGACCGGAGAGCTGTTGCTGGCCGAGGTGGGCGACGAGCTCTGGGCCGCCGTGGAGATCGGCTCGGGCGCGGCCGTGGCCGACCCGTTCAGGCCGAGCGGCGAGGTCGTGGAGCTGCTCCGCTTCCGGGCCGCCGGCATCGGCGGGGGCCCGCGCGCCGCGCGCGGCAGGCGCCTGCAGCTGCATCCGCGCGCGGCATAGGGATCCAGGGCCACCCGGCCGGGGATCCGGGGCCGCCCGGCGGGGATCAGCACCGCCGGAAGTCCAGGGACCGCCCGCTTGCGGGCGGCTCGGCCAGCGCTCAGTCCGTGAACGGGCCGGGGCTCGCCGGCACGTCGACGGCGTGCTCCTGGAGCGCTGCGAGCGGCACGATCTCGAGCGCACGCTCGTGTGTGGACGCGAGCACCACGTAGGCGGCCGCACCGTCCTCGTGCGCCAGCAGCCAGTTGGCTGCGGTCACGCACCAGCGGTCGCCCGGCCTGAGCCCGGGGAACGAGTAGCCCGGCAGCGGCGTGACGAGGTCGTTGCCGATGCCGCGCTGGTGCTCCAGGAACTCGGCCGTGACCACCGCGCAGATCGTGTGGCTGCCGCGGTCCTCCACCCCGCTGCGGCAGCAGCCGTCGCGGTAGAAGCCCGTCAGCGGCTCCATGCCGCAGGGCTCGAGCGGGTCACCGAGCACGTTGCGTTCGCTCACGGCGTCAGTATGGCGCGTGCCGACCTCGCGCTGTCCTGCGTTTCGTGGCTCACAGCCATGAAAGCCAGGACAGCGGCACCGCCGGCGGGTCAGCCCTGCGCCCCGCCGCCCCATGAGCTCAGGTAGTCCTCCTGGTCCGGGGTGAGGCTGTCGATCTCCACGCGCAGGGACTCGAGCTTCAAGCGCGCGATCTCGTCGTCGATCGCCTTTGGGACGTCCAGCACGCGGTGCTCGAGGCGCGCGCCGTCCACCACCAGATGCTCGACCGCGAGCGCCAGGTTGGCGAAGCTCATGTCCATCACCGCCGCGGGATGCCCCTGCCCGGCGGCGAGGTTCACGACCCGGCCGCTCGCGAGGAGGTTGAGCCTGCGGCCGTCGGCGAGCACGAACTGCTCCACGAGCGGGAGCACCTCGCGCACGCCGCCCGTGGCGAGGTCGCGCAGGGCCTCGAGGTCGATCTCGACGTCGAAGTGGCCGGCGTTGGCGAGCACGGCGCCGTCCGGCATGCGCTCGAGGTGCTCGCGCCGCAGCGCCCCGCGCGAGCCCGTGACGGTCACGAACAGGTCCCCGCGCTCGGCGGCCGCGAGGGCGGGCATCACCTCGAAGCCGTCCATGCGCGCTTCGAGCGCGCGCAGTGGGTCCACCTCGCACACGATCAGCGCGGCGCCGGCGCCGCGGGCGCGCTGCGCGATCCCCTTTCCGGTGGGGCCGTAGCCGAACAGCACGAGCGTGCGCCCGGCGAGCAGCAGGTTGGTGGCACGCAGGATGCCGTCGAGCGCGGACTGGCCCGTGCCGTAGCGGTCGTTGAAGGTGCGCTCGGTGCGTGACTCGTTCACCGCGATCACCGGACAGCCGAGCTTCCCCTCGGCCTCGAGCCGGCGCAGGCGCAGGAGCCCGGTGGTGGTCTCCTCGGCGCCGCCGCGCGGAGGCCGCCCCCAGCGGTGCAGGAGCATGAGCAGGTCGGCGCCGTCGTCGAGCGTGATGCCGGGCGCCCACTCTGCGAGGGCCGCCACGTGCCCCGCGTAGCCCTCTGCGTCCTCGCCGCGCCGCGCCAGCACCGGCACGCCGTCCCCGGCGAGCGCGGCCGCCACGTCGTCCTGGGTCGTGAACGGGTTGGCCGAGCAGAGCGCCGCTTCGGCCCCGCCCCCCACGAGCGCCTTCATCAGGTTCGCCGTCTCCGCGGTCACGTGCAGGCAGGCGGCGACCTTCACGCCCGCGAGCGGCGCCGTCTGCGCGAAGCGCTCGCGAATCGATCGCAGGACCGGCATCTGCCCCTCCGCCCACTCGACCCGCGCCCGCCCCGCCGGGGCGAGCGCGTCATCGAGCACGTCGGGGGCGAGGCTCATCGCGCCACCGGCTCCAGGGCGCTCACGAGCGCGGCTGCCGAGGACGCAGCCCGCGACGCGTGCTGCGCACGCGAGCGGGCGAGGACGCCGGCAGGCGCGTTCGTGTGCGTTCTGGTGTCAGTAGCGGTAGTGCTCCGACTTGTACGGGCCCTCCACCGGCACGCCGATGTAGGCCGCCTGCTCGGGGCTCAGCTCGGTGAGCTTCGCGCCGAGCGAGCCGAGGTGCAGGCGCGCGACCTTCTCGTCGAGGCGCTTGGGCAACACGTAGACCCGCTTCTCGTACTCGTCGTTCTTCGTGAACAACTCGACCTGGGCGATCGTCTGGTTCGTGAACGAGTTGGACATCACGAAGCTCGGGTGGCCGGTGGCGTTGCCGAGGTTGAGCAGCCGCCCCTCCGAGAGCACGATGATCGAGTGGCCGTCCGGGAAGCGCCACTCGTCCACCTGCGGCTTGATGTTCACGCGCTCGACGCCGTCCACCCGAGTGAGCCCGACGATGTCGATCTCGTTGTCGAAGTGGCCGATGTTGCCCACGATCGCCTGGTGCTTCATGCGGGCCATGTGCGCCGCCGTGATGATGTCGCGGTTGCCGGTGGCGGTGACGAAGATGTCGACGCTCTCGACCACGTCCTCGAGGCGCACCACCTGGTAGCCGTCCATGCACGCCTGCAGGGCGCAGATAGGGTCGACCTCCGCGATCAGCACGCGCGCGCCCTGGCCGCGCAGCGACTGCGCGCAGCCCTTGCCGACGTCGCCGTAGCCGCAGATCAGCGCGGTCTTGCCCGCGATCATCACGTCGACGGCGCGGTTGATCCCGTCGACGAGCGAGTGCCGGCAGCCGTAGAGGTTGTCGAACTTCGACTTGGTGACGGAGTCGTTCACGTTTATCGCCGGGAACAGCAGGGTGCCCTGCTCGTGCATCTCGTAGAGCCTGTGCACGCCGGTGGTGGTCTCCTCGGTCACGCCCTTCACGCCCTCGCCCAGGCGGGTCCACTTCTGCGGGTCCTCGGAGAGCGTGCGCTGCAGCAGGCGGAGCACCACCTGGAGCTCCTCGGACTCGGCGGAGGCGGGATCGGGGACGGCGCCCGCCTTCTCGTACTCGGTGCCCTTGTGCACGAGCAGCGTGGCGTCGCCGCCGTCGTCGAGGATCATGTTGGGGCCGTCGTGGCCCGGCCAGGTGAGGGCCTGCTCGGTGCACCACCAATACTCCTCGAGCGTCTCGCCCTTCCAGGCGAAGACCGGGATGCCGGCCGCGGCGATCGCCGCGGCGGCGTGGTCCTGGGTGGAGAAGATGTTGCACGACGCCCAGCGCACCTCGGCGCCGAGCGCCACCAGCGTCTCGATCAGCACCGCCGTCTGCACGGTCATGTGGAGCGAGCCCATGATGCGCGCGCCCGCCAGCGGCTGCGCCGCGCCGTACTCCTCGCGCATGGCCATCAGGCCCGGCATCTCGTGCTCGGCGAGCCTGATCTCCTTGCGGCCGAACTCGGCGAGAGAGATGTCGGCGACCTTGTAGTCGGCGGTGGTGGGCGTGGCGTGAGTGACAGTCATGCGGCGGTGGTCTCCGTGAGTCTCGGGGTAGGGGGTTCGATCGCGAGTAGGCGCTCGTGCTTCTGCTGCTCCCAGGTGAGCCAGTCGCCGGTCTCGACCTCGGCCGGCTTCTCGGCACGCTCCTCGAGCCAGCGCTCGACGGCGGCCCTGAGGCGTGCGTCGGAGGCGAGCCGCTTTGCAAAGGCCACGTCCGAGAGCGCGCAGTCGAACCCGGCGAGCAGCTCGCGCAGGGTGCGCAGGCGCTGCAGCTCGGCGGGGCCGAAGAGGCGGTAGCCCTTGGGCGTGCGCGGAGGCTCGATCAGGCCGGCGCTCTCGATGTAGCGCAGCATTCGAGGCGACCAGCCGGTCGTGTCTGCGGCCTCGTTGATCGTGAGCCCCTCCATCGCGATGGCGCCAACCTTACCACGATTGTGTCAAGGTTTGCCCCTCCCCGGCCGGGCTGCGCGCCGCTCAGACCTGCGCCAGCCCGTCCTTGATCCGGCCGATCGCCTCCACCGGCGTGGGGTCGATCCCATCGAGCACGGCCAGGTAGACGCTCACGAGGTCGCCGAGCAGCACCTGGGAGAGCACCCGCTCGAGCCGGCTCTCGCCCTGGGCCGGCACTACCACCGTGGGGGCCCCCGCGCGGCTCACCTCCTCGCACATGAGCTCGATGCGGCGGGCCACGCGCGGGTGCTGGTCCGGGTCCTCGAGGAACAGCGCGGCGAGCGGCGCGGCCTGCACGCCCCGCTCCCACGCACAGATCTCGTTGTGGTTCGCCTCGGGCAGCTCGGTCGCGCCGGCTGGCGCCTTCGCGTTCTCGTGGAGCTGGGTCTGCCAGCGCCGCGCCACCGCCGCCGTCGGCCCCGCGCCGTGGACCACGGGAACGTGGCCCTGGAGCTCGCGGGCGATCCGCTTCGGCAAGGCGTCCTCCGCAGCGTCTGGCCCCCACTCCTCCACCAGGCGCTCGAGCAGGGTGGTGGCCATGTCGATCTCGGCATGCAGGAACGGGGCGGCCCCGCAGGCCGCCGCGCATTCGAGGGCGGCGACCGTTCCGTAGAGCACGGCCGCGCGCGGCTGCATCCCAGCGGGCGCTCCGATCACCGGCACGCCCTCGGCGCGGGCCGCCTCGGCGAGCGCACCCCCCGTCGTGAGCGCCACCCGCCGCGTGCCCGCCGCCCCGGCGGCCTCGAAGCAGGCGAGCGTCTCCTCGGTGTGCCCCGAGTAGCTCGAGCAGAGCACGAGCGACTCCGGCGGCGTCCAGGACGCGAGCGCGTAGCCGCGCACCACCGAGATCGGGCGCGTCGCGCGGTCGCCCAGGGCCGCGAGCGCAAGATCGCCCCCGATCGCCGAGCCGCCCATGCCGCAGACCACGAGACCGGCCGGGCTGTCCTCCCGGCGGATCTGGGCGGACTGGGCCCGCCAGAGCGCGTCGCCGAGCTGGAGCGGCTGGGCGAGCACGTCGCCGAGCATGTTGCGGCTGTCGACGGCCTCGAGGGCGGCCCTGTCGAGCGGGCTCACGAGATCGGCTCCGCCGCCTTCACGAGCGCGCCCGCGGCGACCTCGCCGGCCGGCTCGACCACGGCCCCGGGGTCGAGCCGCGCCCCCCGCCCGACCGTGGCATCCGCGCCGATCCGAGCCCCGGCGCCCACGATCGCGCGCGACTCCACCCGCGCCCGCTCCCCCACCCTCACGCGCTCGCCGAGCACGCATTCGAGCAGCTTCGCGTCCGCGCCCACGTGCACCCGCTCGTGCAGCACCGAGCGCTCCACGCGAGCGTCGACGCCCACGCTGCAGTGGCGTCCGAGCACGCTCTGGGGCCCCACGTGCGCGCCCGCGAGCAGGCAGTTCTCGTACACGAGCGAGCCGGTCTCGTCCCGGGCCGGGAGCGTCGACGCCACGCGCCCGGCGAGCAGGTCCCAGGTGGCCTCCAGATAGCGCTCGGGCGTGCCGATGTCGATCCAGTAGCCGTGGCCGCGCCAGCCGTAGAGTCCGGCGCCCACGAGAGAGGGGAACACTTCCCGCTCGAAGGAGACGGCGCGGCCGGCCGGCACGGCGGTCTCGATCACCTCGCGCTCGACCACATATGCCCCGGCGTTGACGTCGCTCGTCCCGTGGGCTTGGGCCTTCTCGAGGAAGGCCTCGACGCTGCCGTCTGGCGCGGTCGGCACCACCCCGTAGCTGGCCGTGTCCTCGACCGGGTAGAGCGCGAGCGTCACCCGCGCGCCGGTGCGCTCGTGCGCGGCGAGCTCCTCGGTCACGTTTATGTCGGTGAGCACGTCGCCGTTCAACACCAGGAAGCGCTCCTCGAGCAGGCCCTCGTCGAGCGCGAGGCGCACCGGGCCAGCCGTCCCGAGCGGCTCCTTCTCGATCACGTAGCGCAGCCGCATGCCGCTGTAGGCGTCACCCAGCACCTGCCTCACCGCCGCCGACATGAACCCGCACGAGAGGATCACCTCCTCCACCCCGTGGCTGCGCACCCAGTCGAGCATGAACGACAGGAACGGCCGGCCGGCGAGCGGCAGCACCGGCTTGGGAGTCGTGTAGGTGAGCGGCCGCAGCCGCGTGCCCTCGCCCCCGGCCAGAAGGAGCGCCTGCATCCCGGCGGGCACCTAGCGCCCTATCCCCTCATAGGTGAAGCCGGCCGCGACGAGGGCCTCGCGGTCGAGGAAGTTCCGGCCGTCGACCACCAGCGGGAACCGCATCCTCCCCTTGACCGCACCCGCCCAGTCGAGCTCGCGGAACTCCGGCCACTCGGTCACGAGCACGGCCGCATCGGCGCCCTCCACAGCCTCGAGCGCAGTGCCGGCGATGCTCGCGCCGGCCAGCATTCCGTCGGCCTTGCTCGCCGCCACCGGGTCGTACACGCGGACGTTCGCGCCCTCGCCGGCGAGCCGCCCGGAGAGCACGAGGCTCGTGGCCTCGCGGACGTCGTCCGTGTTCGGCTTGAAGGCCACCCCGAGCAGGGCCACCTCCTTGCCCGCCAGCGAGCCGAGGTGCTTCTGGAGCTTGCCGATCGTGCGGCGCTTCTGGAGCTCGTTGACCTCGATCACCGAGGTGAGCAGCTGGAAGTGGTAGCCGCTGTTGCCGGCGAGCTGCTTGAGCGCCTGGACGTCTTTTGGGAAGCAGGAACCACCGTAGCCAATGCCCGCCTGCAGGAACTTCGAGCCGATGCGGTCGTCGAGGCCCATCCCGCGGGCCACCTCGGTCACGTCCGCCCCGAGCTCCTCCGAGACGTTCGCGATCTCGTTGATGAACGAGATCTTCGTGGCCAAAAAGGCGTTCGAGGCCAGCTTGATCATCTCGGCGCTGGCCACGTCTGTGCGCACGATCGGGGCGTCGAGCGGCTCGTAGAGGCGCTCCACGCGGGCGGCGTAGCCCTCCGCTGCGGGGTCGGCCCCGATCACAACGCGGTCGGGATGCATGAAGTCCGCGACGGCGCTCCCCTCCTTGAGGAACTCCGGGTTCGAGACGTACGCGGTGCCCGGGCGCCGGCGCTGGATCGAGCGGCCCGTGCCCACCGGCACGGTGGACTTCATCACGAGCGCGTGGTCGGCCGAGCCGCCCAGCTCGGCGAGCACGGCCTGCACGCGCGACAGGTCGGCGTCACCCGAGTAGGTGGGCGGGGTGTCCACGCAGACGAACAGCAGCTGCACGTGCTCGAGAGTCTCCGCCATGTCGGTGGTGAAGTGCAGGCGCGCGGCGTTCGCGGCCACGAGCTCCGGCAGGCCGGGCTCGTGAATGGGCACCTCGCCGCGGGCGAGCGACTCGACCTTGTCGGGCAGGATGTCACGCGCCCAGACATCGTGGCCGAGCTCGGCGAAGCACGCGGCCGTGACCAGGCCGACCCAGCCCACGCCGATCACACCGATCGGATCCCGCTCAGCGCTCATGCGGCCGAGAGGCTAATGGAGGCGACCCTCTCGGCGACCGGGCGGGTCAGGCGCGACACCGCATGCTCAACAGCAGCGACGCGTGGCCTTCGCGATCGCCAGCATCTGCCTCTCGCTGAGCGTCTGCAGCAACGTGTTCGAGATCCAGTAGGCGGCCTTCGGGGTGCGCCAGGCCACCAGCCGCAGGCGGTCGCCCGCGTGGTGGAGCTCGTACTCGCGCCCGCCGATCCTGCGGACCTCGGTGGGCGCGGCGAGGATCGGGGCGTCCTTCCAGGTGGTCGCCTGCAGCCCGTAGTACTCGCCGTTGGCGTTCGTGCGCCGCATCACGATCCGGTAGGCGCCGTAGCGCTTGCCGTCGGTGCCCATCAGCTTGTACACCCGCGGGGCGTCCGCGAACTCGGACGAGTTAAGCAGGAGCGTCGGGTAGAGCACGGGCAGCGGGCCGCCCGCGCCCGCCTGCACGGCCTGGAGGGCCTGGTCGCGGCCGAGCCCGCTCGCGTCGTATAGGCCGAGCGAGCCCGGGCCGCGCCTTCGCCTGCGCTCACGCCGCGGCCGCCGCGTCGGCTTCTCCTCCACGCCGCCGCGCGGCCCGGCCGTGTCCTCCAGGGCGAGGAACTGCTGCACGAGCCGCTTGACCTGGGCATCGGTGGCCTCCACGTAACTCGAGCCGATCTGGCCCTCGAAATGGATCTCCTGGATCGGCAGGTCGGCCGTGCCCACCGCCAGCTTCAGCAGCCGCAGCACCTCCGAGGAGGAGCGCAGGGCGGCGTCCGTCGATGTGTTGCGCCCGAAGATGCGCAGCAGCCGCCCGCGCTGCTCGAACAGCTTCGTCGTGGTGATCTGCTGCTTTGCCTGGCGCAGGAAATCCTGCTGGCGCGCCGAGCGCACCAGGTCGGTGTCGAAGTGGCGGTAGCGGACGTACTGGAGCGCCTTGCGCGCGCACAGCCTCTGGTAGCCCGCGTCGATGTCGATGTAGGCGAACTCGGCGCTGTCGTTGTAGTAGTCGTGGTCGATGTCGGTGTAGACGCAGCCGACCGCGTTCACCGCCCGCCAGAAGCCGCGGAAGCTCACGTTGATCACGTGGTTGATCGGCAGCCCCGTGAGCTTCTTGACGGTCCGCAGCGTGAGCCGCGGCCCACCCTCCTGGTAGGCCGCGTTGAGCTTGTCCGTGCCGTGGCCGGGGATCCGGACCTTGAGGTCCCGCGGCAGCGACATCACCGCGATCGCCTCCTTGTCCGGGTTCAGGCGCACGAGCATGATCGTGTCCGAGCGCGCGCCCGCCGCGCCCTGGGTGTTCCGGCGCGGGCGGCGGTCGGAGCCGAGGATCAGGAGCGTCTGCGGCTTGCCGGGGTCGGTCTCGGCCAGGTCGCCCTTGCCCAGCTTCAGCTCCGGGCTCAGCTCGAGCGCCTCCACGACGCTGTCGATCTCCTCGAAGGCCGCCACAGCCGTGGCGCCGGCCGCGGCGAAGACCACGAGCAGGCTGCCCACGAGCAGCCGCTTCCAGAGTCCGGGGCGGGGGATGTCGTCGAGCATCGGTTAGGCGATCTTGAGCCGGCGGCCGTCCTCGCCGCCGCCGCGCAGGCGCGCCGGGAGCAGTGTGACGAACTCCACGAGCGCCTCCCGATAGTGCCCGAGCGACCGGATCGAAACCCACTCCTCGGGCCCGTGGTGGCCACCGCCGACGGGCCCGCACTCCACAGCGGGCACCCCCGCCTCGATGAACGAGATCGCGTCCGAGGCGCCGTCACGGCCCACGCCGAGCCGCTCGCCCTGGGGCGGCGCCACGCGCGAGATCGCCTCGCCCAGCGTCTGCACGTACGGGTTCTCGCGCTCCACGATCGCCGGCCGGCGGTGGAAGACCTTGATCACGCTCGTGTCCGGCAGCCCCTCGACCGCCGCCTTGATCCGCTCAGGCTCCTGCCCGGGGAGGTAGCGCACGTCCACGTCGATCGTGCAGAGGTCGGGCACCTTGTTGAGGGCGTCGCCGCCCCAGATCCGCCCGAGGTTGATCGACGGTCGGTCGAACAGCTCGGAGGACTCGCGCGCGAACGCGAGGCTCTCGATCTGGCGGAAGACGTCGAACGCCTTGAGCACCGCATTGTCCCCGGCCCAGGGCGTGGACCCGTGGGCGGCGGTGCCGGTCACCTCGAGGCGCATCGCCAGCACGCCCTTGGCCTGGATGCCGATGTGGAGGTCGGTCGGCTCGCCCGTGATCGCGAAGTCGCCGAGGTAGCCCTGCTCGACCAGGTGGTCCGAGCCGCGCTGCTCTGTCTCCTCGGACTCCTCGTCGCTGACGCAGACGAAGTGCACCCGCACCCGCTCCTGCGCCGCCAGGTCGCGCACCGCGCACATCATCGACGCGAGCCCGCCCTTCATGTCGTAGGCGCCGCGGCCGTAGAGCCGGTCGCCCTCCACGCGCGGCGTGAACTGCTCGGGCCGGCCCGGCACCACGTCGAGGTGGCCGTGCAGCACGATCGTCGCCCCGACGGGGGGCCCGACAGTGGCCGCCAGCAGCGGCCGCCCGTTGTGCGTCGAGCCCCTCACCTCCACGTCCCGCGCCTCCAGCCAGCCCTTGACGAAGGCGGCGGCGCTCTGCATTCCCTCGAGGGTGGACGTGTCGTAGGTGATCAGGCGCTCGGTGAGAACGCGTTCATCCATCCCCGGGCGAGGATAGTCCCCGGAGGGCGCTTTCCACCTGGGCGCGGGCCCAGCAGCCGGCCAGGTGGTCGTTCACGACCCCGCAGGCCTGCATCGCGGCGTAGGCGGTGGTGGGGCCGACGAAGCGAAAGCCGCGCCGCTTGAGCTCCTTGCTGAGCGCGCTCGACTCCGGCGTGAGCGCCGGCAGCTCGTCCATGGCGCGCGGCGTGCGCCGGCGGCGCGGCGGCGCGAACGACCACACCAGCTCTGCCAGCGAGCCGTCGAGCGCCGCGGCGGCGCGCGCGTTGTGTATCGCCGCCTCGATCTTGCCGCGGTGGCGCACGATGGCGGCGTCGCCGAGCAGGCGCTCCACCTCGCGCTCGCCGAAGCCCGCCACGACCCCGATCTCAAAGTTGGCGAAGGCGGCGCGGAAGCCCTCGCGCTTGCGCAGGATCGTGAGCCACGAGAGCCCGGACTGGAAGCCCTCGAGCACGAGGCGCTCGTACACGCCGCGGTCGTCGGTGACCGGGCGCCCCCACTCCTCGTCGTGGTAGCGCACGTAGTCGGGCGCCGAGAGCGACCATGCGCAGCGCCGGCGGCCGTCCGAGCCGCGGATCAGGGATGCGCTCACGGCGCAGAGGT
>DASQNF010000162.1:0-10834 GCA_035645115.1 Thermoleophilaceae bacterium | reverse complement strand
CGGCGCGTGCGCACGCCGGGCTGAAGGTGCGCCAGCCGCTGCGCGAGGCGGTGGTGGTGGCGGCCGACCGCGAGCGCGCGGCCATCGAGCGGCTCGAGGCCCTGCTGGCGGATGAGCTGAACGTGAAGTCGGTGCGCTTCGTCTCGGAGGCGGACGAGCTCGGACGCTTCGAGCTCAAGCCGAACTGGCGCGCGCTCGGCCCGCGCTTCGGCAAGCAGATGCCGCAGGCGGCCGCCGCGATCGCGGCGCTCGACCCGGCCGCGCTGCGGGCCGGCGGGCGCGTGGGCATCAACCTGGAGGGCCAGGAGCACGAGATCGGGCCGGACGACGTCCAGGTGTCGCTTCAGCCGCTCGAGGGCTATCAGGTGGAGCGCTCCGGAACGCACGCGGTAGCGCTCAACCTCGAGCTGGACGACGAGCTGCGGCGCGAGTCGCTCGCTCGCGAGGTGGTGCACGCCGTCCAGGCGGCTCGCAAGAGCGCGGGGCTGAACGTGGAGGACCGGATCGCGCTCGCGCTCGGCGGCGACGCCGAGCTGCTCGAGGCCGCGCGCGCCCACGAGGGCTACCTCACGCGCGAGACGCTCGCGACCTCGCTCGCGTACGACGGCCACTCGGGCGGCGAGAGCGCGACGATCGAGGGCCGGACCCTCACGATCGCCGTCGAGCGGGCCTGAGCTCCGCGCTCGCGCGCGGGGCCAGGTACCGCTCGCGCTGGGGGCGGGCCCCGGTAGGCTGGGCCCGCCGTGAGCCGCCTGCCGCCGCCCTTCGAGGAGCGCCCGCAACTGGAGCAGATCATCGCGGCGATCGTCGTGCCGCTGATCTTCGGGATCGTCACCGGCCTCGCGCTCGGCTTCAACGCGATCCTCTACTGGGTGCTGGTCGGCCCGCTTGCGATCGGCGGCGCCTTCCTCGGCGGCATGGAGCACCGTGGGGCGGAGGACGGACTGGTGCGCGGCGGGATCGGCGGCCTCGTGTTCGGCAGCTTCGTGCTGCTCGGGCTCGAGATCACGGGCAACGAGCCCAAGACCTATCTCGCCGAGCCGCAGGTGGGCCTCGTGTTCGCCACCACGTTCATCGGATGCATCTGCGGCGCCCTCGGCGGGGCGTATCGAGCCCGCCGCGAGCGCGTGCCGGAGTCGGACGCGGCCGTGGCCTAGCCCGCCCGCCTGCGCGAGGGCAGGCGACCGACCGGCGGATCCGCGGGCGGCGCGCGGCCGGCGGGCGCCTACGCCGCCAGCGCGGGCTCGAGCTCCTGCACTAGCCGGCTCTTCGGCAGCGCGCCGATGATCTGGTGCACGGGCTGTCCCTGCTTGAAGAGCAGCAGCATCGGGATCGACATGACCCCGTAGGTGGCGGCCGTGTGCGGGTTCTCGTCCACGTTCAGCTTCACGATCTCGAGGTCCTCGCGCTCGCCCGCCAGCTCCTCGAGGTGCGGAGCGATTATCCGGCAGGGCCCGCACCAGGGCGCCCAGAAGTCCACCAGCACCGGCTTGTCGGCCTCTAGCACCTCGGCCTGGAAGTTGTTGTCGGTGACCTCGTTCAGTGCGCCTGCCACGGTTGCTCCTTGTCGTCTGATCCGACTTGCGGCGCAAGTCGCTATACAAAATATAGTGACGCGCTCGGCCGCCTCACGTTACACGCCGCAACCGCAGCGCCGGCACCTTCCAGACCGCCTCCAGGGCGATCCTCGCGGTCATCTTCGACTGCCCGACCCGCCGCTCGCGAAACAGTATCGGCACCTCGGCCACCGCGAACCCGGCCTGCACCGCCCGGTAGGTCAGCTCGATCTGGAAGCCGTAGCCGTCGGCGTGCACGCCGTCGAGGTCGATCGTCTCGAGCACGCGCCGGTGGAAGCACTTGAAGCCGCCGGTTAGGTCGCGCACGGGTATGCCGAGCAGGATGCGCGCGTAGGCGGACCCGGCGCGCGAGAGCGAGCGCCGCACGACTCCCCAGTTGACGATGCCGCCGCCGGGCACGTAGCGCGAGCCGAGCACCAGGTCGGCGGCGTCGGAGGCCGCGATCAGCCCTGGCAGGTCGGCGGGGTCGTGGGAGAAATCGGAGTCCATCTCGAGCACGAGCTCGGCGCCGCCGTCGAGCGCCGCGTGAAAGCCGGCGAGGTAGGCGCGGCCGAGACCCTCCTTGCGGTGGCGGTGGAGCACCCGCACCGGCGCCAGCTCGCCGGCCAGCCGGTCCGCGATCCGGCCGGTGCCGTCAGGCGAGCCGTCGTCCACGATCAGGATCGTGTGCGGGCGCCCGGTGGCCTCGAGCTGCGGCAGCGCGGCGCGCACCAGCGGCTCGATGTTCTCGGCCTCGTTGTAGGTGGGGAGGACCAGCCAGGCGCCCGACACGGGCGCGTACCCTAGCCACGGCATGCGCAACGCAGAGATCGCTGAGGCCTTCGAGGAGCTCGCCAGCCTGTACGAGCTCGACGGCGCCGTGGTCTACCGGATCGTGGCCTACCGCAACGCTGCGAAGGCGATCCGCGAGGCCGGCGTGTCGGTGGAGGAGATGCCGCGTCAGGGCCGGGTCACGGAGCTGAGCGGCGTGGGCAAGACGATCGAGGAGAAGATCCAGGCGCTGCTCGAGACCGGCTCGATCCCCTCCGCCGACAAGCTCAAGGCGCGCATCCCCGCCGGCCTGATCGAGGTCACGCGCATCCCGGGCCTGGGCCCGAAGCGGGCGCGCCTGCTGCACGGCCAGCTCGGTGTGGGGTCGATCGCCGACCTGCGCCGGGCGACGGAGGAGGGTCGCCTGAAGGACGTGCCCGGCTTCGGCGCGAAGGCCGAGGAGAACGTGCTCGCCGCACTTTCGGCGGGCGCCGACGGCGCTCCGCGACCGCGCCTGCTGCTCTCCCACGCGCTCGCCGTCGGCGAGAGCCTGGTGGCCGCCCTGCGCGAGCACCCGGCGGCGATCCGCGTGGAGCTCGCGGGCAGCGCACGCCGGCGCGCGGAGACGGTGAAGGACCTCGACATCGTGGCCGCCACCTCGGACCCCGCCGCGCTGGTGGAGGCCTTCGCGGGGCTGGCTGAGGTGGACGCGGTGTCGGGCCGCGGCGCCGCGGGCGCGCGCGCCGTCACGCACTCCGGGCTGCCGGTGGACCTGCGCATCGTGCCGGAGGCGGCCTTCGGCAACCTGCTCCAGCACTTCACGGGCTCCGGCAGGCACAACGAGGCGATGCGCACCGAGGCCGTGCGCCGCGGCCTGCACGTGAGCGAGTACGGGATCGGCGACGACGCCAGCGGCGAGACGCAGGCGTTCACCACCGAGGAGGAGGTCTACGAGCGGCTCGGCATGCAGATGATCCCGCCGGAGCTGCGCGAGAACCGTGGCGAGCTCGAAGCCGCGCGCCGGCACGAGCTGCCCGAGCTGGTGGAGCTGGACGACCTGCGCGGCGACCTGCACATGCACACCACGCTCTCCGACGGGCGCAACACGCTCGAGGAGATGGTGGCGGCCGCGGCCGAGCGCGGCTACGAGTACATCGCGATCACCGACCATTCGGCCAGCCACGGGTTCGGCAACGACGTGCCCCCCGAGGCACTGCTGCGCCGGCTCGAGGAGATCCGCGCGCTCGACGTGCCGGGACTCACCGTGCTGGCCGGGACGGAGACCAACGTGCTGCCCGACGGCTCGGTCGACTACGAGGATGCTCTGCTCGAGCAGCTCGACTGGGTGGTGGCG
The DNA here is from genome assembly GCA_035645115.1 of Thermoleophilaceae bacterium. Taxonomy (GTDB): domain Bacteria; phylum Actinomycetota; class Thermoleophilia; order Solirubrobacterales; family Thermoleophilaceae; genus JACVRW01. The sequence continues at coordinate 7,153 of DASQNF010000162.1, read as the reverse complement.
AGCCTCCACACGAGCTTCCGCCTCGGCGAGAAGGAGCAGACCGAGCGGATGATGCGAGCGATGGAGCACCCGCTCGTGGACGTGATCGGCCATCCCACCGGGCGGCTGATCGGGCGGCGCGAGCCGTACGCGCTGGATCTCGACCGCGTGATCGCAAAGGCCGCGGACACCGGGACCTTCCTCGAGATCAACTCGAACCCGAACCGGCGCGACCTGAACGAGCTCTACGCCCGCGCGGCGGCGCAGGCGGGAGCGATGATCCTGATCGACTCGGACGCCCACGGCGCCGACACGCTCGGCAACCTCCGCTACGGCGTGGCCACCGCGCGTCGCGCCTGGCTCACCAGCGAGCAGGTGGCCAACACCCGCCCCTGGGCCGAGCTCGCGGCGCTGCGAAAGCGCGGCGCGGCGGCCTAGGAAGTCATTCAGATTGAGCTGCCGAGTCGTCGGACCCAGACGGGCGCCCCGCCGGAGCGCGAGCAATGCGGTCCGGTGACCCCTGGGAGACTAGGCTCGTCGCTCTGGAGCTCGACCACGTCCTGATCGCTGTGGCCGACCTTGCCGCAAGCGCGAAGGAGATCGACGTGCGGCATGGCCTCGCTTCGATCGAGGGCGGCCGTCACCCCGGATGGGGCACGGCCAACAGGATCGTGCCGCTCGGCGAGGCCTATCTCGAGCTGGTCGCGATCATCGACGGGGCCGAGGCCGCGCAGAGCCCGTTCGGACGCTGGGTCGCGGCAGCGCGTCCCGCGCTCCCCCGGCTGCTCGGATGGGCAGTCCGCACGCGTGAGTTGGACGATCTCGCCCGCCGGCTCGACCTGACGGTGGCGGCAGGCTCACGGGCCGGTCGGAGCGGCCGGCTCGTACGGTGGCGGCTGGCCGGCATCGAGCGGGCCGCCGCCGAGCCCTCGCTCCCGTTCTTCATCGAATGGGGACACGAAACCCCGCTTCCGGGCCGCGCCACGGCGACCCATCGGGCCGGCGCCGTCCAGATCGCGAAGCTGCGGCTCGACGGCGACGCCGATCGCCTCGCCGCCTGGCTCGGCGCGCACCGCCTCCCCATCACCGTGCGCCCAGGTCCTCCCGCCGTCGCCGGCATCGTCCTCACCGGACCTGCAGGCGAGATCGTCCTCGACGCCGATCGGCTGTAGACGACATGAAGCCGATGCCGAGCGGCGCGCACCACTCACTTAAACGACCTCTAAGCAGCCTCGACCCTGCGAAGCCCCGGCAGCCGCAGCAGCTTCGGCGGGCCGAACGGCGAGCTGCGGTCGAACCAGAACTCCACGCCAGCGCGGCCCTCCACGGCCGCCACGGCCGCCGACTGCTTGCGCCACACGAGCGCCACGAGCAGGCAGTACCCCGTGGCCACCATCGGCACCTGGGGGAAGAAGAAGCCGATCGCCCCGGCGCCCAGCGCCAGCACGCCGAGCGGCCACAGCCGGCTGAACATCACCGCGCCCGGCTCCAGCTCCGGCAGCGCGTTCGCCGGCCGCGCCTCGGCGAGCAGGTCGGCGATCCCCGGCGTGGCCCGCAACCGCCGCCCGAGCCAGAGGCCGGCCAGCGCCGCGAGGCACCACCACACCGCCGCCACGTACACGAGCGTGTTCGAGTCCTCCCGCGAGGCGCCCAGCACCGACACGACGGCCAGGGTGGTGGCGGCGCCGCCGAACAGCAGCACCGCCACCCGCAGGAAGTCCCGGAACCTCACGCGTCGGCCGGCGCCGGGAGCCTCACGCGTCGGCCAGCGCCGCCAGCACGCGAGCGAAGCCCTCCACGCCGTCGACCACGAGGTCGGCGCGCTCGACGATCGCCCGCGGGCCCTCGTCGGAGCCGACGCCGACGCGCACGGCCGCATCGAGGCCCCCCGCCTCGACGAGCGCGTCGAGCGCGTCGAAGGCGTCCAGGTCGGTCACGTCGTCACCCGCGTAGAGGGCGCTGCGAGCACCCGCGCCGGACACCAGGTCGCGCACCGCCTGGCCCTTGTCGATCGGAACCGGTGGGCGCACCTCCAGGACCTTCCGCCCCCAGTGGGTGGCGAAGCCCGCGGTCTCAGCCCGGTGGGCGAGCCCCTCCAGATGCGTCCGGGCCGCGTCCTCGTCGGGCGCCCCGCGCCAGTGGAAGGCCACGATCGGGCCCTTGTCCTCGAGACGCACGCGAACGAGCCGCAGGTCGCGGGTGTCGTGCTCGCGGGCGAAGCGCCTGACACGCTGCTCCCAGCTCGCGAAGGCGGGGATCGTGCGCGGCCGCGACGCCCCCGGCTCGAGCAGCTCCGCACCGTGGGAGCCGGCATAGGCGATCCCGCCCACCCCCACGAGCCGCCGCACGTCGGTCGCGGCCCGCCCGGAGATGCAGGCCACGCAGGCGTAGCGGCGCGCCAGCCTGCCGAGCACGACCGAGGTCTCCTCGCGCACGTGGGCGTCCTCTGGCCGCTGGACGATCGGCGCGAGCACGCCGTCCACGTCGCAGAGGATGGCCGCTTCGGCGGGGTTGCCGGTGAGCGGCGCGAGCGCCTCTGCGGTCTGGCCGGACATCGGCCGTAGTATGCCCCGCGATGCCGTCCAGGCCGCTTCGCCTCGCGGCGATCGCCACCGCGGCGGGCGCCTTCTCCGGCCTCTTCGGCGTGGGCGGCGGGACGGTGATCGTGCCCCTGCTCGTGCTCTGGCTCGGCTACGAGCAAAAGGAGGCCACCGGCACCTCGCTCGCGGCGATCATCGTGATCGGGGCGCTCGCCGCGTGCGCGCACGCCGCATACGGCAACGTCGACCTCTGGCTGGGCGTGTTGATCGGGTTGCCGGCGATCGCCGGCGTGCTCGCCGGGACCGCGCTCCAGCAGCAGATCTCCGAGCGCGCGGTGGCGGGGGCGTTCGTGCTGCTCCTGCTCGGCTCGGCGGCCGTGCTGGTCTTCTGACCGTGGACGCGCTCGACTGGAGCGGCCTGCTCGCGATCGGCTTCGCCGCAGGGCTGGCGGGAGGGCTGCTCGGCGTGGGCGGTGGGGTGCTGTTCGTCCCGGCGCTCGTGCTGTTCGCGGACGAGTCGCAGCTGGGCGCGGAGGCCACCTCACTCGTGGCGATCGTGCTGGTGTCGCTCGTCGGCACCTGGCGGCAGGGCGGTTACGGGAACCTGCGCCTCAAGGAGGGCCTCGTGATCGGGATCCTGTCGCCGCTGGGGGTGCTCGTCGGCGTGGTGATGGCCAACGCGGTGCCCGAGCGGGCGCTCGAGTTGGGCTTCGCGGGCATCCAGCTCGTGTTCGCCTGGCAGCTCGCGGGAAAAGCCGGTCTACGCTAGCTTTGCCGCCGGTGGAGATCCTCGATGTCAAGACCGAGGACCGCGATGGACTCGTGCACCTGGCCCTTCATGGCGAGCTCGACCTGTCGACCGTGGGCAAGGTGCAAGATGAGTTGCGCCGGGTGGAGGCTTCCGCCCCGCCCGTGGTGGTGCTCGACCTGAAGAAGCTGACGTTCCTCGACTCCACCGGGCTGCGCTGTCTCGTGACCGCCAACGAGCGAGCCCGCGAGGCCGGTCGCAGGATGGTGATCGTGCGCGGCCCGGACCCGGTCCAGCGCGTGTTCTCGATCACCCGACTCGAGGAGCGGCTCGAGATGGTGGACGACGCTTCGGCCGTGAGCTGACGGGAGCGGGCGCACGCGCCGCGGCTGCGGCGTACCATGCGCTCGTGGCCGCAGCTGACCTGACGAGCCGCCCGGAGGTGGCCGCCCTGGTCGGGCGGGGGGAGGAGCGTGGCTGGGTCGCGCTGTCCGAGCTCGATGAGCTGGTCCAGGCGCTCGAGCTGTCCGAGGACGACTTCGACTCCCTGGAGACCCACCTGGAGCTGCGCGGCATAGAGCTCTCCGACGACTGCGGGCGCTCGGGCGCCCCGCCCCTCAGGGTGCGCCACGGTGAGCTCGCCACCACCACCACGGATGCGCTCCAGCTCTTCCTCAACGAGATCCGCCGCTACCCGCTGCTCACCGCCGCCGAGGAGGTGGAGCTCGCCAAGCGGATCGAGGCCGGCGACCTCGAGGCCAAGGAGCGCATGATCAACTCGAACCTGCGCCTGGTCGTCTCGATCGCGAAGAAGTACCAAGGCCAGGAGCTCTCGCTGCTGGACCTGATCCAGGAGGGCATCTTCGGCCTGATCCGCGCCGCCGAGAAGTTCGACTGGCGCAAGGGCTACAAGTTCTCGACCTACGCGACCTTCTGGGTGCGCCAGGCGATCCAGCGCGGGCTTGCGAACAAGGCCCGCACGATCCGGATCCCCGTGCACATCGGCCAGCGCGAGCGCAAGATCGCCCGCAGCGAGCGCGAGTTGAGCATCAAGCTCGGGCGCGACCCGACCGACGAGGAGATCGCCGCCGCCACCGAGCTGCCGCTCGCGCAGGTCGACGAGGTGCGCGAGGCCGCGCGCACGGTCACGAGCCTCGACCGGCCCGTCGGCGAGGCGGGCGACACCGCCCTCGGAGACCTGCTCGAGGGAGACACCCGGGCCGTGGACGAGGAGGTCGAGCTGAGCCTGAGCGAGGCGGTCCTGCGCAAGACCGTCGAGAGCCTCCCCGAGCAGGAACGTCGGGTGATCCGGCTCAGGTACGGCATCGACGGCGAGGATCCGCAGCCGCTGCGAGAGACCGGCAGGCTGCTCGGCATCTCCGCGGAGCGGGTGCGCCAGGTGGAGTCGCGCGCGCTGAAGCGGCTGGCCGCCAGGCGTGAGATAGAGGCGCTGAGAGACGTCGCTTGAGCGAACAGGAACATGGCGAGCGGATGGCGGCGATCTCGAACTCGGTGGTCGGGATCTTCAGCGAGTGCTACGGCCGCGGGCCCACAAAGGCGAAGACCTATGTCTTCGACAACTACGTGTTCTGCGTCCTCGAGGACATCCTCACCACCGTCGAGCGCACGCTGGTGGACAAGGGCGAGGAGGAGCTCGTCCGCAGGGTGCGGCTGACCTTCCAGGAGGCGGTGGCGGAGCGCTTCACCTCCGCTGTCGAGGAGGTGATGGGCCGTCCGGTGGTGGCCTACCACAGCCAGGTGACGTTCCACCCGCCCATGGGATTCGAGATCTTCGTGCTCGGTGACTGAAAAAAGGGGTCAGCCGTCTCTACACGGCGTCCCAGCAGGTCCATCGCGCAGCTCCGGTGACCCTTTTAACGGACCTACCCGGAAGGGTCGCCCCGAAACCGCTCGTCCACGTCGACCTCCGGCGGGGGTGGCGGCATCGGCACGTCCGGGGTGCGGGCCAGGCCGGCCGCCACGATCACGAAATGGAGCCCCGGCGCGAAGCGGGCCGGGCGCCCGTCGCCGCTCGGCGCGGGCTCGTAGCGAGCGCGCTCGTCGAGCAGCCCGAGGATCGAGCGGCAGGCGTCGGCCTGAGGGGCCTCGTGGCCGACCTCGCACGCGAGCGTGGCCAGCGCAAGCGTCTCCGTGGGCTCCACGCCGTTGAACATCTGCCCTAGCGCGCTGATCAGGAACGAGTAGACGCGGTCGAGCAGCGGGTCGCGCGGGATACGGTCCGACCCCGGTGGCGGCCCGAGCTCGAGCGGCTCCTCCCCGGCCAGCAGCCGCGCGGCCTGCCCGCCGAGCACGCCGCGGACCTGATCCTCGTCGAGCCCGACCTGGAGCGCGTGGCGGAGGGTCTGCGTGGCGCCCCAGGCGGGGGTGCCGTAGGGAGCGTCGCTGGCCATCAGGACCTGCCCGGGGGGGACCAGCGCCAGCAGCGCCTGGATGTCGGCCGGCGACCACCAGGAGGTGTCGAAGAAGAGGTTCGGATGCTCGGGGGCGAAGCGCCAGATCCAGGCCAGGTCCGAGATGCCGGCGTGGGCGAGGATCAGCCGCATGCCCGGGTGGCGGGCGCAGGCCTCGATCGCGTGGCGCCCGAGCGCCGGGATGCCGCGGCCGGCGTGCACCAGCACCGGCAGCCGGCGCTCGTCGGCGAGCGCGAACACACCGGCGAGGCTGGGATGGTCGAGGGTGAAGCGCTCCGCGCGCGGGTGCAGCTTGATACCACGGGCGCCGCGCCCGAGGGCGCGCTCGGCCTCGGCGAGCGGCTCGCCGCCCGGGTCGAGACGGCAAAAGGCGAACAGCCGCCCGCCGGAGGCGCCCGCCTCGTCGATCACCATGTCGTTCGCGGCCGGGTACCCATTCGGCTCGTGCATCGGGAAGACGATCGCCCGGCCGTCGATGTGCTCGAGCGCGGTCACGAGCTCCTGGCGCCCACAGCGGTAGCCGTCGGGGTCGTTGAAGCCGATGTGGGTGTGGGCGTCGAGCGGCTCGAGCCGCGGGACCTCGTGACGAAGGCGCTCGTACCAGTGAAGGATGCCCTCGTCGGAGACCACGGCACGGCAGACTAACGCCGCGCCGCCGGGTGGCGGGTCAGCCGATCTCCACGGGGTGGCCCTCGCGCTCCCAGTACTCGAAGCCGCCCAGCATCTCCTTCACGCGCCTCCCCTGGGCGGCGAGGCGGGCGCCGGCCTTCGTGGCGGCGTTGCATCCGGGACCCCAGCAGTAGGCCACGACGAGGCCCTCCGGGAGCTCCCGTGCGACCCTGGCGTCGATCGTGGCGTGCGGGACGCTCAGCGCTCCTGGCAGGTGCCCGGCCGCGAACGCCTCCGGGCTGCGGGCGTCCAGCAGCACGAAGCCGGGTGACCCGGCGCGCAGCGCGGCGGCCACGTCCGAGGCGTCGGTCTCCACCGACAGGCGCCGCTCGAAGTGGGCGCGGGCGATGGCGGGCTCGGCGGGATCGGCTTGGACGCCGGTGTGCTTGGCGGCGGTGTCGCTCATGTGGAGCACGATCGCGCGCTGCGACGAGGTCCGCCAGTGACCGAAACGACGCCTCGCGATACGTTTCGGACATGCACCACCGCGTGGCAGTGCTCGCTCACGATGGGATAGCGCCGTTCGAGCTCGGCGTGGCGGCAGAGGTGTTCGCGCTGCCGCGTCCCGAGCTCGAGCTGAGCTCGTGGTACTCCTTCGCGCTCTGCGCCGAGCGGCCCGGCCGGCTCAGCGCCGTGGGTGGCTTCGAGCTCGTGGCGCCTCACGGCCTGGAGCGGCTGGCGCGCGCGGACACCGTCGTGGTGCCGGGCTCCCCCGACGTCCACGGCGATCCCTCGGCCGCGCTGGTTGGCGCGCTCGAGCGGGCGCGAGCGCGCGGCGCGCGCAT
>DASQNF010000161.1:0-7646 GCA_035645115.1 Thermoleophilaceae bacterium | reverse complement strand
GCGGCCGACAGGCCCCGGTAGATGTTGCCGCCGCCCACCACGATCGCGATCTCCACGCCCTTGGCCCGGACGTCGTGCACCTGGCGCGCGATCGCCGCGATCCGGGCGGGATCGGCCCCGTAGGCGAGCTCGCCCATGAGCGCCTCGCCCGAGAGCTTGAGCAGGATGCGCTTGAAGACGACTCCCTGCGCGGGCGGGCGAGCCGCGGAGTCGACGCCCCCGGTTGTCACTCCTCCCCGACCTGGAACTTCGCGAAGCGCCGGATCACGACGTTCTCGCCCGTTGCCGCGGCCAGCTCCGCGCGCAGCTCCTCGAGCGTCTTGCCGCCGTGCCTGTCCTCGTTGACGTGCTTCTGCGCGAGCAGGACCACCTCCTCGAGGCGCTTGCGCAGCCGGCCCTCCACGATCTTCTCCTGCACGTTCTCGGGCTTGCCCTCGGAGGCGGCCTGCTCGCGGTACACGCGCAGCTCGGACTCCCTCCACTCGGCGTCCACCTCGTCCTCGGACACGTAGCGCAGGTCCGGCACCGCCGCCACGTGCATGGCCACCTCGCGCGCGAACGCCTGGAACTGCTCTGTGCGGGCCACGAAGTCGGTCTCGCAGTCCACCTCCACGAGCACGCCGATCTTGCCGCCGGCGTGGATGTAGCTCGAGACCACGCCCTCGCTCGCCACCCGCCCGCCGCGCTTGGCCGCGGACGCCTGGCCCTTGACGCGCAGGATCTCCACGGCCTTCTCGACGTCCCCGCCCGCCTCGGTCAGGGCCGCCTTGCAGTCCATCATGCCCGCGCCGGTGCGCTCGCGCAGGGCCTTCACGTCCTGTGCACTTATCGCCACGCTCATCTCAGGACTCCTCGTCCGGATCGAACGTGCGGCGCTCGCGCGGCGCGGCGCCCTCGGGCACCGGCTGGGCTGGCTCGTCGGGCGGGAACCCCGCCTCCTCGGCCTCCCTGCGCGCCCGCTCCTCCGCCTCCTGGCGCTCGCGCTCCTCCGCCTCGCGCTGGGCGCGCTCCTCGGCCTCCCGGCGCTCCGCCTCCTCGCGCTCCCTGCGGGCCGCCTCCTCCTCCGCGCGGAAGATCTGGGCGCGGTCGCGCACCACGTCCGAGATTCCCTCGATCACGAGCTTGCAGGAGCGGATCGCGTCGTCGTTGCCGGGGATCACGTAGGTCACCGGATCGGGGTCGCAGTTCGTGTCCACCAGCCCAATGATCGGGATCTTCAGGCGCATCGCCTCACGCACGCCGATCGCCTCCGTCTTCATGTCGACTACGAACATCGCGTCCGGCGGGCGCTGCATGTCGGCCACGCCGCCGAGGTTCGTCTCGAGCTTGTCGCGCTCGGAGATGGCGCCGATGCGCTCACGGACCGGCAGCAGGTCCAGAGTTCCGCTCTCGGTCCAGTCGCGCAGGTCGTGCAGGCGCTTGATCCGCTTCGAGATCGTCTGGAAGTTGGTGAGCAGGCCGCCGAGCCAGCGCTGGTCGATGTAGGGCATGCCGCAGGCGGTGGCGGCCTCCTTGATCGTGTCGCGGGCCTGCTTCTTCGTGCCCACGAACAGGACCGTCCCGCCGCGCCCGGCGAGCTCGCCCACGAACTCCTGCGCGTTGTGCAGCAGCCGCTCGGTCTTCTGCAGGTCGATGATGTGGATCCCGGCGCGCTCCCCGAAGATGAAGCGGCGCATCTTCGGGTTCCAGCGGCGGGTCTGATGGCCGAAGTGGACCCCGGCTTCCAGCAGCTCTCGGATGCCGATCTCGATGGCCAAGAAGACTCCCTTGTCGGATTGGTGGACAGCGCCCGCCGGCCGGCCTGCGGACCCGGAGTCGTCGCTCCGGGCAGGGCCGCGGCCGCCTGGTCCGGCGGGGTCGATTGAGAAGGACGGCGTGGAGGATAGCCGTCGGGCTGCGCGGGCCCGGCGGAGAACGAAACGAGGCGGCCCGAAGACCGCCTCGTTCCTAGTTTTCAGTCCCCGTCTGGCCCTCCGGAGACTGGCTCCCGTCTAGCTGCTTGTAGTGCGTCACGCAGATCGACGGGTGGTTTGGACTCGCAGACCGTGATTTCCCCGGTGATCGGATGCCTAAACATCAGCTTGCGGGCGTGCAGGAACTGGCGCCCGAGCCCGAGCCTCCGCCCGCATTCGACGCCGCCGTATTGGGCGTCGCCGCAGACCGGGTGGCCGATCTCGGCGAGGTGGGCGCGGATCTGATGGGTGCGCCCGGTCTCGAGCCGGACCGCGAGCAGCGCGGTGCGTGCGAGGCGCTCGAGCACCTCGAAGCGGGTCAGGGCCGAGCGCGGGCGCTCGCTGCGAGTGGACATGAGCGTCCGGTTGGCGCGATCGCGGCCGATCGGGGCGTCGATCATGCCGCTCTCCGATGCGGGGCTCCCGCACACGAGCGCCAGGTACTCGCGGGCGATCTCGCGGGCCCGCAGCAGCGCCTGCAGGGCGCGGTGCGCCTCGTCCGTGCGCGCCACCACGAGCAGCCCCGAGGTGTCGCGGTCGAGGCGGTGGACGATCCCGGCGCGCTCGGGGTGCTCTCCCCCGCCCGCCAGGCCGGCGAGCGCCTCCGCGAGCGTGGGGCCGCCATGGCCGGGCGCCGGGTGGGTCACAACCCCCGCGGGCTTGTCCACCACGAGCAGGTGGTCGTCGCGGTGGACGATCTCGAAGGCCACCGCGGCGGCGTCCGCCGCGCCGGCGTCGGCCCTCCCGGTCTCCTCCACCCCAACGCGCTCCCCCTCCGAGAGCCGGTGGTTCTTGGCGCGCGCCCGCCCGTCCACGGTCACGGCGCCGGCCTCGATCATCCGCTGGGCCGCGGCGCGAGAGGGCGCCGCCCCGCGCGCCGCCAGGAACGCGTCGAGGCGCAGGCCGGCCTCGCCGGGGCCGGCCGTCAGGAGCTCAGCCGGCGTCTCTGCCTCCCCTCGACCACGTAGAGCAGGGCGAACACGCCCACGACGATGCACGTGTCGGCCACGTTGAAGGCGGGCCACGCCACCGGGTCGATGAAATCGATCACGGCGCCCTCGCGGGCCCGGTCGGCCAGGTTCCCGAGCGCGCCGCCCAGCAGCATGCCTACCGGCAGCCACAGCCACGGCATCTCGCGGTGGACCAGGAAGTAGCCGAGCAACAGGGCGAGCGAGAGCCCGATCAGGATCCCGACCACGACCCCGCCGCCCTCGAACGCCCCGAACGCCACCCCGGTGTTGCGCGTGTTCGTGAGCGCGAGCCCGGGGAAGACGCTCACGTCCTCGCCGCGGGCGATGCGAGAGTCGGCGAGCTGCTTGGTGGCCTGGTCGAGCGCGACCACCGCGCCGGCGGTCGCGAGCGCGCCGGCCGGCCCTCGCATTAGCCCTCTATCAGGGAGGCGACGATGCCGCTGACGATGATCAGCACGAACGTGCCGACTATCGGGCTGAGGTCGAGCGCGCCAGGCCCGATGCGCACGGGCGGCAGGAACTTGCGAAACAGGTTCAGGTAGGGGTCGGTCACGTCGCTCACGAAGCCGAGCGCTGCGCTCAGGTAGCGGTTGTAGGGCATCCGAGGGATCCAGCTCATGATGATCCGGATGAAGATCAGGACGAGGTAGACGAGCGCCAGCGTGCGCACGTAGTCGGCCACGTCCACGCGGCTCACGGCGAGCAGCAGCAGTTGGGTCATGCGCCCGCCTTCTCCACGACCGCGTCCACGGTCGCGCGCGCCAGCTCGTGCAGTCCCTCCGCCTCGAGCCGCTCGAGCCCCCGCTCGGTGGCGCCGCCCGGCGTGGCCACGCGGGCGCGCAGCTCGGGGCCGTCGTAGCCGTGCTCCGCCAGCCAGCCGGCCGTGCCGCCCATCGTCTCCACCACCATCCGCATCGCGGCCGCGGGGTCGAGCCCGTGCGCTGCGCCGGCCTCCGCGAACGCCTCCGCCACAAGCGCCATGAACGCCGGGCCGCAGCTCATGAGCGCCATCGCGGGCTCGATCAGCGGCTCGGGGTCGAGCCCGATCACCGTGCCGGTCCGGCCCATCAGCTCGAGGATCTCGGCCTCGGGCCCCTCGGCGGCGCCGGGTCCGCGCACGTAGCAGAGCACGCCGCGACGCACCTCCACCGGCATGTTCGGGATGAACCGGTAGATCGCCGCCCCCGGATACGCGCTCGCGAGCGCGCCCGTGCCGGTCGCGGCGAGGATCGAGACGACCACGTCGGTGTGTCCGGCAACTTCAGCCGCGACCTCCTCGAGCTGCTTCGGCTTGTGGCAGAGCACCACGGCCTCGGCGCGCTCTGCGAGCTCGGCGTTCGAGCCCACCGCCTCACCGCCGAGCGCCGCGGCCAACGCGTCCGCCTTGCGGGCGTCGATGTCCGCCACGAGCGCGGGCTCACCGATCCCGCGGGCGAGCGCGGAGGCCATGTTGCCGGCGCCGATGAACCCGAGCCTCATCCGGCGGCGAAGCCTACATCGGGGGTCGTCAGTCCCCGGCGGCGAAGACCTGGACGGTGAACGAGCGCACGCGCCCATCTCGCATCCATGCCGCCAGCACGGGGTAGCGCTGGGGGGTGCCGATCCGGGAAAGTCCGGTGGCGAGCCACAGGACGCGGCCGTGGCGCTCGGCGCGCGGGTAGAGGGCGCGCAGGCGGCGTATGCCGTCGCCCACGCGCAGGCCGCGGGCGGTGCGCCAGCTCGGCCCGGAGAGCCTGCCGCCCTGGACGAGCCCGTTGGCCGGGCGGCAGGCGTCGACTCCGCCGAAGTTCGCGAACAAAAGCTTGGCGCCGATGTCCGCCCAGGACACCCGGCAGACCTCGCTGCCGGCGCCGACGCGCCGGGACGGGGTTCCGTAGGCCGCGATCGCGGCGCGCAGCCTCGGATCGCGCACCGGCTTGAAGCCACCGACGTTGCGCACCGTGCCGAACCCGTCCGCGTTGCCGCGCGCCTCGATCGTGAGCGACTGCGCGTGGGCCGCGGGGGCGGCCCCGAGCGCGACCAGGAATATCACGGGCAGCAGGCGGCGCACGCTAGGACTGGTTGAAGAAGCCCTTCTCGATCAGCCGGGCGCGCTCCTCGGCCGACACCTCGACGTTGCGCGGGGTGAGCAGGAAGACCTTGTCGGCGATGCGCTGCATGCCCCCGTCGAGCGCGTAGGTGAGCCCAGACGCGAAGTCGATCAGGCGCTTCGACAGCTCGGTGTCGGTGCCCTGGAGGTTCAGGATCACGGGGATCGCCTCCTTGAACTGGTCGGCGACCTGCTGGGCGTCGTTGAAGCTCTTCGGGATCACCAGGTGAACCTGGATCTCCCCGCCGGGGCCGCCGCGGCCGTTGCCGCCGACGGGACGCAGCACCCGCGTCTCGCGCCCCGAGCGCGGCTCGTCGGGGAAGATGTCGTCGAACTCGTCCCGGCGGCGGCGCTGGAGGCGGCGCACGTTGGGGCGCTCGCGGTAGCGGTCCTCGAGCTCGGCTTCCGGCTCGGGCTCCGGGATCGCCTCGTAGCGCGGGTCCTCCTCCTCGGCCAGGCCGAAGTAAACCAGCGTGCGGTGCCATGTGTCACGAAGCGCCATGCTCTCGATGGGTTCGCCCGTAAGCGGGAAACTCCTCCCGCCGCCGGGTGCGGCTCGGCCGCGTGCTCTGCCCGCGGCGGTTGACAGTCTACGAGGCGTGGAAGCGCCGATGTTCCAGGTCCTCCGGCAGATACCCGGAGCGGGCACCGTCACGCTCGTGGGCGAGGCCGCCGGCGAGGGCCCGCCCGTGGTGCTCCTGCACGGGCTCTCGGCCACGCGCCGCAACGTGGTGCAGGGCTCGCGGGCCCTGATCCGCAAGGGCTACCGGCTCATCGCCTACGACGCGCGCGGGCACGGCGCCTCCTCCCCCGCGCCGCGCTACGAGTACGGCGACCTGGTGGCCGACCTCGCGGCGGTGCTCGACCAGCTCGAGCTCGAGCGGGCCGCGCTCGTGGGCAGCTCGATGGGCGCCGCCACCGCGATGGCCTTCACGCTCGAGAACCCCGACCGCGTGCCGGCGCTCGTGCAGATCACCCCCGCCTACACGGGCTACGCGCGCGCGAGCGACGTGGGCGGCGAGAGCTGGGAGCGCATGGCGTCCGCGCTCGAGTCCGGTGGGGTCGAGGCCTTCGTGGAGGTGGCGCAGCCGGGCGACATCCCGGAGAAGTGGCGCGAGACCGCGCGCGAGGCCACGCGCCAGCGGATGGAGCGCCACGAGCATCCGCTCGCCGTGGCTCGGGCGCTGCGCGAGCTTCCGCATTCGATCGCCTGGGAGGGGCTCGAGCCGCTGAGCCGGCTCGAGGTGCCGGTCCTCGTCGTGGGCTCCCGGGACGACCTCGACCGGCTCCACCCGCTCGCCGTCGCACGCGAGTACGCCGTCCGGCTGCCCAACGCCGAGCTCGCGGTGGAGGATGAGGGCTCGTCGCCGCTCGCCTGGCAGGGCGCCCGCCTCTCGGGCGTGATCGCCGAGTTCCTCGCGAAGGCGGGCTACGCCCCCTCGTAGAGCACCGAGCCGAGCCTCACGATCGTCGCCCCCTCCTCCACGGCCACCTCGTAGTCCTGAGTGGTCCCCATCGAGAGGCGCTCGAGCCCGTGCTCGGCGGCCAGCTCGGCGAGCCGCGCGAAGTGGCGGCGATTGTCCTCGCCGCGCTCGACGAAGGGCGGCATCGTCATCAGGCCCGTCACGGGGCAGGGGCAGCGCTCGACATAGGACGCGAGCTCGGAGGGGTCGATGCCCTCCTTCGATCCCTCGCCCGCCACGTTCACCTGTATCAGGACCTCGCGCGCGGGCGACTGCTCGAGCCTGCGCAGCGCCGACTCGGAGGCGATCGAGTGGATCAGCCGCACCCGCGGCGCTATCTCCTTGAGCTTGCGGCTCTGGACCGCGCCGATGAAGTCCCATGTGAAGAGCTCGCCGTGGAGATCCTGCTTGGCGGCCAGCTCCTGCGCGCGGTTCTCCCCCACCAGCACGATGCCGGCCTCGGCCAGCGCCGGCAGGGCCACCGAGTCCACGTACTTCACGGCCGCCAGGACCTCAACGTCCGGGCCGATTCGCTCACGGACGCGCTCGAGGTTCTCCCTCACCCGCTCAGGACGCACAAGCCCGCCTGCCTTCCGGTCACGCCGCGGTCGCGGCGGTGGGAGAAGTAGAGCTCCGGCTCGCAGCTCGTGCAGCGCTCCACGTGACGCACCTCCCGCACGCCGGCCGCGGCGAGCTTGGCGTCGATCACGCGGCGCAGGTCGAGCATCCGCCCGTCCGCCACGCCCTCCAGGCCGGAGAACGCCTCGAGCACCTCGGGGCCCACCTCGTAGCAGCAGCCGCCGATCCCCGGCCCGACGGCCGCCTGCGGCACCGAGTCGAAGCGAGCTACCGCCCGCTCGAGGATGCCCTCCGCGAGCGGGCGCCAACCGCAGTGGAGCATCGCCGCCCTGCGCCCGTCCGAGAGCGCCACCGGATAGCAGTCGGCCACGAGCACGAGCACCCCGAGCGCGGGCTGGGAGGTGAGGTGGCCGTCCACCTTTGGCAGGTCCTTGCCGCCCGGCTCCGCGTAGGCCCGCTCCGGCGGCGGCGCGTGCCACTCGAGCAGCTCGGCGCCGTGAACCTGCCAGCTCATCGCCACCCGCTCGGCCGCCACGCCGGCGCGCGCGGCCACGCGCCGGCGGTTCTCGGCCACCCGCAACGGGTCGTCGTC
>DASQNF010000160.1:0-1889 GCA_035645115.1 Thermoleophilaceae bacterium | reverse complement strand
GAACGCCATCTCCAGGTCGAGCTGGGTGAACTCGGGCTGGCGGTCCGCGCGGAAGTCCTCGTCGCGAAAGCAGCGCGCGATCTGGAAGTAGCGCTCGAGCCCGCCCATCATCAGCAGCTGCTTGAAGAGCTGCGGCGACTGGGGGAGCGCGTACCACGAGCCGCGCACGAGCCGGCTCGGCACCAGGAAGTCGCGCGCTCCCTCGGGAGTCGAGCGCGTCATGATCGGCGTCTCGATCTCGAGGAACCCCTCCTCGGAGAGGTGGTCGCGGATCGCCTTGACCACGTCGTGGCGCAGCACCATCCTGTCGCGCATGCGCTCCTTGCGCAGGTCGAGATAGCGGTAGCGCAGGCGCAGCTCCTCGCCCACCGGATCGTCCTCGTCGACCTGGAAGGGCGGGGTCTTCGAGTCGGCGAGCTGGTCGAGCTCGGCGGCCACCAGTTCCACCTCGCCGGTGGGAAGGTCGGGGTTGATTGCGGCGGCCTCGCGCGTCACCAGCTCGCCGCTCACGCTGATCACGTCCTCCGCGCGCAGGGCGCCCGCCGCAGCGTGCGCCTCGGGCGCCTCCTCCGGGCGGAACACGAGCTGGAGCAGGCCGGTGCGGTCGCGCAGGTCGATGAAGATCAGACCGCCGTGGTCACGGCGGCGGTGCACCCAGCCGGCCGCGCGCACCTGCCTGCCGGCGTCGCCGGCGCGCAGCTCGCCGGCCCAGTGCGTGCGGTAGGCGTTGGCGCGCGGCGACCTCACGAGCCGGCTTCCCCGGCGCCCACAGCGCCCGCCACCTCCGCCGCGTCGGCCACGGCTCGCTGCTCGCCGCTCCTCATGTCCTTCAGCTCCATTCCCCCCTCCGCTCCGACGATCAGGACAAAGCGCGCGCCGGCCCGGTCGGCCTGGCGCAAGGCGCCCTTCAGCGAGCGTCCGGCCAGCTCGAGCTCGACCCACTCGAGCTCCCGCCGCAGCTCGGCCATGACGGCGAAGGCGCGCCGGCGCTCCGAGGGGTCCGCCGGCACTACATACACGCGAGGGCCAGCGCGGGCCCGGTGCTCGGTCAGCCCCGGGCCCTGGGCGAGCAGGATCCGGTCGATGCCGGCAGCCCAACCCACGCCCGGCGTGGGCTGCCCCCCGAGCAGCTCCACCAGGCCGTCGTAGCGCCCGCCGCCGGCCACCCCCGACTGCGCGCCGAGCGCGTCGCTCGTGAACTCGAACACCGTGCGCGTGTAGTAGTCGAGCCCGCGCACGAGTGCCGGGTCGAGTTCGTATTCGATCCCGGCGGCGCCGAGCAGCGCGCGCACCTCGGCGAAGTGCTCGGCGTCGTCGTCGGCAAGCCGGTCGAGCAGCTTGGGCGCCTCCGCCATCACGCCCTTGGCGCCCTCGTCGTCGGAGTCGAAGGCGCGCAGCGGGTTCAGCTCGATCCGCTCGCGCACCTGTGGCGGCAGCTCCGACTGGTGCGAGCGCAGGTGCGCCTTCAGCTCCTCGAGGTACTCGCGCCGGGTGGCGGCCGTGCCGAGGCTCGCCAGCCGCAGTCGCAGCCCGGTGCAGCCGGCCCGGTCGAGCAGGCTCGCGAGCAGCACGATCAGCTCGGCGTCGGCGGCGGGCTCGTGGCTGCCGAGCGTCTCCGCGCCCACCTGGGCGAACTGGCGAAAGCGGCCCGCCTGCGGCGCCTCGTGGCGGAAGAACGGCCCCCAGTACCAGAGCCGCACCGGCTGCGGGAGCTTGTGCATGCCGTGTTCGACATAGGCGCGGCAGATGCCCGCCGTGCCCTCCGGGCGCAGCGTGAGCGAGCGCCCGCCCTGGTCCTCGAACGTGAACATCTCCTTTTGGACGATGTCGGTGGACTCCCCCACCCCGCGTGCGAACAACGCGGTATCCTCGAACGCCGGGGTCTCCAC
>DASQNF010000159.1:0-11179 GCA_035645115.1 Thermoleophilaceae bacterium | reverse complement strand
GGCGCCAAGGGCGAGCCCCGCCCCGGCGCGAAGCAGCTCCGTGCGCGCCCGCGCGAGCGCGGCGATCCCGAGCGGGACCAGCACGAGCCCCGCCGTGTACTTGAACGCCACCGCCACGCCGGCGGCGACCCCGGCCAGGGCGAAGTCCGCCGGCCGGCCGCGCTCGCGAGCGCGCACGGCGAAGCCGAGCGCGAGCGCCACTCCGAGCAGCGCGCCGACGTCGGTCACGGCGACCCGGGAGTAGGCCACCGGCAGGAACGCGAAGGAGACCAGCGCCGCCGCCACCAGGCCCTCGCGCACCCCCCAGATCCGCCGCCCCGCCCAGTAGGTGGCCGCCACCCCCGCCATGCAGAGCACGGCCGCGAGCGCCCGCGCGGCGATCCAGATCTCCGCGGGGTCCTTGTCGAACTGCTCGGTGACGTTCCCGAACGGGAGCTCGAACAGGAAGCCGAGCGGGCCGTAGAGCACTCGCAGCAGCAGGTGCAGCAGGTAGGTGTAGGCGGCCGGGTTCTGGTAGTAGCCGGGGTCGAGGTCCTGCCAGAACATCTCCACCGCGCGGCTCGTGAAGTGCGATCCCTCGTCGATCGAGTACACGAACGGCAGCCCGTGGTCGACGTTCCAGAGCCGCATCGCGAGTCCGGCCAGCAGGATCACGGCGAGCAGCGGGCGGTGCATGCGCGGGGCACCCTAGCCGCGGGGCCCCGCAGGCCCGCTGGTATCGTTGACTCGCGAGTCAATCCGGCCAGCGAGCGCCCTTCGTAATGCCTGAGATCACGGCCACAGCGCGCGACGCGCCACACCTCAAGAGGGCCCTCGAGCTGGCCGCCCGCGCTCGGGGACAGACGAGCCCGAACCCGATGGTCGGCGCCGTGATCGTCAAGGCCGGGCGTGTGATCGGCGAGGGCGTGACCCAGCCGCCCGGGGAGGCGCACGCCGAGCGGATGGCGCTCTCGGCCTGCGTCGAGGACCCGGCCGGGGCCACGCTGTACGTGTCGCTCGAGCCCTGCGCCCATCACGGGCGCACCCCGCCCTGCACCGAGGCGATCGTGGAGGCCGGGATCGCCCGCGTGGTGATCGCCTCCGAGGACCCGACCTCGAAGGCCGCGGGCCGCGGGCCCGGCATCCTGCGCGACGAGGGCCTCGACGTCACCTTCGTGGACGGCGAGATCGCCGAGGCCGCGCGGCTGCTCAACCAGCCCTTCCGCAAGCACGCGCGCACGGGTCGACCCCTGGTGGTGTTCAAGTCGGCGATGACGCTCGACGGCAAGGTCGCCACGCGCACGGGCAACTCGCAGTGGATCTCGGGCGAGGCCAGCCGCGCCCGCGCCCACCGCTGGCGCGCCGAGTCCGACGCGGTGGCCATCGGGATCGGCACCGCGCTCGCCGACGACCCCCAGCTCACCGCCCGCATCGAGGGCGTGGCACGCCAGCCGCTGCGCGTGGTGTTCGACTCGGAGGCGCGCCTGCCGCTCGGCTCGAAGCTCGTGCGGGGCGTGGCCGAGGTGCCGGTCGTGGTGGTGTGCTCCCGGGCCGCGTCGAGGACCTCGACGGAGTCGCTCCAGTCCGCCGGCGTGGACGTGATCGTGGCCACCGGCGAGAACGAGTCGGCCCGCGCGGCGCACGCCCTCGACGAGCTGGGAGCGCGCGAGGTCCAGTCGCTGCTGCTCGAGGGCGGCCCCCACCTCGCGGGCGCGTTCCTGGAGGCGCACGAGCTCGACGAGGCGCGCATCTTCGTCGCGCCGCTGCTGCTCGGTGGCGCGAAGGCGAAGACCGCAGTAGAGGGCATCGGCGTGGAACAGATCGCGGGCGGCGCCCGTGCCCTCGCCGTCGAGGCCGAGCGCATCGAGGACGACGTCCTGATCACCGCGCGGCTGAAGGAGTGGTGAGTTGTTCACCGGGCTCGTGGCTGGGACCGGCACGGTCGAGTCGCTCGAGCGCGGCGTCGCCGGCGCGCGCCTTCGCATCCGCAGCGAGTTCGCCGCCGAGCTCCGCCAGGGCCACTCGGTGGCCGTGAACGGCGTCTGCCTCACGGCCCGCGAGCCGGACGCCCGCGGCTTCTCCGCGGACGTGATGGAGGAGACGCTGCGGCGCAGCTCGCTGGGCCCGCTCGGCGTGGGGGACGCCGTCAACCTCGAGCTTCCGCTGCGCGCGAGCGACCGGCTCGGCGGCCACGTGGTGCAGGGCCACGTGGACGCGGTGGGCGCGGTGGAGTCCGTGCGCGCGGAGGGCTTCGCGAGCGTGCTGCGCGTGACCGCCCCGCCGGGGACGCTCCGCTACGTGGTAGAGAAGGGCTCGATCGCCGTGGACGGCGTGTCGCTCACCGTGTCGGCCGTGGACGACGAAGCCTTCGAGGTCGCGCTGATCCCCGAGACGCTCGAGCGCACCACGCTCGGGGAGGCCGGGCCCGGCAGGACCCTCAACCTGGAGGTCGACGTGCTCGCCAAGTACGTGGAGAAGCTGATGGTGCGGGCATGACGAACCCGCCGTTCAGCACGATCGAGGAGGCGATCGAGGACATCCGCGCCGGCAGGATGGTGGTGGTCTGCGACGCGGAGGACCGCGAGAACGAGGGCGATCTCACGCTCGCGGCTCAGTTCGCCACGCCGGACGCGATCAACTTCATGGCCACCCACGGTCGCGGGCTGATCTGCCTCGCGCTCACGCCCGAGCGCTGCGACGAGCTCGGCCTCGACCTGATGGCGGCCAAGAACGAGAGCAAGTTCGAGACCGCGTTCACGGTGGCGGTGGAGGCGCGCGAGGGAGTCAGCACCGGCATCTCTGCCCACGACCGCGCGCACACGATCCAGGTGGCGATCGACCCGAGCTCCGGTCCCAAGGACCTGGTCCAGCCCGGCCACATCTTCCCGCTCAAGGCCAAGGCCGGAGGCGTGCTCGAGCGCACCGGGCAGACCGAGGCGGCGGTGGACCTCGCCCGGCTCGCGGGCCTCAACCCGTCGGGCGTGATCTGCGAGGTGTTGAACGACGACGGCACGATGGCGCGCGTGCCGGACCTGGCCCGCTACTGCGCCAAGCACGGGCTGAAGATGATCACGGTCTCGGACCTGATCGCCTACCGGCGGCGCAACGACAAGCTGATCGAACGGGTGGTCGAGGCCGGGATGCCCACGCGCTACGGCGAGTTCCGGGTGGTGGGCTTCCGCTCGCTGCTCGACGAGAAGCACCACGTGGCGATGATCAAGGGCGAGGTCGCCGGCGAGGACGACGTGCTCGTGCGCGTGCACTCCGAGTGCCTCACAGGCGACGTCTTCCACTCGCTGCGCTGCGACTGCGGACAGCAGCTCGAGGACGCGCTCGCGCGGATCGAGGAGGAGGGCTGCGGCGTGCTGCTCTATCTCGCCCAGGAGGGCCGGGGGATCGGCCTGCTCAACAAGCTGCGCGCGTACAAGCTGCAGGAGGACGGCCGCGACACCGTGGACGCCAACCTCGAGCTCGGCCTGCCGGCCGACCTGCGCGACTACGGGATCGGCGCGCAGATCTTGGTCGACCTCGGGCTCAGCTCGATCAGGCTGCTCACGAACAACCCCAAGAAGATCGTGGGCCTCGAGGGCTACGGGCTCACGGTGACCGATCAGGTGCCGATCGAGCACCCGCCGGGCGCGCACAACCGCGACTACCTGCGCGCGAAGAAGGCGCGCCTCGGCCACCTGCTCCACCACCAGGGGCTCGCGTTCGACGAGGAGATGATCCACGAGGAGCGCATGAAGGACCGGAAGGGCAAGGCTTGAGCGACCGCTACGCGGCCTGCGTGGGGCGCTTCTACGAGGAGCTCGCGGCCCGGCTGGTGGACGGAGCCCAGCGCGTGATCGAGGCCGCCGGCGCCACGCTCGACGTGCACGAGGTGCCGGGGGCGTTCGAGCTGCCGCTCGCCGCCCGCTACTGCGCCGAGTCCGGTCGCTACGCCGGCGTCGCCTGCCTCGGCGCCGTGATCCGCGGGGAGACCGACCACTACCAATTCGTCTGCGCCGAGGCGGCCGGCGGGATCTCGCGGGTGGCGCTCGACACCGGGGTCCCGTGCGCGTTCGGGGTGCTGACCGTGGACACGATGGAGCAGGCGCTCGCACGCACGGGCGGCGGCAAGCGACACCAGGGCGAGGACGCCGCCCACGCGATACTGCGCATGGCCGCGCTTCGCCGCGAGCTGACCCGAGGCTGAGCGCTCGCCGTGGTCAACCTCTACTCGGACACCCAGACCCGCCCCACCGACGCGATGCGCCGCGCCATCGCCTCGGCCGAGGTGGCGGACGAGCAGCGCGGCGCGGACCCCACCACCAACCGGCTCCAGGAACGGGTGGCCGAGCTGCTCGGACACGAGGCCGCCCTGTTCCTGCCGAGCGGGACGATGTGCAACCAGATCGCGTTTCGCCTGCACGCTCGGCCCGGCGGCGACGAGCTGATCCTCGACCGCAGCGCCCACCCGATCATCGCCGAGGCGGGCGGGCCCGCCCAGAACGCGGCGCTCATGATCCACGCGCTCGACGGCGACGGCGGCATCTTCGGCGCCGAGCAGCTCACCGCCGCGATCCGCCCGCCGAGCCGCTACCTGCCGCGCTCCCGGCTCGTGTCGGTCGAGCAGACCACGAACATGGGCGGCGGGCGCGTATGGCCGCTCGAGCGGGTGCGCGAGGTGCTCGGGGTGGCGCGCGAGCACGGCCTGCGCGCGCACATGGACGGCGCGCGCCTGATGAACGCCGTGGTGGCGTCGGGCTTCCCGGCCGCGGGCTTCGCGGGCGGCTTCGACAGCGCCTGGATCGACTTCACGAAGGGCCTCGGCGCGCCGGTGGGCGCGACGCTCGCCGGCTCGCGCGAGCTGATCGCCGAGGCCTGGCGCTGGAAGCAGATGATGGGCGGCTCGTTTCGCCAGTCCGGCATCGTCGCCGCCGGCTGCCTGCACGCGCTCGACCATCACGTGGAGCGACTCGCCGAGGACCACGAGCACGCGCGCGTGCTCGCCGACGGGCTGGCGGAGCTCGGCTGCGAGGTGGTGGCGCCCGAGACGAACATCGTGATCTTCACGGCGCCGGACGGCTTCGTCGCCCAGATGGCCGAGCGCGGCGTGGAGCTGAGCGGCACCCCCGACGGGCGCGTGCGGGCCGTCACCCACCTCGACGTGGACCGCGCGGGGATCGTCTCGGCGCTCACGGCGGCGCGGAGCCTGCTGCTAGCCTGACGCGCCGTGCCGAAGGTCTGCTACGTGTGTGGGAAGGGCCCCTCGTTCGGGCACAGCCGCAGCCACTCGATGGTGGCCACCAAGCGGCGCTTCAACCCGAATCTCCAGAAGGTGCGCATCTCCGTCGGCGGCGCGCCCAGCCGCGAGTACGTCTGCACGCGCTGCCTCAAGGCCGGCAAGGTCCTCAAGCACGTCTGAGGACGAGCCGCCCGTGCCGGACGAGAGCCTGCTCCGTTTCCGGCGGGTGGTGGCCGCCGCGCTGGCCGAGCTCGAGAGCCGCCGCCAGGAGGTGAACGACCTGAACGTGTTCCCGGTGGCCGACGGCGACACCGGGGACAACATGGCGCTCACCCTCAGGGCGGTGGTCAAGGAGCTCGACCGGATGGACGGCGACCCGGTCGACGTGACCGGCCGCGACGCGATCGTGAGGGCCGTCGCACGCGCCGCGCTGCTCGGCGCGCGCGGCAACAGCGGCGTGATCCTGTCGCAGATCGTGCGCGGCGCGGCCGAGGAGCTCGCCTCCCGGCCGGGCGAGCTCGTGGACCCGATCCTCGTGTCGGCCGCGCTCGCGCGAGCGGCCGACGCCGCCTACGCGTCGGTACGCGACCCGGCCGAGGGGACGATGCTGTCCGCGGTGCGCGCCATGGCCCGGCGCGTGGCGCACGACCTCGCCCACATGGACAGGCAGCGGCTCGGGCCGGACGCCTCGCCGCAGGAGCAGGACGCGCTGCTCGCCGAGGTGCTCGAGAACGCGCTCGAGGCGGCCAAGGAGGCCGTGGAGCGCGGCCCCGAGCAGCTGGCGGTCCTGCGCGAGTCCGGCGTCGTCGACGCCGGCGCCTACGGCCTGACCGTGCTCGTCGCCGGCTGCCTCGCCGCGCTGCGCGGCGAGGCCGCGCCCGAGCTCGCGCACCAGTACGCACCGGTGGCGCTGCACCGCCCCGAGCACGAGTCCTCGAGCTTCCGCTTCTGCACGAACTTCGCGGTCACCGGCGAGGCGCTCGACGCCGGGCGCTTCACGCCCCTGCTCGAGGACATCGGCGACTCCGTGCTGGTGGTGGGCGACGAGCGAACGCTGCGCGTGCACGTGCACACCGACACGCCCGACAGGGCGGTGGCGCTGTTCGAGCCGGTCGGGGAGGTGTCGCGCTTCGACGTGGCGGACATGCACGAGCAGGTGGCGGAGCGAAGCGCGAGGCTGGCCGGCGCGGGTGCCGCCGTCGAGCAGCAGGCGTGTGCGGTGGTGGCGGTCGCGAGCGGGGCCGGCGTCAAGCGGCTCTACGAGGAGCTCGGCGTGCTCGTGGTGGACGGCGGGGCCACGATGAACCCCTCGACCTACGAGCTGCTCGCCGGAATCCACGCGGCCCCCGGCGCCGAGGCGATCGTGCTGCCGAACAGCCCGAACGTGATCCTGGCGGCGGAGCGCGCCGCAGGATTATCGGAGAAGCCGGCCAGGGTCGTGCCCACGACCGCCCCCCAGGAGGGGCTCGCCGCGCTGCTGGCGTTCGACCCGGGCGCCGGCAGCGAGCGCAACGCCCGCGCCGTCGGGCAGGCCGCCGACGCCCTCAGGCTGGGCGGCGTGGCGCCGGCCGCGCGCGACGATGCCCAGGGCCGCTTCAGCGCGGGCGAGGCGGTGGGCTACGCCGGCGGCGAGCTCGTGGCGTGGGGGGACCCCGCCGCGACCCTCGCCGCAACGCTCGAGCGGATCGCCGCAGGCGCCGAGCTGCTCACCTGTATCGCCGGGGACGGCCCGCCGCTCGGCCGCGAAGCGGTCGAGGCCCAGCTGCCGGACGGCGTGGAGATGGAGTTCCACGAAGGCGGCCAGCCCGCCTGGTGGTGGTTGCTGTGCGCCGAGTGAGCGCGGACCGCGGGCCGGAGCCCGCCGCCGCCCCGGCGATCATGTGCGGTCGGTGCCCCGCCACTTCGCATCCGCCCGGGAGCTGACCCGCGCCGACATCGCGGCGGCCGAGCTGCGCTCGCTTCCCCATCCGAGCGCGCTGCTCGAGCCCGTGCGAGTCAAGGGCGCGGCGGCCAAGGCGCTCGCGGCCCTCGGGATCGAGACGCTCGGGGACCTGCTCGAGCACCTGCCGCATTCGCACCGCGACCGCCGCGACGTGCGTCGGGTGGCCGATTTGATGGTCGGCGAGGAGGCCACCGTGGCGGTGGCCGTGCGCTCGGTGAGCGTGCGGCCGATGCGCGACCGCCGCAGGAAGCGCGTGGAGGCGCGCGTGGCCGACGAGAGCGGGCCGCTCCTGGCGGTCTGGTGGAACCAGCCCTGGCTCGCGCGCCAACTCGGCGAGGGGGCTCAGCTGCTCCTGCACGGCAAGCTGCGCCGCGCCGGGGAGTTCTGGGTGGCGGAGCACGAGCTCTTCGGCGCCGGGGCGAACGGCGGCGCCCCCGTGCACACCGTCGGGCTCGTGCCCGTTCACCCGGCCACCGAGGGCATAACCGCGGCACGCCTGCGCCAGCTGATCTGGGACTCGTATCCGCGCATCTTCGACGTGGTGGAGCCGCTCCCCGGCCGGCTGCGGGCGGAGGAACGGCTGGCCGACCGGGCCGCGGCGCTCGCCGCTGCGCACTTCCCCGACCGCGAGCAGGACGAGGAGGGCGCCCGGCGCCGGCTCGCCTTCGAGGAGCTGTTCCTGCTCCAGCTGGCCCTGGCCGGCCGCCGCCGCGCTCGCCGCGAGGGCCGCCGCGCGCACCCGCTCGCCGCGCGCGGCGTGGTCGTCGAGCGCTGGCGCCGGGCGCTCCCGTTCGAGCTCACCGGCGACCAGCTGAGCGCGATCGACGCGATCGACTCCGATCTCGACCGCGAGCGGCCGATGCAGCGGCTGCTGATGGGCGAGGTCGGGAGCGGCAAGACGGTGGTGGCCCTGCACGCGATGCTCAGGGCGGTGGAGAACGGCGCGCAGGCCGCGCTGATGGCCCCCACCGAGACGCTCGCCGAGCAGCACCACCGCACGCTCGACTCGCTGCTCGGCGGTCAGCTGCCCGTGGAGCTGCTCACCGGCTCCACGCCCGCTGCCCGGCGGCGGGAGCTGCTCGGCCGGCTGGCGAGCGGCCAGCTCGGGGTCGTCGTCGGCACCCACGCCCTCATCGAGCCCGACGTGCGGCTGCGCGCGCTCGCCGTGGTGGTCGTGGACGAGCAGCACCGCTTCGGCGTGCGCCAGCGCGCGGCACTCGACGCCAAGGCCTCGGCGGAGACCGTGGTTGCGCTCCCGGGGGTCCCGGCCGCGGCCGTCCCGCGGCTCGCCCCGCACGTGCTGCACATGACCGCCACGCCGATCCCCCGCACGCTCTCGCTCACCGCCTACGGCGACCTCGACGCCACCGTGCTGCGCGAGCTGCCGAAGGGCCGCCGGCCGGTGGAGACCTTCGTGGTCGACGGCGCCAGCGCCCGGGCGCGCGCCTACGCGCGCATCCGCGAGGAGATCGCGGCGGGGCGCCAGTGCTTCGTCGTCTGCCCCCTGGTCGAGGAGTCCGAGGCGCTCCAGGCCACCGCCGCCACGGTCGAGTACGAGCGCCTGCGCGCCACCGAGTTCGCACGGCAGCGGGTCGAGCTGATCCACGGCCAGATGCCGTCCAAGCGGAAGGCCGCTGCGATGGAGGCTTTCGCCGCCGGCGAGGCCGACGTCCTCGTGGCCACCAGCGTGATCGAGGTGGGGATCGACGTGCCGAACGCGACTGTGATGCTGATCGAGGCGGCCGAGCGCTACGGCCTGTCGCAGCTCCACCAGCTGCGTGGCCGCGTCGGGCGCGGCGAGCACCCGTCGCTGTGCATCCTGTTCGGCGATCCGAAGCTGCCACGGCTCGAGGCCATCGCCCGCGAGCGCGACGGCTTCCGTCTCGCCGAGATCGACCTCGAGCTGCGCGGCGCCGGCGAGGTGCTCGGCACCCGCCAGCACGGCCTGCCGGAGTTCCGGGTGGCGCGGCTGCCCGAGGACACCGAGCTGCTCGTCCGCGCGCGCGACCGCGCCGACGCGCTGCTGATCGACGACCCCGGGCTCGAGCTCGCGGAGCACACGCTGCTGCGCGAGGCCGTCGTCGCCCGCTTCGGGCCCGAGCTCGACCCGATCCCGGCATGAGGATCGTCGCCGGCGAGTTCAAGGGCCGCCGGCTGCACGCCCCCAGGGGAGCGCGCACGCGGCCCACGGCCGACCGCGTGCGAGAGGCGCTCTTCTCGATGCTCGGAGACGTGTCGGGGGCTCGCGTGCTCGACCTGTTCGCAGGCTCGGGGGCGCTCGGGATCGAGGCGCTCTCCCGCGGCGCCGCCTCGGCCCTGTTCGTGGAACGCGACGCGCGCGCGGCGGCCGTGATCCGGCGCAACCTCGACGCTATCGGCGGCCTCACTGCGGAGGTCCGGCGCGAGGACGTGTTGCGCTTCCTCGCTCGGGTGCAGGACGCCTTCGACCTCGTCTTCGTCGACCCGCCATATGATTCCGCGTCCCGTCTGGCCGTTCCGCTCTCCCAGAGCCTGCGGGGGCTCGTGACCGAAGACGCCCGCATCGTGACCGAATCCGACAAGCGCACGCCGCTGACCCTCACGCTCCCGCTGATCGGCGAGCGCAGCTACGGGGACACCCGGATCGCGATCCATGGAACCTGAGAGGAACGGCGGCACGGCCGTCTGCCCCGGCTCGTACGACCCGATCACGTTCGGGCACCTCGACATCATCGGACGCGCCGCTCACGTGTTCGACCAGCTGGTCGTGGGCGTCGTGAACCAGCCGGTGCGCAAGCGGGCGACGCTCTTCAGCGCCGACGAGCGCGTGGGCTTCATCGAGACCGAGGTCGCGGAATACGGCAATGTGCAGGTAAAACCCTTTGATACCCTGCTCGTCGACTTCGCCCGTGAGAACGGGGCAAAGGCGATCGTCAAGGGTTTGCGGGCGATCTCGGACTTCGAGTACGAGTTCGAGATGAACCAGCTGAACCGCAAGCTCGCCCCCGACATTGAAAGCATCTACCTGATGAGCGCCCCCCAATTCAGCTTCCTGAGCTCCAGCGGAGTGAAGGAGATCGCCATGTTCGGGGGCGACGTGAGCGGCCTCGTGCCGGACCCGGTGGCCGCGCGCTTGCAGGAAGAGCTCAAGCGGTGAAGAACTGAGGAACCGCCTATGGATGTTCTCGTCCTGATCGACAAGCTCGACGACACGATCCACAACGCCAAGCCCGTGCCGTTGACGGATCAGGTGCGCGTGGACAAGGAGGAGGTCTACGACATCCTCGACCAGATGCGCGCCACGATCCCCGAGGAGATCAAGCAGGCGCGCTGGATCGTGAAGGAGCGCCAGGAGATGCTCGCCGAGGCCAAGCGCGAGGCCGAGCGCATCATCAAGGAGGCGCGCGAGGAGCAGATCCGGCTGATCTCCGAGGAGGAGATCGTCAAGCAGGCCGAGCGCCAGGCGGACGAGATCATCGAGGACGCGCGCGCTCGCGAGCGCGAGATCCGGCTCGGCGCCGAGGACTACGCGGACGACATCCTCAACACGCTCGAGGTCAACCTGACCAAGTTCATCGCTGCGGTTCAGCGTGGGCGCGATCGGTTGCAGGGGCGTGAAGAGGCTGAGGTCGGCTAGCGCCCCTTTTAGGGCCCCCTGCCCAGGGCGCGGGTCCTGTCGGGCAAGTTTCCTTCGCACACCCTCGCGGGCTCGGGGTGCGAAAGTTTGCCTTGCCCGCCACCCGCGCTCGCGACGCCCCTACGGTCGCGCCCCTAGTCTCCCGCATGGGGTCATTTGGAAGGTGTCTTTGTGGGGCGGTTCGGTTCGAGTTGCGTGGGCCGCTGCGGGACGTTGTGGTCTGTCATTGCTCGGAGTGCCTGCGCTGGCATGGCGCGCCTTGTCCGGCCACCGCTGCGTCGCGGGAGGATCTCGTCATGCGCGAGCGCCGTGGGCTGCGCTGGATCGACAGCCCCGATAGCGACGCCCGTGCGCGGCGGGGGTTCTGCGGGGAGTGTGGCTCGTCGATGTTCTGGGACGCGCCCGATCGGGACAC